>JBKPMZ010000112.1:0-13507 GCA_046732415.1 Vulcanimicrobiota bacterium
CCCATGGGCAGCGCGGCGGGCGCGATCGGGTCCAGATCGTAACCCGTAAGGCTGCTTGGAACGACGGCGCCCAAACGGTTCGAATACAGATACAGCACCGGCAGATCGCGGCTGGCTAGTTCTTGGTAACGGTTCAGCGCGGCGCGCGCGGCCTTTTGCGAGCCCGCGGTGCGCGCGTCGTCAATCGCTTCGTCGATTTGCGGGTTGCTATAGAAGCCGACGTTGTAACCGCCGTTCGCCACGGTCTGCGTGGATGAGTAGTATTTATAATCATCCGGATACGGCGGCAGAATGAGGCCGCGCAGCGCAATTTGGAAACGGCTGTGGTGGAGATCCACGAAGAACGTTTGGATCTCTTCGTTGTCGAGCGTGCATTCGATGCCAACCGCTTTGAAATCGGCTTGAATGAGTTCCGCGATGTTGCTCGCGACGGCGTCGGTCGCGCCGCCCGTTTTGATCGTGACGCGCATCACTTGGCCGTTCTTCGTGCGCACGCCGCCTCGCAAATGCCAGCCGGCCCCATCGAGCATGCGCCGTGCTTTCGCCGGATCGTAGTCATACACGGGCAGCGAGCGATCGTAGAAGGGCGAAAACGACGGTATCGGTCCGTTGAGGAAGTCCGCCTGGCCGCTCATGATGCCTTGCGTGATAAAGCGCCGATTGATCGCGTACATCATCGCTTGCTTTACGCGCGGATCGTGCATGAATGAAATCTGCGGATCGCGATAATTCGGCAGCAGCAAAAACGTGACGTTCCACGGCCAGTTGATGAATTTATGGTTGCCGCGCAGGCGGTTGTGCACGCGCCAGAGATTCGGCGGGATGTCCGTGACGTCGACTTCGCCCGCGTCGACCGCGGCATACAGTGAGTCTTGCTGCGGGTAAACGCGGAACGCGACCTTGTCGATGTGCGGTTTCGGACCCCAATAGGTGGGATTGCGCCGCAAAATGAGATAGTTGTCCGGTACGTTGCGCAGGATGCGCCAAGCACCCGCCGTCACGGGATTCTGCGAGAAGTCCGCGTCGGCGTTGACGAATTTTGCTTCCGCTTCCGAATCTGCCGGGTACTTTCCCAGGATATGCTCCGGCAGCAGCAATGTGTCGTTGCTCGAGAGCGCATTGAGTAAAAATGGCGGCGACGGCCGCGAAAGGCGCACTTCGACGGTGTAGGGATCGAGCGCGCGCACGGAGCGCATCAGCGCAAAATCTCCGGCCTTGCTTTCGATCATGTGCGAATTATTTTCGAGCTTTATCGTGAACACCGCGTCCTTCGCGGTAAGCGGTACACCATCGGACCAGCGGGCGTTGTGACGCATGTGCAGGACGTAGCGCGTGCCGCCGTCGGTGAGGTCGACTTTATACGCAAGGCTCGTCGACCAGCGCGGAAGCAGATCGGGCCCGAGATCGATGAGCGGCGCGTAGATGAGATCTTCAACCATCGTCGCGGCGGAGCCGATGGTGACGTACGGATTGAATCCGTCCGGCCCAGCGATCCAGCCGAGGACGATCATGTCCTTGTCGCGAGTCTCCGCGCTTCGCGCACCGCACCCGGCCAAAAGCAGCACCGCCGCGAGCGCGGCGATCAAGCGGCGCAGCATTACGCTCCCACCACGGAACGCTCTTCACGTTCGCGCATCCAATCGCCGATGAAGTTGAACGCGCACACGGTCAGCAGAATCGCAAGGCCGGGCGGAAGAATCAGCCACCATGCGCCGGCGAAGATATCGCTTTGCGCGCCGGAGAGCAGATTTCCCCACGACGGCGTGGGAGCGCGCACGCCGATGCCCAGAAACGAGAGCGCCGTCTCGGCGAGCATGGCGCTTGCAATCATGAAGGTGGTCGTCGTAATGATCGTGCCGATGGCGTTCGGCACGACGTGGCGGAAGATGATTCGACGGTCTCCGGCACCGATGGATCGCGCGGCCTCGACGAACAAGCGCTCTTTGAGCGTGAGCACGTCTCCGCGAACCAGACGCGAGGGTCCCAGCCACGACGTCGCGCCGATCACCAGCATCAGCGCAAGCAGGCTTCCATGGAACATCGCGGCCAAAAACAGCAGCAGAAATAGCGTCGGAATGCTGAGCAGCACGTCGACGATTCGCATCAGCAGCGTATCGAGCCAGCCGCCGTAATAGCCGGATATCGCGCCGTACACGGTTCCGATGATCATCGCAACCAGCGCCGCGATGACGCCAACCGATAACGTGATGCGTCCGCCTTCCAGCAGGCGCGCCAGTTCGTCACGTCCCAGGCCGTCGGTTCCGAGCAAATGCACCGCGCTTGGAGCATCGTACGCGTGCGCGACGTCGGTGGTATAGGCGCTGATGTGCAGCAGCGACGGACCGATGGCGCACGCAATTGCAATGAGCGCGATCCACACCAGACTCATCGCCGCCACAGGCGTGATGCGTACGCGGCGGCGGCGAGGCGGTTCGGCGGCTTCGTCAACCGGCAGAACGATTGCCGACTCAGTCATACCGCACCCGCGGATCGACGACGCCGTACAGGACGTCAGCCAGCAGATTGCCGAGCACGACGAGCACCGCGGTAATGACCGTCATACCGAGCAGCGTGGAGTAGTCGCGATCCGTCGCCGATTGCCAGAACAGTTGTCCCATTCCCGGATACGCAAAAATTTGTTCGGTGATGACCGCGCCGCCGAAAAGCGCGGGTACCGTTCCGCCGAGCAGCGTGATGAACGGGATGAGCGCATTGCGCAGCGTGTGGCGAAAGAGCACGCGCCGCTGCGGCAACCCTTTGGCGACCGCCGTGCGAGCGTAATCTTCGCGCAACTGCTCGACCATGCTGCCGCGAATATAGCGGCTCCAGCCGGCCATCGACACGATCGCCAGCGTTGCGGCGGGCAGGACGAGATGCGCGATGCGGGACGGCAAATCAAACGCGGTCGTGTCGATCGTTTGCAATCCGCCGACCGGAAACCAGCGCAGCGTCACCGCAAACACCGCGATGAGGATCGTGCCGAACCAGAACGTCGGCATCGACCATGCCATAAACACGAAGACGCTCGCCGTGCGGTCGAACGCGGTGTTTCGCCGGTACGCTTGATAGACGCCGAGCGGTACGGCAAGCAGAACGGAAACGAGCAGCGCGCACCCCATGAGCAGCATCGTTTGCGGCAAGCGCTGACCGATGAGCGCAATGACGGGCTGCTGCCGGATGTACGAAAAACCGAGATCGCCATGCAGAAGCGCGCCAAGCCACGTGACGTACTGCTCGGGCCACGGCTTGTCCAAACCCAGCTCGTGCGTAACCGCCGCGATTTGTGCGGGCGTGGCTTTTTCGCCGGCGAGCGCGAGTGCCGGGCCGCCCGGCGCCAGATGCAGCAGTACGAACGTGATAATCGTCACGCCGACGAGCGTCGGCACCGCGAGCGCCAGCCGCCTAAGAATAAAATTCGTCACACGCTACCACTTGTAGTTGCCAATCGCGTCCCACTGGTACGGTTGCGTGGCGTCCCACGCGAAGAAACATTCCCCGATTGCGCCGAGCGCTTTGCTCACGTCCAGCGATGCGGTGATTTCGTCCGCGGGCGGATAGCCGTTGCGGCCTTCCGCGTCGGTTTGGCCGCCGATGCTAATCGGACGTTTCACGCCGGATAGGTAGAGCACGCGATCGTACGAGCCTTTGAGCAGCACGCGCACCTGCGCCGGCGTCGTGGGCTTCCGGCGCATCATGCGCCAGTACGACATCGGCTGCAGCACGTCGCTAAAGCGGGCGATCTGCGGATACGGGTACTTCGCGTTGTTCAAATGTTCGAGGTACGGATCTTCAATCGTGGCAACGAGCAAATAGTGTTGCCCGAGTGCTTGGCGAAGCCGCTGCATGTAGATCCATAGCACGTCCAGCCCCTCGGGCGCACTGCCCATGAATTCATCGCCGCGCTCCACGTCTATGGCAAGCCCCGTGAGCGGCGTGCCTTTCGCGGTGCGATAGTATGCCGTACGGATGCTGGCTTGCAGATCTTCGTACGTTGCGTCGCGAGGAACGGTCCATCCGATCGTTCCGATGCCGTGCGCCGCAAGGCCATCGATAATTGCATCGATCGTCGGTTTGGCTTCGGGCGTAATCTCCCAATACGCACCGTACGCGGTGCGCAGTTCCACGTAATGCAAACCGGCGCGCACCGCCTGATCGACGATCGCCTGCGGGTTGAGATGTTTGAAGTAAATCTTGTCGAGCGGATTGGCGGTGAAGTAGAGCCACATCGCTTTACCGGACGCATTGGCAACGCTCGTTGCGGGAGGCGCCGGCATCGCGGACGCGCGCACGCTTACGGGCACGGCGTTCTTTCGGTAGACGATGTAGCGATACGGTTGTCCCGGCTGCGCGCCCGTATCGCGATACGTCGAACTCGGGCCCGCGATTATTGCGAGCGTTTTGCGATGACCGGCGGCGTCTACGCGCACGACGCGCGCAAGGTTTTGCTCTTGCGGAAACCAGCCGATCTGCACGGCGTGCGGTCCGATAGCCTTTGCAATAACGCGCGGCGCTTTCCAGGTGCGCGTATCGGTATGAACGGTGATTGGCGCGAACTGCGGTATCGTGGAGTGCACGTGCAGCGCGAGCACGCCGTTATGCTGCGCTTTGACAATGGCCGCCGGCTGTCCGTAACGCATGCGCGTCTGCCATTGCACGTATCCGTCCGGCGAGGTCCAATCGACGTTGCCGCCGGCCATCACGCGCGTCGGTTTGCCGCTTGCGTCCCAGTAGCGTGCGACGACGAGCCACCGCGCGTTTCCGTCGGGATCGAAACCGAGCGGGCGCGATTCCACCGTCATCCGTACCGCGGGTTTTCCGAAATAGACGGGGCCTTTCGGCGTCGGCGTGGGAATCGGAGCGGATGTCGGCGTTGCTTGCGCGAGCAAGCCGGCGAATACGAGAACAGCGGCAAACTTCATCATCGTACTCATTCTACGCTGCGACGCGGCGATGCTTGCAGCGGCGGAAAAAGGTGAGGACGGTGCGATGCACCGTCCTCACACGTTGTTGCGCTATGTCAGCTTAGAACTTCTTGGTGAGGAAGAGCTGCCATTGCGCGGGCGATTGCGAGTAGTTTTGGTAGATGTAACCCGTCTGCGCCGGGTTGCCCGCGGCCCAGAACGGACCGCAGCCATACCCGATGCTCGGCAAGTACGACGACTTGCACGGCACCGTGTCGTGAACGTTGTTCAGAACGTTCGTGCCTTGGATGCCGAGTACGAGGTTCGGGTTGCCGTTGATTCTCCACAGCGCCGTGGCGTTCATGATCCAATAGCCAACCGCTTTCATGTTGTTCTGCGTGATTTGCGGCAGCGTGCCCTTTTTACAGTTATAGCTGCAGCTGAGTTGGTTGGTATTGTAGAACGTCGGACCCTGATAGTAGATCATCGGCAGCAGGCTGACGTCGTCCTGATGCATGTCGAGCGTCAGTGTGCCGCTGAACAGCGGGTTGCCGGTCGAACGGATCAGGTTGCCCGCGGCGATCAGGCTCGGCGGCAGCGGCGAAACGCCGTACGACGAGGTCGGATCGCTCGTGATCGAGGTCCAGAAGTTATCGTACGTGCCCGTGAGCCAGTACGAGATGCCGCTCTTGCGGTGATCGACATGGTTGAGCGCCATTTCAAAGCCGAACGCTTGGCGGATACCTGCGTTCGACGGCGTCGTCGGCCCGTAGGTCGCTTTACCGCTGGTCGGATCGATACCGGTGAACGGTCTGTAGAGAATGAACGCGTTGCTCGTCTTGTTCATCCACGGTCCGAGTTTGAACGTGGTGTTCGCGTCGACGGTGTGCTCCCACATCAAGTCGGCGCTGTGGATGCGCGTCGGATCCGCGGAGAAGCCTTTGACTCCGCCCGGATTGTACGTGCCGCTGACGACACCCGGTCCCACTTCGCGCCAGATGTAACCCGAACCGACGAACGAGGTCGAGTCGGTGTACGAGAAGCGCAGCACGTCGTCCAGACCCATCGTGTAGGTACCGGCGAACGTCGGGTTCCAGATGCCGACGGAGAGCGGCCCCCCCGGCGTTACTTTGCCGGTGCTCGGATCCGTTACCGCGGGATAATCGTACGATTCACGCTGATAGCGGAGACCCGGTTGCAGCAAGAATTTGCCGACCTTGACTGCCGCATCCGCATAGACGTACGGGATGTGCGTCGGATAGTTCGAGAGCAGGTCGACGCCCGGCCACGAACCGTCCGGATTGAAGTAGAGCGAGTAGTAGTACGACCAGATGTTGTTGTCCAACTCGTCGCCGATGCCGGCGTGAATCGTCAAGTTGGCACTGATGTTGTTGGTGTAATCCAGCGCGCCGAGCCACATGTTGGAGCGGCGGTCGCCGGTGAAGCCGGTGCTGAACCAGTTCCACTGCTGCATGCACGGCGAACCGGACGTTCCACCTTTGGTGGTAACGACCGGCGTACCGGGCTGGTACGGCAAGTCGGGACAGCCTTTGAGTCCCCAGTCGCTGCGGTTGTTTTCTTCGACGAGGTTCGCTTCGGCGATCGGCTGATCGAAGATGTACTGGTTGAAGTTTTCAGAGAAACGCAGCGCAAAGAACGAGTGATCGTTCAAAATGTGGTTCCACTGAAGTTTGCCCAGCCCCGAATAGTGGTGCCAGATGTTGCCGCCGCCGTTTTGCGTGGCAGCGGTGGAGAAATACAGGCCGATGGGGCACGGCTGTCCGTTTGGAGCCGTTCCGCCGACTGCGCCCGTCGGTGACGTACCCGCGGCATAACCAGGGCACGGCAGAACCGTCAGCGGCGGTGCTTCATTCGGACCGCGCTGCATGAGGTAGCCGAAGATGAAGTCGCCCAGGCCGTTTTGGAACAGCAGCTGGAAGTCGTCTTTATCGCTCGGACGGTAGTGGAAGTTGCCGATGATGTCGGTGGTTTTGACCGGGCCCGGTCCGTTGTCGCCTTCGATCTCCAGCGCCGGATACGTCAGGCCGCTGTTGTATTCGTTGAGCGAGTTGGTCTTGTCGAGCGCCATGTACCACGAGTAGCGGCGGTTGGGTGTCGCACCGCTGTATTCCGCGGTGAGATCGTTCAAGCGATAGCCGCCGAGCATCGTTCCGTACGAAATGATGCCCGTGCTCGGATACGTGCCGGTTTTAACAACCGTGTTGATCACGCCGGAACCGGACGCCGCGTCACCTGCGGAAAGTCCGCCGGTATAGACTTCGACGTTCGAGATACCGACGTTCGAAAGGTTGGTGGTGAAGAATCCGGTGATGCGATCCTTGATCGGAATGCCGTCGAATTCATAGCCGACGTCCGTGATCGGCTGGCCGTGAATACGCGGCTGTCCCGGGAATCCGTTGGACGTAACGCCCGGAACGCCCTGAATATATTGGTAGAGCGTCTTGTGCAGATTGTTGCCGCCGGAGATCGCGTTGAGCTGTTCGCCTGCGACCGTGTACACGTCGCTGGGCTGATTCGGTTTCACCAAATTCGACGCGCCCGATGCATGCACGGTCGCGATCGTCTTGAGTGCTTTGCTCAGCGCCTGGTTCAGCGAAACGTCCAGACCTTGCTGAACCGTGATGCCGGGTTGGCTGACCGCCTGATATCCCGTGGCTTGGAACGATACCGTATAGGTATCCGGGATCAGGGCTTGGAGAACGTAGTAGCCGTGTGCGTCCGACGTCGTGGTCGCGCTGCCGCTAGGCGATGCAGCGGAGACTTTGACGTTTGCGATGGGCGCGTGGCTCGTCGCATCGGTCACGGTACCCGAAATGGTACCGGTGTTGGCGGCGAGCGTGGGAATCGGCGCGGCAAATGCCGTGGCGATAAACCCTAGGCTCAGTAGCACCGATGCTATCCGCCTCGAGAAGTGTTTCATATTTTAGCTCCGTCGAAGCCGCCGCACGTTGTTCCGATACATCCCGCGCGACGGTCCCCTAGACAAAAGAAAAGCGCCCGGCGTGGTCCCACGCGCGTTCGCTGTGAAAGGATTATGCGGCTAATCCGGTCTTAATCCTGCGAGGAGTCGCAGGTTAAACCATAGTTTTTGCCAGACCGCGGGGGGCGTCGCTCTCGACGTATCGCGCCCGTCCGACGTACAGTGCAAGCACCTGCGCAGCCACCAGCCAGGCCAGCGTATTGAACGCTTCGCCGACCACCGGCCCGAGCAACGGGATGTCGCCGATGCGACCGCCCATGGTGTACCTCAGACTCTCGGCCTGAAGCGCTTCCATCAGGGGGCGGTTTACCACATTACGCGAGACCTCGTCCACGATACCGATAATGGCGCATGACGGGTCGAGCATCGCCGCGCTGCCGTGGCGGAACTCGCCGGCCGAGAACCCCTCGGCGTGAATATAGCTGGCTTCCTTTAACTTCAGGGCGCATTCGTTCGCGACCGGTACCCCGTAGCCGGCTGCCACAATAACGACACTGCGACGGCGGGCAATGCGCTGCGCGGCGTCCTGCACCGCCTCGATATCATGACCGTCGAGCCAACTGCGCACGTCCTCCGCGGTTTCGATGAGCGTGCTCGCGCTGCGTGCATGGGAGCCCGACATCAAGCCCGCAGCCCACAGCAGGATCGCCGCGGTCGAAGTGACGCTCTTGCTGGCGGGCACGGCGATTTCGGGACCGGCTCCGAGGTCGATGGTGATGTTCGCGCGGCGGCCCAGAATGGAATCCGCGGTATTCGTCAGCGCAATCAGTTCTTTGGGAGCCAGAATATCCAGCGCGTCGAGCAGATCCGTGGAGCGGCCGCTCTGCGAACACGCGATGACGACGGCATTGCGGTAAGCAACGTTGTCCAGCGGCGCTTCCGTTGCGGCCAGGGCGTGGGCGCGTATGCCCCGCCGGCGTAGCGCGAGTGCGCCGAGCTGTGCGACGAACAGCGAACTGCCGCTGCCGAGCAGCACGACGTCGCGGCCTTTGATCGCGTGTGCGAGCGTTTCAGCTTTGTTCGACTCGGCGATAAAGCGCCAGACATCCGGCTGCTCGCGGATTTCACGTTCGAAATGTGCTCCAAGCATTATTGGATCGCCAGTTCCGAGAACAGGTCGCCGCGCACCTTCGCGAGCGCCTCCGCGCCCTTCGGCTGCTGCTCGCCCATCCAGTCGTTTATCAGCAGCGAAAAGGTCACCGGTCCGTGTGTGCGCGTGCGCACGAAGCCCGACATCGTACGGACGTGGCTGATGCTGCCCGTTTTGGCGAAAAGCGCGCGTTCGGCGGGCATGCCGATGTACGAATGCCGGAGTGTACCGCGTACGCCCGCCACGGGAAGCGCGTCCAGGACGACCCCGCGATTGGGGCCGTTCCAATCCGCTTGCAGAATCGCGACGAGATCCGCCGGCGTGATGCGATCGTATTGCGACAGCCCCGAACCATCGCCAATCGTGACCGTTTGCGGATCGACGCCGATGGATTTCAGAAACGCAACTTCCAGCTCCGCGCCGTGGTCGTCCGTTCCCGGTTCACCGGCTTGCGCGACGCCGAGTTCCTTTAAAAAGAGTTCGCCCATGAGGTTGTCGCTGGGATACCAAAAGTCGGCGAGCAGTTTGGGCATCGGCTCGGATGCACGCGACCAAAGCGGCGTTGCGGCGGCGGGCATTTTTCCGGCGTGTACGCCCCCGCTCACGGTGATGCCGTTTGCCGCCAGCGCGCGGTTGAACACGTCGCCGGCATAACTTTCCGGATCCGGAACGGCGGGGTTTACCAATCCCGACTCCTTCGCGTCGAGCGGATAATCGCCGCCGATCTCGATGGTTTGCGGTTTGTTCCAGGGGCGCACGATCTCGGAGGTGTCTTTGGATCCGGCGGGGCTGGTAACGAGTTCGTTGTCGATGGTGTACGCGCCGGACTGCGGCCACACGCGCAACTTCGCGAGCGAACCGGCGCTGGGTCCGGGCGCGAACGTCATGTGCACGGTGCCCTCTTCCAGTTCCAGCGCGGTCACGACCGGCGCATAATAATACGGAAGATCGTCCCACGACCAGCCGTAGCCGTACCGCTGGGAATCGTAGCGCGACGAGTCGGTAATAAGCGCTCCGTCGACGTGTTTGACGCCCGCTTTTGCGAGCGCCGCGGCCGCATCTTCGAGATCCTGCGCCGTGAGATGCGCGTCGCCGCCGCCGTGCAAATAGATGTTGCCGGAGATCACGCCGCCGCTCGGCGGTGCGTCCGCCGTTACCGAGGTGACGAACGAAAAGTTCGTGCCCAGGCGCTGCAGCGCGGTGGAGCCGACGAGCAGTTTGAAGTTCGACGCCGGCATGAATTCGTCGCCGGCGTCGATGGAATACAGAATCGTTCCGCGTACCGTGTCTCGCACGAGAAAGCCGACGTGTGCGCCGCGCAGTGCGGGGGATGCGAGAATCTTTTCGATCTGCTGGCGCAGCGCGACGATTTGCGAGCCGCTCCAGGCGATGCCGCCGGGCGCGGGATTCTCCAGCGGCGCCGCGCCGATGAGGGCGAACGCGCAGAACAGCGCAAGAAGCGTTTTACGCATCGCAGTCGCTCCGCAGCACGTCGTCGATCGTTTCGCGCCGCGCGATGAGCCGGTGCGTTCCTTGGCGTACGGCGACCACCGCCGGCCGGGTGAAGCGATTGTAATTGCTGGCCATGCTGTAGGTGTATGCTCCCGTAGTGCACATAGCGATGAGTTCGCCCGCGCGAAGATCGCCGGGCAAGTACGCCACGCCCAAGCGGTCGTTTTCGCAGGTGCGTCCGCAGACTACTGTTTCCGCGAGCCGTTCGCTCTCGCGCGAAGCGGCGACGGTGTGATGATACGCGTCATAAAGCGCCGGCCGCGGATTCTCGTACACGCCGCCGTCGACGATGGCATAAGGCCGTCCGAATTCGTTTTTGACGGCCATTACGCTGTAGAGCGAGGTTCCGGCGTGCGCGATCAGCGCCCGGCCGGGTTCGATGCCGATGCGCGGCACGGCGATCCGCAGGCGCTCGGCTTCATTTTGTACGGTTTGCGCGATGGACTTCAGCGTGGCGCCAAGATCGAGGTGCGACGGTTCGTCAGGATGCATCTGCACCCCGAAACCGCCGCCGACGATCACATGGGCGCTCGTAAGACCGGCACGCGCGCACTGCGCCGCGCATTCCATGAGCGCTTGCGCGTTCGCGACGAACGCTTGCTGTTCGTAGATTTGCGAGCCGATGTGCGCGTGCAAGCCGAGAAAACGCAGATTCGCGTGCGAACGCAGCACGTCCAGCGCCTGCGGCAGCGCGTCGGGATCGAAGCCGAACTTCGATTCCTCGCCGCTCGTGAGCACGAACTCGTGCGTGTGCGCTTCGATGCCGGTATTTAGACGCAGCAGCAGCGCGATCGGGCGGCTCTCGCTCCCGCGCTCGGCCAAACGCCGCAGTTCATCGAGGTTGTCGACGATGATGCGGCCCACGCGTCCACCCGCGGCGGCGTCGAGTTCGTCGTCGGTTTTGCCGCAGCCGTGCATGTTCATGCGCTCGGCCGGAAAAGCAGCGCGTTCCGCCGCGGCAAGTTCACCGAGCGAACACACGTCCAGGTGCAGCGGCGTATGCTTGAGATGGCGCGCAAGCGCGACGAGCAGCAGCGCCTTGCCGGCATAGGCAACTTCGATTCCATACGGCGCGCACGCGTCGCCGAATGCCGCAATCGCGGCATCGAGTACGCCATAGTCGATCGCTACGAGCGGCGTGCCGTAGTGCTGCGCCAGTTCACCGGCTCGCACGCCGCCGATTTCGAGCTCGCCGTTTTGCCTGGTGTGTCCGGGCGCAAGCCTGCCTTGCCACTGCATCGCGGTTTTTTCAGTTGCGGGTACGGGAGCCTGATGCCTGCCGTCAAAACACGCGTCCGTAATGAACGAACGCGCAGTGGAAAACCGCATCGAGACGTATCCGCATTGGAAACTGCATGAGTGGACGCCGGCTCTTCCCAAGGGGCGGATCGAGCGTATTTACACGCATTGGTCGGCGCACGACTATCGCTCCGTCTTTCCCGCATATCATTTTTGCGTCACGTCGAACGATGCCGGCGATCTGCTCGTGGTCAACACGCACGACGTGCGCGAAAACATGCGCGACGTCTACAAGGCGCCCGACGAACCGTATGCGGCGCATACTCGCGGGCGCAACTCGTATGCGCTCGGCATTTCCATTATGGCGATGGAAGGCGCGAAACCCGACGATTTCGGGCCGTATCCGCTTACCGAAGAACTGATCGATGGCTTGTGTCTGCTGGCGGCAAAACTCGCGAAGTATTACGATGTGCCGATTGACGCCGAACACATCATGTCGCACGCCGAAGCGGCGCTACACGACGGCTATTTCGGAATTGCGCCGGAAGAGCGCTGGGACATCGCCAGATTACGCGCGGAGAGCCGCCCGCTCGTGCAGCAGGATGGCATCGACGTCGGTGAAGAGCTTCGCGCGCGAATGCGGCGCTACTGAAGCGAGCGCAACTCCTCGATGCGCGCGAACGCGCGCCGCAGGTGCGGAATCACGATCGAACCCCCGACGATCAGTCCCACATTGAGCGCGTCATGCAGTTCCGCGTCGCTGATGCCGAGTTCGACGCATTGCCCCAGGTGATACGTCACGCAATCGTCGCAGCGCAGCACGAGCGATGCGACCAGGCCGATGAGTTCCTTGGTGCGCTGCGGCAAGGCGCCGTCTTCGTACGCGCGCGTGTCCAGGTTGAAAAAGCGTTTGATCCCCAGGTGGCCGGAATCGAGAATTTTCTCGTTCATATCGCGCCGGAACTGGTTGAACTCGTGAATGCTGTGAACGTCGTCCGCCATAGATCGCCTTACCGCGCGGGGGCCAGCGGCGCGAATTGCCGCAGAAACCGATCGACGAGAGGGAGCGCCACGCCTGCGTCCGCAAAGCGTTTTTGCAGCGATTCCGGAGTGGGCGATGGCAGTACGCAGATAAACGGCGCAGTACCGCTGCTGCAGTGAATCGCGACTTGCGCCGCGGCGGCCGGCACGAGCGCCGTTTCGTACGGCGCCAAAATCGCGGATCCGCCGTCGCAATGCAATTCGATGCCTTCGCCGAGCGCCGTGACGATGAGCGGGCGGTTGCGCGTGCTCATCGACGCCGCGGTTTCCGTTGCGATCACTTGTTCGACCAGAAAGTGCGCATCCGCAATGAGCGCGGTGCGCGAAAACCCTTCGGCGGCGTACGTGAGTTCTTCCAATGAATGATGAGCGTTCGACGCTCGGTAATCCAACACGTCGGCGGCTTTTTCAACATGTAGTTGCCGTGGCTGCCCATCGGCGCCGACGCGATTCCAGTCGTACATCCGGTAGGTGAGATCGCTGGCTTGCTGCGTTTCGTATAGCGTGATGCCGGGACCGATCGCGTGCACGCGGCCGGCCGGAATGTAAAACGCATCGCCCGCTTTTACCGGCACGCGCTGCAACACGTCGCCGAGCGTGCCGTCCTTCACCCGGGCTTCGTACTCCGCGCGGCTGCCCTCGCGCGACCAACCCATCACCAGTTCCGCACCGGGCTGTGCGTCGAGCACGTACCAGCATTCCGTCTTGCCGTTGGGCTGGTGT
>JBKPMZ010000113.1:0-3719 GCA_046732415.1 Vulcanimicrobiota bacterium
CCTCAATGTCTCGTGGGCTCGGAGATGTGTATAAGAGACAGGTGAAACCTCGTGCACGCAAGACATGCCGGGTGGGCCGTGTGGTCCGAGTAGGACCGGCTACGATCGCAACAAGTGGTCACCATATGCTCCGCCCAACGCGCCATAAAACTCGCGTATCACGGCCAGACTAGATTATTTGGATCGGCAAATACTCGCGGATCGATCGGAAAATCGGTGGCTCCATACGCCGAGTGCAACGCAGGGTTCTCTGGAATGTAGGCCCCTCCGAACCACAGGGTTTGCAAATCGTACGCGTACGTCTGCACGCTGGCGAAGCTCCACTGGAAGTTCAGCATTTGTATGCAGTTGGTGCCACCACTACCATCACCGTTACCCGTTGTTAGCGGGGTAACTATTTGTCCGCCGCCATTTGGCTGAAATCCAACCCACGCAATTGCGTAGGAATTTTCTAAACTCCATTCATCCGCAACCGCGCCAGCAAGTCCCTTACCGGCGCGCAGTGAGTTCCATGCGAGAATGCACGGTGCTTCGACCAGGGGATCGATCGTAACGAGGCGGTAGTCGCCGTTCGTTTCGACGGCGGGCGGTGTGTACAGCGGCTGCGGCGGCATCGTCGGCGCAACAAGGCGAATCGGCGATGCGGCGGATCCGCCGCCAATGAGTACAATGCGATCGTGGATCGTCGGCCGCCATCCGGATGCACCGGGAATGGGCGTGTCCGTCGCGCTCGGTGCAGGCGTGCTCCAGCCGGGTGGCGGTGTGTTGATTGCATCCGCGCCGATCACGAGCAGATACGTACCGTTGGGCGCGCTGACGGTGAAGTGGCCTTGCGGATCGGTCGTGCTTACGGCGATCGGCGTCGGCGTCGGTCCGGGCGTCGTGTACACAATCCACGGATCGAGCTGAACCTTCACGCCCGCGAGCGCGGCACCGGACGGATCGTCAACCAGCGTGCCTTGCGCCACCGTCGTATTAGGCGTGAGCGTGGGCGTTGGCGTCGGCGTTGCGGTCGGCTTCACCGTAGGCGGCGTACCGCCGCCGGGGCTTGGCGTGCCGCCGCCACCGCCGCCGCATGCGGCCAATACAAGAGCGCTGCTCGCACAAAGCACCGCAACGAACTGCTTCACCAGGGTTCTCCTCCGTGAGGGAAGTGCCCACACTACGCCGTTTTTCGGACAGTGTGGGGCCGTTGCCCTTTGGAGGCCTGCCGCGCGAGCCCCGTAAACATGCCGAACGATGCGGCAAACGCTTCGCGTCGGCATAGACGTCGGCGGCACATTCACGGATCTCGTCGCCGTCGACTCCTCAGGCGGAGAGCAGATCGTGCTCAAATGCGCCTCGACGCCTCGCGCTCCCGAGCAAGGAGTCTTGGCGGCTCTGGACGAGTTGCGCGCGCTTCGCCCGCATGACACAATCGACTATCTCGCGCACTCGACGACCATCGCGACGAACGCATTGCTCGGGCAGATGCATCTCGAATTGCCGCGTGTGGCGTTCGTCACGACCGCCGGTTTCCGCGACGTCATCGAAATCGGACGGCAGAACCGCAGCGAAGTCTACAACCTCTTCGTCACACGCCCGAAACCGCTGGTGGCGCGTGGCGACCGGCTGGGTGTGCGCGAGCGCATGGATTTTCACGGCAACGTGCTCGTAGCGCTCGAACAAGACGAGATCGATCGCGTCGTTGCGGAATTGCGCGCGCGCAGTGTCGACGCAGTGGCCATTGGCCTGCTGCATTCGTACGCAAACGATGCACACGAACGCGCGCTTGCAGACGCTATAGAAGCGGCGCTGCCCGGCATTCCCGTAACGCGCTCGTCCGCCGTCGATCCCGAGTACCGCGAATACGAACGTTTTTCGACTGCAGTGGTGAACGCGGCGCTTATGCCGATCGTGCAGCGCTACATCGATCGGCTCAGCGCCGCACTTCGCCAGCGCGGTATCACCGCGCCGTTGTTCGTCATGCAAAGCAACGGCGGCATGGCGGCGGCGGATCGCATTGCGCAGCGTCCCGCGTCCATTATCGAAAGCGGGCCCGCGAGCGGCGTTATCGGCGCGGCGGACCTGGCGCGAACAGCGGGAGTTGCACGCGTGCTTTCGTTCGACATGGGCGGTACGACCGCGAAAGCGGGAACTATCGTCGACGGCCTCGTGCAAGTCGCGACGGAGTTTGAAGCCGCCGGTTCGACCCACAGCGGACGAAGCGTCAAAGGCAGCGGATACCCCGTGCGGTTTCCGTTCGTCGATCTTGCGGAGATTAGCGCGGGCGGCGGCACTATTGCATTCGTCGATGAAGCCGGGTCGCTGCGCGTCGGGCCGGTCTCCGCGGGCGCGGACCCAGGGCCGGCGTGCTATGGAACCAGCGATCGCGCGACGGTGACCGACGCAAACGTCGTGCTTGGACGCCTCAACCGCACGGCTCTGGTCGGCGGAACGTTTCCAATCGACGCGCAACGCTCGTACGATGCAATTACCGCGATTGCGCAGCGCATCGGACTCTCCACGCAAGACACAGCGGCCGGAGTCGTGCGCATCGTCGACGCGCAAATGGCGAAGGTGCTTCGAATCGTAACGGTTGAACGCGGACTGGACCCGCGCGAATTCACCATGGTCGCGTTTGGCGGCAACGGGCCGCTGCACGGCTGCGCGCTCGCGGAAGAACTCGGGATTGGGCGCGTCATCGTTCCCGAACATCCCGGCGTTTTTTCCGCGCACGGCTTGCTGGTTGCCGAGTTGCGCGCGAGTTTCGTGCGACCGATTCTGCGCCAAGCGCAGGACGTGGACGACGAGCATGCACGCTCAATTTTCGACGCTCTGGAAGCAGAATCGCGCACGTTCCTCTGCGAGCAAGGCGCGCGCGAAGAGCACATTACGTTCCGGCGCGAATACGATGCGCGTTATCGTGGGCAAAGTTTCGAACTGGACATTCCATATGAGCCGTCAGTGCGCCGTGCGGTTGAGCGCTTTCACGAAAAACACGAGCAACGCTACGGGTACGCCGTTCCCGACGAACCGGTGGAACTGGTGAACGCGCGCTTGACGGCGACGGCTCCGGCGGGTGCTTCGGCAAAGCCCTGTGCCGAGCTATCGAAGCATCAGCATGACGCGCATGATGCACATGACAGGCGCGCCGTCTATATCGACGGCACGTTCGTGGAAACGCCCGTGTATCAGCGCACGGCGCTGCCGGCGCACGCAGCGATCGCGGGCCCGGCACTCATCGAACAATACGATACCTGCACGTACGCACCGCCTAAATGGTCGGCAAGGGCTCAGAACGCAATGCTCGTCCTGGAGCGCGCATGATGAACGCCGGACAGCACTTGGCGCAGTGGGCGCAGGCCGTCATTGGAACATACGTCGATGCAGCCGGCAAGGCGATAACGGAGTTTTGCGCAAAGCCGGGGTCCGCAAAGCGCTTGCACCGTACGCGTAAGCGCCTGGCGCGGTTGCGTGCCGTGCTGGACGATCTCGCGGGCACCGCCGGGGTTACCGACACGTTTTCCGAACGTATACGCCGCGTGCACCGGCGTGCGGGCAAAGTGCGCGACGCAGACGTATTGCTGCAGCGCGTGCAGACCTATCGCGATGACGCAACCGGCGAAGAACTCGAGCAATTGAATCACTTGCGCCGCCTCCTACGTAAACGTGCGAGACGCATGCGGCGCAAACTCGTGCGCGAGTTGCAGCGATGAAGAGCGCGCTCGAATTACGGT
>JBKPMZ010000114.1:0-7915 GCA_046732415.1 Vulcanimicrobiota bacterium
CGCGAGCACAATGCACGACGCGCGTCATGCCGCGCGAACTCCGTCGCGATACACGGCCGCGGCGAGGTTGCCGCCGAATTGCCAGCCGAACTCCTCCGGCGACTCCAGACGCAGCGCAACCATATCCGCAGGCGCACCTTCGCGCAGCGTTCCCGCCGGCACGCGCAGCGAACGCGCTGCCGCGACCGTGACGCCGTACAGCGCTTCGGCGGCAGACAGCCCGAACAATTTGCGTCCGAAGTACGCGACCGTTTGCAGATTGAAGCACGGTGAGGTGCCGGGATTATAATCGCTTGCGAGCGCAACTGCTCCGCCGCGCTCGAGCAGTTGCCGCACCGGCGCGCGCTGCGGCAGATCGAGATAGGCAATGGTCGCGGGGCATGCAACGGTAACGATATGGCCGCGAACGATTGCCTGTACGTCTTCGTCGCGAATGTAGTTGCAGTGGTCGACGGCATCCACGCCGAGTTGCGCGGCCATCTGTGCGGCGGCTCCGTACTGCATCTCGTCGCAATGCACGCGCAGGCGCAACCCGTGCTCGCGCGCGGCTTGCAGATAGCGCTCTGTTTGCTCCGGCGAAAAGAATCCCGGTTCGCAAAATGCGTCGGCATACACGGCACCGTGCGCCTTGGCAACCGGCATGCACTGGTCGATCAGGTAATCGACGAAATCCACTTCGTTCGAAAACTCCGGCGGCAGCGCATGCGCTCCGAGAAACGTTGCGACGAGATGCGGCATGCCGGCGTCGTCGCGATGATCGGTGATGAGCGAGAGCAGTTCCATCTCGCCGGGTTTGTGCAACGCGTATCCCGTTTTTGTTTCGAGCGTCGTCGTTCCGTGCGCGCCGATCGTCTTGAGCCGTGCTTCGATCAGTTCCCAAAACGACGACGGGCGTTCGAGCGCTTTGCGCGTTTGCGTCACCGTATACAACATGCCGAGCGGCGCTTTTTCTCCGCGCACGCGCGCCGCGAAATCCGGTTCGCGATCGCCCGCAAAGAGCGGATGTGCGTGCGCGTCGACAAAGCCGGGCACGAGCACGCAATCGCGATATTCGTGCAACTCCGCAGCGCGATACTGCGCGGGCAGCGCGTCAATGGCGCCGCACCAGGCGACGCGTCCGTTCTCGAGGGCGATCGCACCGTCGCGCACGATGCCCAAGGCATCGAACGTGGCCCCGTGCTGGGCGACATCCGGTGCATTTGTAACGACGGTTTTCGCGCGTACGACGAGCCTACGGCTCACAACCGCCAATCGATGCCCTTTTCGTCGGCCGTCTCGATCGCGATGTCGTATCCCGCATCCGCGTGGCGCACGACGCCCATTCCGCAATCCGTCGTGAGCACGCACTGCAGGCGTTCCTGCGCATCGTCGCTGCCGTCGGCAACGACCACCATGCCGGCGTGCAGGCTGTAGCCGATGCCGACGCCGCCGCCGTGATGTACCGACACCCAATGCGCGCCCGCTGCCGTATTGAGCAGTGCGTTCAAAATCGGCCAGTCGGCAATCGCGTCGCTCCCGTCGCGCATCGACTCGGTTTCGCGGTACGGTGATGCCACGCTGCCGGTGTCCAAATGATCGCGTCCGATGACGATCGGCGCTTTCAACTCGCCGCTGCGCACCAGTTCGTTGAAGCGCAGTCCCGCTTTCGCGCGGTCGCCGTAGCCGAGCCAGCAAATGCGCGCGGGCAATCCTTGGAACGCAACGCGCTCGGTCGCGAGCGAGATCCAGCGGCGCAGATGTTCGTCCTGCGGAAAGAGCGCGAGCAACTCTTGGTCGCAGCGCGCAATGTCCGCCGGATCGCCCGAGAGCGCGGCAAAACGGAACGGACCGCTGCCCTTGCAAAACAGCGGACGGATGAACGCCGGAACGAATCCGGGAAAATCGAATGCGCGCGTAAGGCCCGCACGCTGCGCTTGGGCCCGAATATTGTTGCCGTAATCGAACACGACCGCGCCCGCATCCAAGAAATCGAGCATCGCCTGTACGTGCTTGGCAACCGTTTCCAGGCCGCGCTGTTCGTACTCGTCGGGATGCGTTTTGCGCAGATGCTCCGCCTCGGTGAGCGAAAGGCCCATCGGCACGTAGCCGTTGATCATGTCGTGCGCGGAGGTTTGGTCGGTGACCGCGTCCGGACGGAAACCGGCGGCAAAGAGCGCCGGAAATTCGTGTCCCGCATTGCCTTCGTATCCGACCGAGAGTGCTTTACCGGTTCTGCGTGCTTCCTCGACAAGTTGCAGCGCTTCATCGCGTGAATCGGCGACGACGTCCAAATACCGCAACTCGCGGCGGCGCTCCAAACGTGAACGATCGACGTCGATAACCAGCGCGATGCCTTCGTTCATCGTAATCGCCAGCGGCTGCGCGCCGCCCATGCCGCCGATGCCCGCCGTCAAACAGACACGGCCTTTCAGCGTGCCGCCGAAATGCTGGCGCGCAAGCTCGGCAAACGTCTCGTACGTGCCTTGCACGATGCCCTGCGTGCCGATGTAAATCCACGACCCCGCGGTCATCTGCCCGTACATCGTGAGGCCCTGCGCTTCCAATTCGCGGAACACTTTCCAGTCGGCCCATTTCGGAACGAGATTCGAATTGGCGATCAGCACGCGGGGCGCGCGAGCATGCGTCTTCCACACCGCAACCGGTTTGCCGCTCTGCACGATCAGCGTTTCGTCGTTCTTCAAACGCTTGAGCGTTCGCACGATCGCATCGAACGCTTCCCACGAACGCGCGGCACGTCCGTTGCCGCCGTACACGACCAGATCGTCCGGCCGTTCGGCAACGTCGGGATCGAGATTATTCATCAGCATGCGCAGCGCGGCTTCTTGCGGCCAACCCTGACACGAAATCTCATTGCCGCGCGCGGCGCGAACCGTGCGTGGACCGGTAACAACGGTGGTCATGAACTTTTCCTCTTTTGCAATGCGTTCGCCGTTCCTAAAACGGCACCAAAAAGCACGATTCCGTAAACGAACCCCCACACAAAGTCCAGCCGATTTGAGCCGGTCCCATTACCGGACCAGAACCGAATCGATGCGACGACGATCGCCAGCACGAAGACGTACCAGTACCGCGTGCAAAACGCGATGTACCGGTTCATGACGCTCACGGTGCCGTATACCTCATGCGCAGCGCCGCTTCTCGCGACAGGCCCTGACACGAAGTCTCATTGCCGCGCCCGGCGCGAACCCTGCGTGGACCGGTAACAACGGTGGTCATGAAGTTTTCCGTTTCGTAGTCGATTGCGGCGATTTCGGAGCGTGATTGCCCCAAGCGTCGTCAAGCGCGCTGCGCACGGCCGCTTTGCTCGCCTTACGCAAAACGACATTCGTGCAGCCTTTCGCGCCCCATGCTCCTTTGACGGAAACGAATGCATCCGGATCGGCGTGGGTGTATGCGTGCTGCTGCTCGGGAGTAAGTTTGACCATGGCCATGTCAGGGCGCGGATAGCCCAGGGTCGCAAAAATTTTTCCCGCTACGCGAAAATCAGGATGTCCCATATGCGCATGTTCTTCAGATCCGCGAAGTCCAAGCGCCATTTTGCGAAACTCGGATGGTGTCATCATGCCTCCACGAGCGCGGCACCGATCGCATCTTCCGCCGCCTTCACCAGCGTACCGCTGCGAATCAGTTCGCGCGCCGCTTCGATGTCCGGCGCGGGTATACGATCGTCCGTCCAAGGATCGATGCGTTCGCGCGCGACGTCGTACGCCGCTTGCGTGCCGGCTCCGGATTTGAGCGGACGGCGAAAATCGGTGGCGACCAGCGCGCCGAGCAATTCGCACGCGAGCGATCCTTCGACGTTTTGCAGCACGCGATCCAAGTGCACGGCGGCCGTCATGCCCATGCTGACGTGATCTTCCTGTCCGGCCGAAGTGGGAATCGAATCGACGCTGTTCGGCCATGCCAGGCCTTTGTTTTCCGAGACCATTGCCGCGGACGTATATTGCACGATCATCAGTCCCGACTGCAAGCCCGAGCGTCCGGTAAGGAACAGCGGCAAACCGCGCTCCTCCGCGTTGAGCAGCAGATACAACCGCCGCTCGCTGATGCCCGCGACTTCCGCGAGCGACATCTTCAGCAAATCGCATGCCAGCGCGACGGGTTGACCGTGGAAATTTCCGCCGGTGAGAAATTCGCCGTCGTCGGGGAAGACCAGCGGATTGTCCGTCACGGAGATCGCTTCGGTTTCGATGACGCGGCGCGCGTGCTGCGCGGCATCGCGCACGGCACCGTGCACGACGGGAATGCAGCGGTACGAATACGGGTCTTGCACGCGGCCGCATTCGCGATGCGATTCCATGATCTCCGAACCATTGAGCAGCGCACGCAAGTTGTCCGCGACGCGCGCTTGCCCGGGATGCGGACGCAGCGCGTTAATACGCCGGTCAAACACGCGATCCGTTCCCAGAAATGCTTCGAGCGACATCGCGCCGATGATATCCGCGGCTGCCAGTAAACGCTCCGCACGCAGTTGGCACAGAGCCGCGATGCCGGTCATGACTTCGGTGCCGTTGACGAGCGCGAGCCCTTCCTTTGCACCGAGTTCGATGGGCTGC
Source organism: Vulcanimicrobiota bacterium (assembly GCA_046732415.1). Classification (GTDB taxonomy): domain Bacteria; phylum Vulcanimicrobiota; class Vulcanimicrobiia; order Vulcanimicrobiales; family Vulcanimicrobiaceae; genus DATGJX01. The sequence goes on from JBKPMZ010000114.1 coordinate 4,557, forward strand.
AAACCCGCCAGTTGTAATGCGCGCGCGCTGGCCATACGCTCACCGCGATAAAATGCTTCACCCTCGCCAATGAGCGTGAGCGTCATGTGCGCGAGCGGCGCGAGATCGCCGCTGGCGCCCACGGAACCTTGCCGCGGCACGACCGGCGTGACGCCGCGATTGAGCAGCGCGATCAATAAATCCAGCGTCGATTCACGGATGCCGGAGTGACCTGCGGAAAGCGAACTTACGCGGAGCACGCCGGCGGCACGCACGAATTCGATCGCCAGCGGCTCGCCCGTACCTGCGGCGTGGCTGCGCACCAAATTCAGTTGCAGTTGCGCGGCGTCTTTGGGTTCGACCGGAATATTCGCCAACCGGCCAAAACCCGTCGTTACGCCGTAGATGGCATCGCCGATGCCGAATTTTTCGTCGACGAGTCGCCGCGCCGCGCCGACGCGGGCCCGAGCATCGCCAGTAACGCGCACTTGCGCCGCATCCTCGGCAATCGCGCGGATGGATTCCAGGGAGAGGTGCTTACCGTCCAGGTCTACGGTGGGAAGGGCCGTGGTCGTCATACGCGCGTGTACTTCCGGCCACGGCCGAGTTTATCCTGAACCTACAATTTCGACCAGTCCGCGCCGTGGGGCTTGCCGTACGGCGGGCCGTTTTGGATGACGATCTCTTCGCGGTCGCGCAGCGGGATGGCGCGCGGGTCCTTCGTCCACAGTTTGCCGTTCACGGTAAAACGCAGCGTACGGCCGCGCGCCGCATGGACGCTCGCCGCGGTGGTGCGGTTCAGGTCCACACCCCACACATCGAAGAACTGGCCGAGCGTGAACGTGCGAACCGCTGGCGACTCGATGTGAATAATGCCGTCCGTCGCGTGCGTATGCACCCAGTAAAGGCAGCCGGCGACCTGCATGATGCCGATGTCCGCTGGGACTTGCACGCTGCGTCCCTTATTGAAGATCTGCAGATGCGCGTGGACGTGCTCGACCGCGCCTTCCATGCTGTCGCAGCGGATGCCGTCGATGGGCAGCCCGGACATCAGGTCCTGCGCGCGCGCGGGAGCATGCAGCAGCGCGCCGCTGACGAGGGCGGCTGCGGCTAAGAAAACGGCAATTCGAACCTTCACAAAGACCTCTCCGGTGGAAAGCGAGGATAACACGGGACCGTACTGTGCATAAACGCATTTTCTTGTGGAAACGTTGTGAGTACGGCGTCCGCCCCCTTGCTACGACTTTTGCAGGGTGATACCATGCAAACACTTCGATAAAACGAAGCGCGATGAACGTAGAATCGCGACCGGCCATGTTGACGATGCAGTCGCACGTCGGCGATCCGAGTGGACGGTCGAAGTTCCGCGGAAGCGTCAGTGGGATTCCTTCACGGGAGTCAAACAGGCGAACCAGACGGAATGATACGTCGAAAGGCCCCGAAGCAATTCGGGGCCTTCGTATTTGCATTGGTTGCGCGAATAAAACGTGCACAACTCAACTTTGTTGTGGAAACGCTGTGAGTTAGGGCTTTCGCCTATTGCTCGCGTTTTTGACGCGTGTTACCATCCATGTACTTCGAATAACAAACGAAGTGCGGCTAGCGTAGAGCCGCAACCGGCACATGTTGACGGCATGCGCGACGAGCGCGTGTTCCGAGTGGACCGGAAGAATCGGACGCCGCGTCAGTAGGGTTTCTTTCACGGGAGCCAAACAGGCGCAAACGCGAATGAACGACGCCGAAGCCCCCGAGACTCATACTCCCGGGGGCTTTCGTTTTTAACAGCCGGGAAGGGACCTGTTTGCCGTCACCGTTCGGAAATTGACGTCCTGTCAATTTCCTACTCGGCGCTTTCACGCAACGGCTAAGGAAGTTTGACATCCTGTCAATTGCGTGAAAGTCGCGACGCGCCGGCAAACAGGTCCCTTCCCGGCTTCCTTTTTTTTACTTACTGACCGGCAGTTCGTACTTCGCGGCGATTTGCGCGATGAGCATGCGCACCCGATCGCGCACGGCCGACGGCGCAACGATTTCGGCTTGCGCACCCCAACCGAGCACCCACCGCGACAGTTCATCGACGTCGGCGACGTGATACGTAATTTCGACTGAGCCGTCGTCGCGCCGATCGATTGCGCGCTCGGCGACAATGCGTGCAGCAACCGCAGCCTTCGCAACTCGCGAAGCAAAGCGAACGCGCACTTCGGTCGTCTGCTCGTTGTGCAGCACGCCGCTGATCGAGCTCGACGCAAAATCGTCGACGCTGAAGTTCTGCGGTTTGGTGAACGTCTGCGCGAGCACGTCCAGATCGCCAATGCTGTCGACTGCGAACACACGCTTGTCGCGGCGGTCGTGATCGTACGCGACGCAGTACACGCGTCCGCTGCTCACGACGAAGCCGTATGGATCGGCCACGCGTTTGGAACGCTGGCTTTCCTTATCCGTGTAGGTGAAACTGACGCTGCGTGAACTGCGCTCGGCCGACGAAAGCAGCCCGAATACGCGCTCGCCTTCCTCGTCCAAGTGCGTTTCGCTCAGACGGAACGTCACCGGCGGCGTTCCTTCGACGCGCTCCTTGACGCCACGGCCGGCAGCGCCGGTAATCTTCTCCGTCACCTCGTCCACGTACGTGCCGATCGCTCCGCCCAGGCTCGCGCTAATCGCTCGCAAAGCGACCAAGCCGAACAGTTCGCTGCTGTTCAGCTCCAGGCGCTTGAGGCTGTAGCCGTCGCTGAAGCGATACGTGTTGGTCGCCCGGTCGAAATACCAGGGAAAGCCGGCGTCCGCCAGCACGGCCAGGTAGCGGCGCAAGCTTCGAGTACTCGGGCGGTGCTCGCCCTCGGAGATGCGGTCCTTCAGTTGTTCAAAGGAGAAACGGCCCTCGTCGATCGCGTTGAGCAACCGGACGAGAAGCACGATTTTCGGCTCATTCGTGCGTTCCATTGGCATATTGTGCCATTTTGGTGGCGAGACGGCCATCAAAATGACCTCAAAACGGGACATTTGGCCCTCAAAGAGCCATCAGTATGGCGTTTCCGTCCCAGCGTATGCCAGCCGACGGGACCATCGGCGGCGTTGTCAGGACGCTTCTCCCTATAACGTGGCAGGCGCGCGCACTAGCCTGAAATGGAGAGGCGAGGGTGTCGGGCAATGCGTGCTTTACCAAGGGAAGCGGTCAGCGTTTCGTGGATCAATCACGCCAGTTTTTTGTACGCGACGGCGGGAGTGCGCCTGGTATGCGACCCGTGGCTGAGCGGCCCGGCGTTTAACAACGGCTGGCGTCATATCACGCCCACGCGCTTCGGTCCCCAAGACTTCGGCGCGGCGACACATATTTGGATATCGCACCAGCACCCCGACCACTTCGCGCCGCAAGACCTGCG
>JBKPMZ010000115.1:0-2189 GCA_046732415.1 Vulcanimicrobiota bacterium
CTATCAGGACGTGGGCGTGTTGCCCGAATACCGTAACCGCGGTATCGCGCGCTGTCTGATCGGCGCAGCGGCGCGTTACGTGAGCGAACAGTTCGGCGCACGCACGTTCGTAATCGTTGCAGACGCAGAGGGCATTGCGCGAACGATCTACGAGCGCGCCGGCTTCAAACGCTCGCAGCGCGAAGGCGCGCTCTGGATTGCCCGCCGGTAAGTTTTCGTGATTTCGACGCTGACGCATCGCCGCGTGCGCGTGCATCCGCTGCTGCCCGGATTTTTTTTGTGCTTGCTCATCGCGGGCGCCGCGTATGCGCTCGGCCGCGTGTTCCCGCTGGTAGGCGGCCCGGTGTTCGGAATTCTCATCGGCGTCGCGGTCGCGGTGGTTCGTAAACCCGCCGGCGCGCTCAAGGCCGGCATCAAGTTTTCCAGCAAACAGATTCTGCAGCTCTCGATCGTACTGCTCGGCTTCAATCTGCAATTGCACGAAGTCGCCGGCGGCGGTCTGCGCTCGCTGCCGGTGATGCTCGGTACGCTGGTGATCGTCCTCACGGCTGCGTACGTTCTGGGCAAACTTCTTGGATTGGATCGCGATTTGCGGCGGCTGCTCGGCGTGGGCACGGCAATTTGCGGCGGTTCCGCGATTGCCGCGGTTTCGAGCGTCATAGACGTGTCGGAAGCGGACGTTGCGTACGCGATATCCGCGGTGTTTTTGTTCAACGTCGCCGCGGTGCTGACGTTCCCCGCTATCGGCCACGCGCTCGCGCTCTCGCAGCACGCGTTCGGACTGTGGGCCGGAACGGCGATCAACGACACGTCGTCCGTCGTCGCGGCCGGTTTTGTGTACGGCCATGTCGCGGGCGCGCAAGCCGTCATCGTCAAGCTCACGCGAACGACGCTCATCATTCCCATCGTGCTGTTTTATGCGGGGAAACGCATTTGGCACGCGCGCGCGAGTGACGAGGGCATCGACTGGAGCAAGATCCTGCCATGGTTCATCGTGTGGTTCGTGCTGGCGGCGTTACTCAATACGGCCGGCGCCGTTCCAGCCGTGCTGCACGCGGCGTTCTCACAAACCGCCCTGTTTCTAATCGTCGTCGCGCTCACCGGCGTCGGACTCTCAGCGGACGCCAAAGCGATTCGCGCGGCCGGCGTGCGTCCGCTCGTGCTGGGCTTTGCATTATGGGCGCTTATCGCCGCGAGTAGTTTGGCGATAGCGCACGCGATCGGCGTCGCTTAAGAGCGCAGCGACGCGATGATGTGGTGCCGGAACGCTTGTGCGAGTTCCGGCTGATACCGCGACGGATCCCAGAGCAGTCCGATGCTGCGGCGGCAGACGGGCTCACTGATGTGCAACTGCGGCGGCGTGCTTTCGGCGGGCGACGTGGCGGCGGGAATGATTGCGACGCCTAAACCCACGGCCACCAATCCGCGCAGCGTGGCGATCTCTTCACCTTCAAAGGCAATCTTCGGTGTGAAACCCGCCTGCGCGCAAAAGTGATCGGTAAGCGTGCGCAGCCCGTAGCCTTCGCGCAAACAGACGAACGTGTCGTCGCGCAGTTCCGCCAAGCGCACGGATTTACGCTTCGCAAAGCGGTGGTCGTGCGGGACCACGAGGAGCAGTTCTTCCGACGAGAGTTGCAGCGTTTCAATCCGATCGCTGGCGGGCGGTACGGGCGAAACGAGCGCAAAATCGACGTCGCCCGCTTCCAGTTCGTCCAAAATAATGTGTGAGGCGTTTTGCAGCAGCTGAAAACGCGCGCGCGGATGCTGCTGCCGGAAACCCGCGATCAGATCGGGCACGACGCTCGTTCCGAGCGCGTGCGCGAAGCCGAACGCAATGACGCCCGCGTCGCGATCGGCAAGATCGGTCAGTTCGCGGCGGCCCTCGTCAAGCGCGCCCAGCGCGCGCTCCACGTGGCGCAAGAACGCTTCACCGTACCGGTTCAGCTTCACCGAACGGCCACGATGGTCGAACAGGGCCACTCCCAGGTCTCGCTCCAGGCGCGCCATGGCGCGGCTGAGCGCCGGCTGGGTGATTGCCAGCTCCTCCGCCGCCTGGGTCACGTGCTCGGTCCGGGCGACGACCCGGAAATACTCCAACTGCTGCAGCTCCATGCCGGTATATTCATAACCCAGAGGACATAAATCTTGCCTCAAACCAGCATTGGAGGGCACGGCCGCCGGGGGTAAGA
>JBKPMZ010000116.1:0-2944 GCA_046732415.1 Vulcanimicrobiota bacterium
GCGGTATTCCGAGGTTCGTCCGTTCTTCACGCAAGGTGCAAACTACTATAACTCGTTTAACTGCAACGACTGCTTGAATTGGCCGCGTCTCTATACACCCAATATCCCGACCCCGCGCAGCGGCTATGCCATTGAGGGACAACAAGGCAACGTCACGTTCGCCGGGTTCGATGCGATCGGCGTACAGCGCAACGACGCGGCTCAGTCCGTGGCGTGGCACTCGAGCGACCGGCGCTACGAGGCGATCTATCAACGCGTCGGCGTCGACATGCCCGGCGCGCATGACGTGGCCGACTATTACCAAGCCGTCGCGGGCAACTACCACAACTTCAACGCGTACTTCACGCTGGGAGACGAGCAAGGTACGCAAATCACCTCGCCTGGCGAGGGCCGCTATCGCGAATACGGCATGAATTTCTATACGCCCAAGTCCGGCTTGTTCGCCGCATATCACGACGTCGGCAGCCAATACGCGCCATACGATGCGTTCAATCAAATCAACGACGTGCGAGGCCCGAGCCTCTACATGTACCGCGAGTTCGACAACGATCCCAAGTCGTTCGTGCAAAACATCACCGCGTCAGCGGACTACGGCAATTACAACGACCATACCGGTACGCAGAACTACGCGTTCACGGTGTTCAACGTCACGGCAAATACCAGAAACCAATGGACGCTGCAACTCACCAGCGGCAGCCAGTTCCTGCGCTTTCCAAATCAGCCCGGCGGCACGACGAATCAAAACGGCATCTACTTGGCCTACGGCGCGAATACGTCGTATCCGTCGAGCATTACGTACAACGTCGGCCGCTTCGGCGCGGGCTTTCTGCACTCGACGGATTTGCAAACCAGCATCCCGGTAACGCGCCGCGGCACGCTCTCCTTTACGGCTTTCAATACGAATCAGTCGCTCGACGCGGGCGGCTCGCTCAAACAGTGGCTCGAGCGCGTGAGTTTCGGCTATCAACTCGACACGAACCAATCCGTCGCGCTCGGGTGGCGGCGCATCATCGGCACCGGGCCCACGTTCTTCGACACGCCGCAGTACGTCAATGGCACGAATCTTTCAATCGCGTACTACCGGCGTTTCCGCGAAATGGAGATGTACCTCGCCTACGGCACGCCGAACACGCTGAACACGCAGCACGACGTCATCTTCAAACTCATCCGTTATATAGGGGCGGATAAGGGGACGTAGGCCTCGATACCTCGGCCACCCGCAGCCCGTCCTGAGCGCGGTCGAAGGGATGCCTCAGGGTGACACAATGGCAACCTTATCGACGCGCGGACGGAAAATAGGACGTTTCGGGGACGTTTGACCCCTACGCTTGGCGCTAGTCACTCTCATTTCAAGGAGAAGCGTCAATGCAGAGGTTGTTTATTGACGGCGCATATCGCGCCGCGCTTGCGGCATTCGCCGCCGCGCTCTTGTTCACGGCATGCGGAGGAGGGGGCGGAACAAATGCGCTGCCGCCCCACTCCAAGGCAACACCCACACCAACGCCGGCCGCAACGGCCACGCCCACGCCGCAGCCGTTGCCCGCGCCAAGCGCGCAGTCCAACACGAAGTCCGTCGCTCCGTCCACGACTGCGGCAACCACGGCAGTGCTGCCGGCCACCGGCGGCATTGCGGCAACCATTGCGGTCCCCAAACTCACGGCCGGCTCCGGCAACGTGAGCGTCACCATTGCGAGCGGCGCAGATGCGACGATGGATCGCGCGCGACGCGCGTTTGCACTCGAAGGTCAGTCCATGCCGGGCGGAAGTTATCTGGTGCAAATGGATTTCGTGCCCGATCACGACATGACGTTTGGCGCTGCCCCGGGTTTCTCGCTCGATGTGACGCAATGGGTCACGGCCGCGGGCTTCAGCGTGTCGCAAGCGGCAACGTTTTTGCAAATGCAGACGCTGTACGCGGGCATTGTCGACAACGCGGGCAATTTCAATATCGCCGGACCACTCACGGTTACGTCAACGAGTACGGTCGTTACGGTGACGTACGCTGGACCGGCCGTCGCATTGACGCTCCATGCAAACCAGCATTACACCATCGGGGTGCATTTGGGGCCGATCACTGCGGCGACCGCAACACCATCGCCAAGCCCAACTGCGACGCCCACTCCTACGCCGGTACCGACTGCGACGCCCACTCCTACGCCGGTGCCGACCGCCACACCAACGCCAACGCCAACGCCAACGCCGACGCCGACGCCTACGCCGACGCCGACGCCGACGCCAACCCCGACACCAACACCAACACCAACGCCGACGCCTACTCCGGTTCCGCTCGTTGCAAGCCCAGCTTCCGTCGCGATCGCGGGCACAGGCAGTGCGAACGCACAGTCCTTCTCCGTGAGCGGAGGTACTGGAACATATAGCGCGAGCGGATACGATACATCGGTCATCTCAGTGCAGCAAACCGGCGCAACATTTAGCGTCACCGGGAACCATGCCGGCAGCACTGTCATCACCATCTCGGACTCTTCCGGAGACTCGACTTCGGTTTCCGTCACCGTCACGACTGTAACGGGGGTAATTCAATAATGAAACGCGTCTCTCTAACGCGTGCCTTTGGCGCACTTTCTATCGCGTTGCTGCTTTCCGGCTGCGGTCGCCATAACTCGTTGCCGAGCGTCCCGAATACTTTGCAAAAAACCGGCACAACGCATGCAACGCTCGTCGTAAGAATCCCCAAAAACACAACGTCCACGGCCGCCCGTCGCCCGTCTTTTATCTCGCCGAGCACGAAATCGATCTCTTTCGCCTATAAAATCGGCACGACCACATACCCCGCTCAAGCGTTCGACGTTACGCCGCAATCACCGGGATGCACCACCGACACGAGCGGAAACACGACGTGCACGTTATCGTTCGGCGCTTTTTCCGGAGATGCTACGTATACGGTCACGGCATACGATTCCACCGGCGCGACGGGGAACGTGCT
>JBKPMZ010000117.1:0-2473 GCA_046732415.1 Vulcanimicrobiota bacterium
GTTCGAAGCGGCCGCACATTCAGCCTAGCTGTGCTCCGTGCGCGCTATACGTGACGTACGTACCGCCGTCATGTATAATGACGCGCTCAAACGGTTGGATTGCGGGAGACAGCGTGGCAAGGTACTCCAACGACGAGCGAAACTGTCCCCATTGCTCCGTTACGCCCAACACGAGCCACAATGGAAACGTGTGATCGTATGTCGCAGCCCTCTCGCGCTTTTTCCTCAAACCATCGAGCGCCGGTTCGATCATGCCGTGGCTATCGAAGCTTCCGCGCTGGTCATCGAATGTCACATAGCCGTTCGGATTAGGCACGCGCCTAATCCAAACGTCATAGCCCAGCGACGCCCCCGGCCACGCCATACGATGCGTCCATTTGTCCGCCACCGCCGATGCGTAGTCGCCGCTGCGAAGGTATTCAAGTACGCATTTCATGAGTTGCTCACGCACCTCCGGCGCGAGTGCGCCCGGCGCGCCACGACCCGCGCGGCGGCTAATCTGCAGGTACGTGTACGCTGGGCGTAGCGTCGGATCGGCATCCATTCGATCGCGCAGCTCAATATTGAATTCGGCGCAGACGTTCTCGGCGTGCGCGTTCGGAATCACTTCGCGCACTTCAACGCCCAGGCGCTTACCATCGGCGGCCACGACAAGGTCCGGAGACTCGCGCCGTTGCGCGCCGCCGGTATCGATATCTACGTCCCGCGCACCGAGTTGTGCGAACGCGTGGGCCGCGAGTAAGACTTCGGAAAGTTTCTCGGATAGACGGGTATCGTGCGGCGAGGGACTTCGCCGGCGAACTTCTGTGTCGGCAAACGGTAGGCCGTCCACACGCGTCTCGGCGATCGTTTGCCAGTGGGCCCGTACTTCGGCGGGGGCAGTAAGCAGCAGTATGCGGAACTCCTCCGCGAAGGTCTTGCCCGTCGGGTATCCGGCACGCATGGCGCCATAATACCACCGAACATATGTTCCCGGAAGCCAGCGCCCGCAGATACATAGGCGGGCGGTGCCCTATAATCACTACTATGTGGACGAAAAACGCGCTCTTCGCGCTGCTCGGAACGCCGGCGCGGCAAACTTACGAGGCAGTGTCGGGAGGGGGCGTGCGGCGACTCACCTACTACTGGTCGTGCGGCGGCAAGGCCGACGCCTTCAAAGCGCAAAAGCGCGCGATTGGTGACGGATTCAAGCTTGACGTGCAGTGCGAGCACCCGCGCCACCGTGAACTCGGCGAGTATGCAAGCATACACGTGAGTAACGCGTTCATAACGGATGGGAGCGGCGACGAGGTCGATGCTGTTGCTCATAATGCCGATGGATACACGTTGCTCTTCACATTGGCCGGACCGCCGGACCTGGGTGATCCTCTCGCAGTTCGGCTATACTGCGGTCGCGACGGCGATCGCGCGCCCACGGTGAGGAATCTAGAACCCTATAACGGCAGCGAGCGCGAGTATTCGTACGCGATGGACGGCCGGGCGGAGCGCGAGCGCCGTATCGACGTGGTGATGTGGCCGGTCGGTCTGGAGGTGCCGGAGGGCGTGAGCAGCGGTCTACGCGTAGCCCAGTGGAACGTGCCGGTCTCGTAGGCGGCGCGGGCATCTTTCATCCAGTAAAACCTTCCAAATAACAGTTTGGAAGGTTTTCGGCCGGTGGAAGGCCGTTGGGTGTTTGTAAGTTCAACAGGGAAGCAGCTCAGCCACAGTTTCTACAACGACCTATTTGAGACGCTGCGCGCACTTGCCGGACTCGACAAAAAAGCGACCCCTCACGTACTGCGACACTCGTTTGCCACCCATATGCTTGAGAACGGCGCCGACTTGATGACAATTAAGAAATTACTTGGTCATGAGTCGCTATCTACCACGCAGATCTACGTCGATGCTTCCATCGAACACATGCGAAAGACGTATGATGCAACGCACCCGCTCGATAAGATGAAAGACATATAACATGGGCAACGCGGATATTCAATTACAGGTTCCTGCAACGTTCTCGCAAGACGAGACGCGGGCGGTACAGGAAGCACTTGAACAATGGTTTGGGGTCACCGTCACGGAAGCGCGCCCAAGCCTCTATAAGGAATCGCTGCACGAACAGCCGATTGTCAATATCGTCCTGGTACTCGGGCCGGACGCGTTAAAGGCATTTGCCGAGGGCGCCATTCGAGCCGCCGGCGAGGCAGCATATGGCGCCGCAGCGCCACTACTATCGAGATTTGTGCAGCATATTCGCAACAGGTTTCGCAACGCCCGATACGCTGGTTTTGAAATTCGAACCGAAAACCAACACGGGAAGCATCTCGGATATGTTTTGGATGAGTATCTTCCCGACAAGGCGTTCGAGGCGATGGTATACGACTTCGAAGCCGAAGACGATCGGATAGCTGGGCCGCGGCACTATGTGGATGAGGGATGGCTCACATGGGAGGAAGATATTGAACGCCGCGAGCGCATAGCCGAACATGCACGC
>JBKPMZ010000118.1:0-3914 GCA_046732415.1 Vulcanimicrobiota bacterium
GTCGTGAGGTATGCACCGAGCGCCGTTCGATCGCCGTAGCGGATCGTCGGCACGCCGAGCGTCATCTCGACGCCGTGGCGAATGAGCGACATGCGCACGGTCCTTCCCGGGCGCACGCCGGCGAGCGCATGAATAACGTCGGTGTTGGATGCGATCGGATGACCGTTGAGCGCGACGAGCATGTCGAGCGATTTGAGCACGCGCGACGCGCGCGACGAGGGCGAGAAATATACGACGAGCACGCGAGATCGCGGATACGGAACTTTGAGCCCGGCGGCGCGCTCCGCGACGACAGCCGCGATCGATTGGCTCTCGCTCATCGCTTCGCGTTCGACACCTTCGTATTCAACGGCCGTCATGCTGCCCGGCACGATCTGACGCGTACGAAATATCGAGGCACCGGGCAATATCCCGGCGAGCAGTTGCAGCGGCGTGACGTGCGAAGCAAACCGTACGTCCGTCAGGAAAAACGGCGTGGACGGCGTGGCCCGCCCTTCGACGCTCACGACCTGCCGCAAGTCGACGGCACGGCCGGGCAACATCAGCGAGAACGGCGTCGGCGCGAACGACGCGACTGCCGCCAAGACGGCCGCAACGACGTAAAGCCGGAACCGGTTACGAGCCAGCGCGAGTCTCACACGGCTATTGTACCAATTCTACCGACTCCAAAGCGGCCGTTTCGTCCGCTGCTTGCGCGTCGAATGCCGCTCGTTTGCTCTTTGCGGCAGCCTCGGCGAGCGGGGCCGCAGCCGCCTGCGGACGCGGCGTCAACGCTTCGCGGCCCTTGCGGATGGAGCCGAGCGCACCGGAAAGCCGCCCCTCGAGTTCGCCGAGCAGCTGCATCGCATAGTGGTCGGCGCCTTCCCGCACTTTCGCGGCGCGTTCTTCGGCTTCGCGCAGAATCACCTCTGCGGTACGGCGCGCGCGATCGACGATCTCGTGCTGATCGACCATTTCCTCGTGCTTGGACGTCGCTTCCGTCACGATCGCCTGCGCTTTTTCTTGCGCGGCGCGAATCATGCGCTCCTGATCCTTGGCGATGATCTTCGCCCGGCCCACTTCCTCCGGCAGCGAGGAACGAATCTTCTCGATGAATTCGATGAGCCGCTCTTCGCTCAGAATGCGGTAACCAGCGGGCAGCCACGTGCCTTCCTGCACGTAACTTTCCAGTTTCTCCAGAACGCGATAAACCGACATAAGGCCCTCCCGTTGTGTAGTTATTTGCGCAGAGTCTCTCGTTTGGTGGCCATGACCCGCATGACCGGATCGGGAACGAGCGCCGCGACGTCTCCGCCCAGGAAGAACACTTCCTTGACGATGCTCGAACTGACGAACGAATACTTCTGATCCGACATCAGAAACATCGTGTCGACGTTGGAAAGCGCGCGATTCATCAGTGCCGTCGACATCTCGGATTCGAAGTCCGAGACGACGCGCAGTCCTTTGACGATGACGTCCGCTTCTTGAGCCTTCACGTAGTCCGCCAGCAATCCGCGAAAATGCTCGACGCGCACGTTGTGCAGATGCGCCACGCATTCGCGAATCATTTCCTCACGCTGTTCCAGCGTAAACATCGGTTCGCGTTTTTGCGGATTGACGACGACGGCAACGATGAGCTCGCTGAAGTACTTGGACGCGCGCTCGATGACGTCGAGGTGGCCGTTCGTGGGAGGATCGAACGAGCCGGGATAGATGGCGCGGGCATGCGCCCCCATGCGTCCGTTAGTTTTCACGGGCGCCGGGCCCCCACGTGTCATACACGTTGGGGTGTGAAAAATGCCAAAGCGACATCGCCGTAGACTTCTTCGCGCACGCTCCGGTACCCCGGTATTTCGGGGAGAATGGTCCGCGCGCTGTGTTCGAAGATCACGAGGGCGTCCGGCGCGAGCAAATTGCGTTCGAGCAGCAGCCGGAACATCTGCATGGGAAGCTCGTCGGCGTACGGCGGGTCGGCATACACGACATCGAACTCGCCTTCCAAGCGGTAGAGCGCGCGGTCAACGGGCGCGGCAACCACCTCGACGCGGTCGGCGACGCCGAATTGTTCGGCGGCTTCTCGAATCGCTTCGGCGGTGTCGCGATGACCTTCGACGGAAACGACCTTTTGCGCGCCGCGCGAAGCCGCTTCAAACCCAATCGCGCCCGTGCCCGCAAACAGGTCGAGGAAGCGTGAGCCCTCGATACGCGTCTGCAAAATCGAGAATAGCGACTCTTTTACGCGGCCCGGTGTCGGGCGCACGTTCATACCCTTGGGTGATTTCAGCTTGCGGCTGCCCAAGTTTCCACCAGTGATCTTCGGCACGGCGGCGCTGTTCTACACCAGGGCCGCGAGTTCCGCGAGGCTGTGGATAACTACCGTGGGTTGCGGCAGGTCCGCCGGATACCGCGCGCCTTCCGCGTCGAACCAGATGCCGTGCATCCCGGCTTCAATCGCGCCGGCCACGTCGCTCTGCGGCGTGTCGCCCACGAAGGCGATCTCGCTTGCGTCTGCGTGAACGGCCTGCGCAAGCGCGGCGAAGGCCTGCGCATCGGGCTTTTGTACGCCGAGGTCGGCGCTCACCAGCACGGAGCCGTTGAAGTGCACGCGCTCGGCTTTGCGGCGCTGCAGCGGGTTCCACCCGTTCGTCAGGATCGCAACCGGAATGCGCCGTTCGCGCAGCACCGCCAGCATCTCGCGCACACCCGGCTGCGGAATGACGAACGAGTCGACCATATCGACCGCCATCCGTTTGTACTGCTCGACGTATGATTGCGCGTCCGCCACGCCGCGTTCGTGCATGAAACGCCGCACTGCCTCTTCTATCGAAAACGATCCGGCGCGCTGCTTTGCCAGCAAGTCGTCGATGCGCTCGATTTCTTCTGCAAGCGTGCCGATGCAGTGTCCACCGTGTTCGCACGCCGCGTCCAACAAGCGCAAAAAGGCCACACGCTCGAGTTTGTTGTCAATCCCGAGCGTGTGATCGAAGTCAAAGCCCACGGCGCGAATGCGCCGTGGGCTTTTCGTCTGCATCGTTACTTGGACGGTGGGCCGAGAACGATCCGAACAAAAGCGTTCGGATCGATCCACTTGCTGAACGCGCTCTGCACGCTCTTGGCGGAAGCGGACAACTCGCGCCGCGCATCGATCGTCGCCTGATCGAGCGGCAATCCCTCACCCGCATAGGTCAGGAAGCCGTTGGCGATGCCGTCAAAACTCTGCTGGCGCAGCGGAATGTCGCTGATCAGCATCGTTTTGCCGCGCTGCAAGCGCGCCGGATCGATTTTGCCGGATCGCATGATGCGCACGTCACGAAGTGCCATCTGCTCCGCCGCGTTCACTTTACCGGGGTCGGAGGCGTATTGGATCATGAACGTGGCACGGTTCTTGTGCGATTGCATCGACGAGTACGCATAATATGCCAGGCCGCTCGTCGTGCGCAGATCGTCCATCAGCAGCGTGCCGAATGCGCCGTTGGCGCCCAGGACCGCGTTACCGACTTGCACCTGGGCCCACTGCGGGTCCGAACGTTTCAGATCCATCACCTGCGCCAGTTGCACGGCTGATTGCACGCGCGACGGATCGGGAACTTGCACGCTCGCGGTTGTGTTTCGCGGTACCGAAGGCAGCGCAAGATTCGGCTTCGGTCCGTTCGCCTTCCAAGCGCCAAAGTATTTTTCGAACACGCTGCGCGCGTGCTGAGGCGTTACGTCGCCGATGACGACAACTGTCGTCTCGTCTGGCCGGAACGCCTTTTCGTAATAGGCTTTCACGTCGTCCGGCGTAACCGCTCCGGCCGTCTGCGCTGAGGCAAACGCATTTTGCGGATCGTTTGCCGGATACAGCGCCTTGGCCAGCGCCACGTCGCTCAAGTGCTGCGGCGTTTTCTCCTCGCCGGTCAGTCCTTGCACTTCTTGCATTTTGACGACGCCGAAGG
>JBKPMZ010000119.1:0-15770 GCA_046732415.1 Vulcanimicrobiota bacterium
GTTTTCCGCGCATCCGCGTCGGCGTTGGACGACCGGAGTACGATAGCATCGACCACGTACTCAGCAATTTCACCGCCGAGGAGACCGCGCGTTTGCCTGACGTCATCGACGGTGCCGTGCGAGGAGCGCAGCTCTGGCTAAGCGATGGCCTCGAAGCGGCGATGCAGTACGTCAACAATCTACAGATCGCGTAGTTCGAAGCTGCGCGCGCTCAGCGCGAAAACGACCGCAATCCATCCAATCGCCCACAGCAGCATCGCAACCGGCGGCGGGGTGAGCACGAAAAACGGTCCCGGCCACTGCTGCGAGTTGCCCAGCGCGGTAATCATGCTCACCGGTTCCATCCGGTAAAGTGCCGACTGCCACATCGCGTCGCTGGGCAGCAGCAGTTGCGTAGCGGTCGCAACATCGCTCACCGTTTGATTACCGTAATGCAAACCGAGACCTTGCGCGATGCCCCCGAGCCGCGCAACGATGAACAGCCCCATCGCCACGATGCTCGCCGCGAGCGCGGGCATGCGCGTTCCCAGCAGCAGCGCCAGCGCGACCATCACGATGCCCGACAATGCGAGATACGCGAGCATCGCCGCAGGATGCGGCGGCAAATACCCGGTCGCGGCGCGAACGACGGCGAATTCCACGACGCCCGTTACCGCGGTATAGATCGCGATCGCGCAGGCCAGCGCAATCGACTTTCCGCCGAGCACCGCAACGCGCGAAATGGGACGCGCCAGCACCGGCAGCAGCACGCCGCTTTCGATGTCGCCTGCAACGGCGGGCGCTGCGATAAACACCGACGCCATGGCCAGCAAGAAACTGAATAGATAGGCGACCAAAATGAGCAGCACCGCCGTGAGCGAGAGCACTTCGTAATGCGGTATGGGCTGCCCGTGCTGCCGGATGTGCGAGAGATACGTAAATCCCCAGCCCGTTGCGGCGACGAGAACACCGGTTGCAACAGCAGCTCCCGCGACGAAGCGCCGGCGCATCAGTTCCTTGAACGTGAGCAGCACGACGTCGATCACGCGCCGGTGCCTGCGGTCAATTCGAGAAAGCGTTGCTCCAGCGTCGCGTTCACGGGCTCCACGGCGTACACGTCGGCTCCCGATTCGATGAGCGTGCGCACGATAAACGGCACGCGTGCTTCATCGACGCCGCTGACGAGGACCGCTTCGCGCTCCTGAACGACGGTGCCGAAGCGTTCGAGCAGCGGTAGGAGTGGAACGCCGTCGGCGCGAGCACGAATGCGCACGCCGCTTTGTGCGCCCAAGATTTCGGTGAGCGTGCCTTGTGCGACGACGCGGCCCTTGGTTACGATGGCGACGCGATCGCAGACGTGCTCCACTTCCGTCAGCAGGTGCGAATTCAAAAACACTGTGGTACCGTGCCGGCGCAAGCGGTGCAAAATCTCGCGCACTTCCAGACGCCCGGCGGGATCGAGCGCGGACGTCGGTTCGTCGAGCACCACGAGATCCGGACGGCCGAGCAGCGCGACGCCCAACCCGAGGCGCTGCTGCATGCCTTTGGAAAACGTTCCGACGCGATCGTCCGCACGCACGCGCAAGCCGACCAGGTCGAGCGTCGCGTTGATTTCATTGCGCTCGATGCGCCGTCCGCAGAGCCGCGCGTGTAAGCGCAGCACTTCGCACGCCGAGAGCCAATCCGGAAAACGAAACAGTTCTGGCAGATAGCCGAGCTGCGTGCGCGCTCGACGATCGCCTAAGCGAAATCCGAGCAGCCGCCCGTTGCCGCTCGTGGGATGTGTCAAGCCGACGAGCATCTTTACCGACGTGGTCTTGCCCGCACCGTTGGGACCCAGAAAACCGAAAACCTCACCGCGCCGCACGCGCAAAGTGAGGTCTTCGAGCGCGCGCACGCGCCCATACGTTTTTGCGAGCCGCCGAACGTCGATCGCGCTATCGGAGTCCATTGGCCACGGCGAGCACGTCGTCCATCGAGAGCGAACCGGCAACCATGTAGATCGTTCCGTTCTTCTGCCACATCACGCCGGCGCCCAGGCCCGTGTTGTCGCCGACGGCCAAACCGTTCACGCCTTGCACGATCACGTTCTTCGCGTGCTGTTTGTCGATGACGACCGGCACCGGCACGGTGTTTTCGATATCGCCGAGCGCTCGTATCTGCGCGGCCAATTGCGGTGAAACGTTGGGCATCGAGAGCACGTAGCGTTCCAGCGTAGCGAGCGAGGCTCCCGTCGAACTCACGCGCGGCACCGGCATTTCGAACACTTCGAGCGACGGAGCGTGCTGCGAACGCTTTGCCGAACGCTGCTCGTAGTGGGCGCTGAATCCCTGACCTGTTTGCACGCGCACCGTCGTTCCGTCAAGACCCGCCGGCATCGGCGGCAGCGCTTTGTGCGTTTTCTTCGCGAACGCCCGCGCTTTGGCGGCGCTGAACGTGAATGTCATTTCGCCGGGCGAAATGACGAAATAGGAGTGCACGTCGCGAAACTGCGCCGGTACGTCGTGCGGAACGAGCACGTGCATGGAGGCGTGCTTTTCCGCCGCGGGGAGGCTGGCGTAGTACGCGCGTTCCGGTTTACGAACGACACGCTGCGTACCGATTTGGTCGGCGTCGCGCATCAGGCGCAAACGGCGCAAATCGCTGCTCGAAATGGAGATCGGCGCAAACTGCTGCGGTTCGAAGATCGTCAGAAACGAGCGCGCATATCCGCCCAGGGGCGTGAACAGCAGCGCCAACGCGAACGCCGCGGCAACCGCCGCCGCGACCGGATACCAGCGCACGCGTGCGGCCGGACGTTCGAGGCGTTCCACGACGCTATCGTACGCGCGGGATGCGTCGAGTGAAAGTTCCCCGGACAGCGCGCCGGCGGCGTGCTTTGCGTCTGCTTCAACGAGCGCGCGGCGCGCGCGGCATTCCTCGCACGATTGCGCGTGCAGACGCGCGGCGTCGTCGAACCCTTGCGGCTCGTCCAGCATGCGGCGCAGTTCGCCGCTATCGAGATGTTTCACGTTCGATCTCCCGTTTGAAGGCGCGCTCCGCGCGCGAAAGACGCATGCCGATTTGGGCAGCGTCGATTCCGGTGACTTCGGCGATCTCGCGATACGAAAGTCCGCCGTACCGCAGCGCGAGGATCTCCGCGTGCTGCTCGCCGATCCGCAGCAGCGCGGCGCGCACCATCGCCGCCTCCGCGCGCCGCTCGATGATGCCGGACGGATCGTCGTTTCCGCTGCCCGCGTCAACCGGTTCGCGCAGCCGGAATTCGCGTTCTTCGCGCTGCGCACGCCGCCGGCGCGATCGCACGGCGTTCAGCGCGGCGTGCACCGCGGCTTGATACAGCCACGGCCGCGCGCGGTCGAGCGCTCGCCCGCGTGAGCGCGCGAATTGCGCGAACACGTCCTGCGCCACGTCTTCCGCGTCCGCCGCGTCGCGCGTGATGCGAAACGCAACGGAAGCGACGCGGGCGTATTCGTCTGCGAAGAGGCGTTCGAATGCCGCCTCGGCGGAATCCATGAGCGTCGTTGCAGCCACCATGTCCTTACAGCACCGCCGCGAGCCGATTTGTAACGCTTGCGCGTTATCTTTCTGGAGAACCGGTCGATACTCATAGAAAACGGAGGTCGCCTAATGGAGGGGTTTGCCGGCAAAGCGTTCGTCGTGCGCGTGGACGAGGAAACCGCGTTCGCGTCTCACACGACGTTCTTTGACGACTTGGCCTTTCTCTCGGGGCGCGACGTGCACCCAATCGTCGTCGCGCCGACGCCGCGCGCGGGCCGTGCGCTCGTACGCGCGATCAACCGCAGCGGCAATGCGGCCGTCGGTCTATCCGGCTCCGATGCCGCCATGCTGCCGCAGACGCCGAGCGGCATCGGCAACGTGCAGACCGGCATTTTGCAGACGCTCACGAGCGCGGGCTACATTCCGGTCATCGAGCCCACGACGTTCTCGGTCTTTGCGCCGCGCGATCCCGTCGTGCAAGCGGACGAGGTCGCCCGTGCGGTTGCGGCCGCCACGGACGCCGTTCGCGCCATCTTCTTTCACGCGCTGGGCGGCGTTGCCGATCCGGAAACTGCCGCGCTGATTACCGATCTGACGCCCGCCGAAGCGCTCGTGATTGCGGACGACCCGCGCGTACCGGCAGATCTGCGCACCGCGATTCGCGCGGCGGCGCTGGGCGTGCGCGGAGGCGTGGCGCAGGCGAACATCGTCGACGGACGCGTTGCGCACGCAACGGTCGTCGAATTGCTCACCGCGCACCACTTGGGCACGCGGGTGACGGGCAGCGTCTTTACCGGCGCCGCGTAGCGCAGTAGTCGGGTGCGCCCTGCAGATTGCTGATACGCGTGCCGGGCGGTACGCGTGAGTCGAAATACCAATACGCAAACGCGTTCGGGCACAGCGTAAGCAACGCTTGATCGGTACGCCGCAATTCCAGGCGGATCGCCGACGCGGGATCGTGGGTAAGCGCAATGGCCGCGGCGTCGGTCGTGCGGTCCATACTGCGCGCGTAGCCGTTATAAAACGGCAGCGCGACCAGATACACACCGCCCATCACGGCGCCGAGCAGTGCTAGACGAGAAACGGGATCGTCGTCCCTACGAAAGCCAATTCGATCGGAAATGAACACCGCGAGCGCCGCACCGAGCACGAGAAATGCTCCCTGAACGAGCGTGATGTGAAGTCCGTCGTTGTCGCGTACCCACACGAGCGCGCGCGCGACGACGTATTCCAGCTCCTTTTCCGTTGCGCCGGACCACAGCGTATCCGTAACGGCCGCGCGCTGCGATCCGCCCCAACCCATCACGTACGCACTGCCAACGCGCGTGCGCCGCGACACTTCCGCGATCACGATGGGAACGTGCACGCCCGTTTGGCGTTCGAGCGCAGCGACGTTACGTGCGAATGCGCCGCTCGCCGGCGCGTGCGTTGAGAAATGCGTGTACGCCGGCGCAATCGCGAACGGGTTCGCGTACGAGACGAGCAGCGTGAAGCCCATCACGCCCGCGATGGTGTAGAGATACCACTGGTGCGTGCGATCGGCCAGCCACAGCACGACCGCCGCGATGAGCCCCGCAATCACCATGACGAGCAGCGTCGATGCAATCCATTCCACGAGCCAACTGCGAAACAGAATGTTGTTGAGATCGAGGATGCGCATGTAGCGGTATTCGAGCGCTTGCGGAATGAATGCAGCGAGCCGGTCGAGCCCTGCGACGAGCGCTCCGAAACAGAAGCGGGCGGCGAACTCCGGGCGAACGATGGATCGCAGCCGGTCGCGAAGACGCGCCGACAAGCCCGTGTTCCAAAACCACGCGAGCACGCCGATCTGCAGTGCGATCATGATGATCCACAGCGGCGTGCGGAAATGCTCCAGATGAATGGCGGCCGCGGCGCGCGCGGGGTCGACCAAATCTGCCGGGGAGCCGTGCAGCAGCGCGCCAGCCGCAAATGCGGTCACTTCGCGGTCGAGGGCATTAGGACGCCCGAGGATCGACAATAGGTGAACGACCAGCACCGCGAGCATGTTCGCGCTGCGGTCGCGGATCGCTTTTCAGGCGATTCTCAGGAAAATACGGCGAACGACGCGCCGTCGACCGAGAACGAGACGCGATCGCGCCCGGAGCGTTTGCTGTGATACATCGCCGCGTCCGCCACCTCGAGCAGTTCGCTCGCTTCCGTGGCGTCGTACGGATACGCGGCGACGCCGATGCTGGCTGTGATCGGCATGTCCACGCCGAAATCGCAGTCGTGCACGGCGCGGCAAAAGCGCTGCGCGCGTTCGATCGCGCTCACCTTGTGCACGTTGCGCACGATAGCGCAGAACTCGTCCCCACCGTTGCGCGCCGGCAGATCGACGTCCGCGACCATGTGCTCGCGCAGCAGCTGCGCCATGCGCTGCAGCACGACGTCGCCCGCCGCATGGCCGAGCGTGTCGTTGACGGTCTTGAAGCGATCCGTGTCGATGAACCATAACGCGAGGGACGCATTGCGGCTGACGTGTGCGAGGCCGATTTCTTCGTGCAGGCGCGCGCGGAACGCGCGCGGCGTGTAGAGGCCCGTCAGACCGTCGTACGTCGCGCTGCGCCGATCCACTTCGCGCTCCGCGGCGAGCGCGTACGGTGCAGCGGCTTGCGCGACGGCGCGCACGATGAGATCGGCGTTCGCGATGCGCTCGCGCGCGCTTGCCGCGTACACGACCGCCGCCAGACCGTTCCCGCCGATCATCGGTACGGCAATTGCGGCGCGATCGGTCGGAATGATCGGACGCGCGTCGCCGGCGAGTTCCACGCGGTGTCCGCAAATCGCGGCTCGTGCGGGCAGCGCGCCGGGATGATCGCGCGCGACGCGCATGCCGGAAAAATGCTCCGTGCGCGATCCTGCGGCGTACGCGCACGCGAGTTCTTCGCCTTGCGGCGTGAAGATCAACACCGCGTCCACCGAGGGATCCAAAACGCGCAGCGTGCGATCGAGCGCGATCAACACTGCCTGCGTCGACTCGCGCGAAGCGGCAGTCAGCACGCGCACCGCTTCGAGTACGTCCGATTCGCGCCGCGCCGCGGTTTCCAGGCGGACGTTGAGCGCATGGGCACGCGTGCGCATCCGCGCCGCGTAGGCACCGGTAAACACGCATAAAACCGCCAAAACGAGCAGCGCGGACGGATACACAGCAGGTCAGTGCCCATGGGGCTGCGCGCAGCGGCCACGCCGCGTGCGGGAAGCGGCGTGCGGCGTGCCGTAGCCAGCCGTATGCGCGCGCGCATCAACGAACGCTTGGAACACGCGACGCGGTTTCCCGTCACGCTCATCGTCGCACCCGCCGGTTTCGGCAAGAGCGTCGCGCTGCGCGATTTCCTGGAAAGCGGCTCGATGGACGCCGTTCGCTACGACGTGCGCCGCGAAGACGGCACCCTGCTCGCGTTCGTCCGACAATTCGTGAACGCGCTGGCGAACGCGGCGCCAAGCGCCCTGGCGGCGTTTCCGGCGATGCAAGAGCGCTTTCTCGCGTTTGAAGAACCGGTTCGCCAGCTTTCCGACTGGTTTGCCGAACATCTGCAGGGCGTAAGCGGAACGATCGTTCTCGACGACTTGCACTATGCGTCGACCGATCCCGCATGCATCGCGCTGATCGCCGACCTCGTCGAGCGTACCAGCGAACGTTTGCGCTGGATTATCGCCGCGCGCAGCGATCTCGGTCTTCCCGTTGCAACGTGGGTTGCCTACGGGCGCATGGACATCCCGATCGGCGAAGACGATTTGCGCTTCACCACCGAAGAAGCACTCGCGGCGGCGGACGAAACGCACGCGCAACTCGATCTGCAGGAAGTCGAGTCGCTGCGCCAACTCACCGAAGGCTGGCCCGTCGCGCTTGCCATCGCGCTGCGCACGCGAACGCACGCGACCGACTTGCGCAGCGCCGCGTCCGGAACGCGCGAAATGGTGTACCGCTATTTGGCCGAGCAGATATTCGCCGGCCTTTCGCTCGCACAGCGCGCCTTCGCGCTCTCGACGTGCGTGTTTTTCACTTTTGACGCCGACATGGTGGAAGCGCTCGGCGCAACGCCCGACTTCCTGGCCGACCTGCGCGCGAAAACGACGTTTTTGAACGAAATCGCTCCGGGCAGTTACCGCTACCACGACTTGTTTCGCGAATTTCTCGAAATGGAGCTGCGGCGTTCGGGCGAGCGTGAATGGATAGCGGCGCTGTGCTCGGGCGCCGAGATTTTGGAGCGGCGCGGGAAAGTCGCGGACGCCCTCACGCTCTATACTCGCGCGCGCGCGACGGAACACGTCTCGCGCGTCGTGGAAGAGCACGGGTTGGCGTTATTCGAGCGCGGAGAGATCGAACCGCTAAATGCCGCGCTCGATGCGATACCCGATCGCCTGCGCGCGGGCAACGCGATCGTCCTGGGCTTGCGCGCGATGATCGAAGCGGGGCGCGGGCATTTCGCCGCCGCAGAACCACTGTTCGTCGAAGCGATCGCCGCAGCGCACGACGACGAACTGCATCTCTCGCTGGTTCATCGCTACGCTATCGAACTTGTGCGCCGCAATCGCGATACCATACCGCTGCTCGAGCAAGAAGCAGCAAAAGACGGGATTCCGCCGCAGATCCGAGCGCCGCTGCTGGGCACGCTCGCAACCGCGTACGCGGCGTCGGCGCGCACGAACGAAGCACGTGAAACCATCGAGAAAGCGCTGCAGCTGGGATCGTCACGGCTCGAAGAGCGCGCGAGAGCGCGGTTGTTTCATCAAGCGTCGTACGTCTATCTGCGCATCGGCGCATTCGAAGAGGGACGATCGTACGCCGCGTCGGCCGCGGAACTCGCGATGTCGTGCAATCTGTACGAAGTCGCGGCGCGCGCGTACATCAATCTCTACTCGAGCACCTACGATCAGGACGACGATCCGGTCGCGTGTCTGGACGCGCTGCAAAAAGCCGAGGAGTGCGCGCGAAAAGGCGCGAGCACGCAAGCGCGGCTCATCGCGCTGGTTGCGTCTTATGAAATCGAAGTGGAGCGCGGCAGCGACCCGCAAGTGGAGCATTTCGACCGCCTGCTGCGTGAAAGCCGGGCGCTGTTCCCGCAAGGCTATCAGCGCTCGCTGCTGCCGGCCGAAGCGATGCGTGCCGGCTGGACCGGCAAATTTCGCGAGGCGTATGAATTGCTCGCGGAAGCCGCCGAGGGTGAAGAGGCGCCGGCGCGATTGGCGCTTCGTTCGGCGGAGATCGCGGTGTACGCGCTCGCGGCCGGTTTGAACGAACATGGTGAATCAGCCATCGCGGCGGCGGAAACGGCGCTCACCGGTGCGCTGCAAGCCGCCGGGCGCCCAACGCGGCGTACGATTCGCACGCTGCTGTTTCTCGCGCTGGCCGAGCTGCTTCGCGGGCATACCTCGCGCGCGCACCGGTTTCTCACGCAGGCAGAGGAGATGACGCCGCCCGCGATGCGGCGGCTGCGCCTGCTCGGTCAAACGCTGCGCGTGGTGTATCGCGTACAACTCGCGCAGGCCGATGCCGGCGAATTGCAGTCCGCACTCGCGCGGCTTCATGCCGAGCATTTCGGCGGCCTCGCGCGTCTGCTCGCGGCGCTTCCGATTCACGGTTCGCAAGACGAACGCTATTCCAGCCTCACGCCCGCGGAGCGCGAGATTCTGCGGCTGCTCTCGCAAGGGGCGAGCACGAAAGATGTGGCGGTAAAAACGGGGCGAAGTCCCCATACCGTAGATACTCACGTACGCTCCATATGCCGAAAACTCAACTGCAGCGGACGCCGCGAGGCGGTGGCGTTAGCGCTTACATCAGGTTGGGTACACGGCTAAGCGGGCGAGCGAGGGGGTTCGCGCTTTTTCGGAGTGGAGGAGACTCGTCATTGCTGCGTAGGATCGTCATAGCACTACTCGTGGCTGCCCTGGCCGGTTGTGCCGGCGCGCAGCACTCGTTGCCCGCGATGCCGGCGTCACCGCAGGGAACAACGCGTTTACCGCAAGACTCGGTCGGTGAAGTTCCCGCGGATTCCGTCGGCGAGGTGCCCGCGGATTCCGTCGGTGAAGTGCCCGCAGGCGTTCTTGCTTGCGGTTTGAGTTTGTACACCGACGCGGCGAATTGCACCATTGCGGTCAACATCGTCATTCCGTCGATTAGCAACGCGACGACACCGGCGAGTCTGCTGCCCGGTCTGCATCCGGCGGATCTGCAAAGCGCGTACGCGCTGCCGTCGCAAAATGCCGGCGGCACCGTCGCGATCGTCGACGCGTACGACGATCCCGCCGCCGAGCTCGATCTCGCCGTGTATCGCCTGGCCTACGGGCTCCCTGCGTGCTCGTCGGTGACCGGCTGCTTCCGCAAAGTCAATCAGCAGGGCCAAACCGGTTCGCTTCCCGCCGCCGATCTCGCATGGAGCGAAGAGATTTCACTCGATCTCGACGTCGTTTCCGCGGTGTGTCCGAACTGCAAGATTCTGCTCGTCGAAGCAAATTCGAATTCGCTGAGCGATCTCGCCGCGGCAGTCGACACCGCCGCGCACATGGGCGCGGTTGCGATAAGCAACAGTTACTACGCGGCCGAATCGCCGGGTGAGACCTCGTACGACGCGCACTTCAATCATCCGGGCGTCGCGATTACCGTCGCAGCGGGCGATGCTTCCAAACCGTTCTATCCGGCCGCGTCGCCATACGTCACGTCGGTCGGCGGTACCGCGCTCTCGGGCGGGAGCGGCTCGTGGTCGGAATCGCCGTGGGCGTACGGCGGCCGCGGCTGCAGCCGGTACGAAATCAAGCCCGACTGGCAAGGCAACAATTCGTGTCAGGGTAAGCGCGCGACGGTGGACGTCGCGGCGGTTGCCGATCCGCAGACCGGCGTGTCGATGTTCGACTCGACCGCGGGCGGCTGGCTCGTCGCCGGCGGTACCAGCGTCGGCGCGCCGCTCGTGGCGGCAGCGTATGCCCTCTCGGGCAATCCGCAAGGCCCGGCATACTCATATGCGCATGCCGGTGCGTTCCATGACATATTACCGGCAGGCTATGACTGGCCGACCGGTTTGGGATCGCCGAACGGAGCCGGCGGTTTGTAAGACCCGCTTATGCGGTGCCCTCAGCAGCGACGGAGGACGCGTTCAGCGCGTCCTCTACGCTTTGATAGATAGGAAAGAGGCCATCTAAGCCGGTCGCCCCGAGCAAACGCCGCACGAACGCCGACCGCACCGCCACCATCGCCGGAGGGAGCCGAAGCTCTTCGCGGTGCTTGTGCGCGACGATGAGCGCGCAGATGAGCGTGCTCGTCACGTACTTGGCCGTGGTAAGGTCGAAGACGACCTCGCGTTCGTAATAGGCGGGCTCGAGCCGGTTGCGCAGTTCTTCGCGCCGGTAAATGTCCCACTCGCCCGCGAGTGATACTACCATCGTTTCTTGATGGTAGCCGCTCGCCCGTACCGGGCGCTCTACCCGGTTTTCGGTATGTCGATTGGACGACGCCCTCCGTACGCTGTAGAGCGAGGAGGAGTCGGACTCCATGAAAAGACTAATCGCCGCGGCGCTGGCCGCCGGCATCGCAACGGCATCCTGTTCCGGGCACGGGGGCTCGGCGCTACCCAACGCACCGGCCGGTGCCGGTACACCGAGCACGATGGGGCTTGCGGGGACGCGCGCGTCCACCGCCGCCGTGAGCGTACCGCTCGGTTTGGCAACGACGGCCACCCAGGCCGTAACGTTTACCGGCGTGACCGACAACGGTCGCCTTCCGGCAACGCAAACGCTCAACGTGCACGTCGCGCTGCAGCTGCGCAACGTCGACGAGCTGAAACGCTCCGTTGCGTCAGGGCAAATCACGCCGCGCGCAACGTTCATGAGTTCGTATGCGCCAACCGCCGATCAGGTATCTCAGGTAACGGCGTATCTGAAAGAACAAGGTTTCACCAGCGTACATCCGGAGGCGAACAACATTCTCGTCGACGCGACCGGCACGGTTGCGACGATCGAAAAAGCCTTCAGCACGCAACTCGAATCCTATACCGATCCGAACGGTTTCAAGTTGTTCGCGAACACGCAGCCCGCATACGTGCCTCAAGCGCTTGCGGGACTGGTCATCGCGGTGCTCGGGTTGGACAACGCGCAAATGCAAAAACCCAAACCGAAAAACGGCGGCAAACCCAAAGCCACACCGACTCCGCTGCCGACGCCGACCGCGACACCAACGCCCGCACCGACGCCTACGCCCACGCCAACGCCCGCTCCAACGGCTGATGCGTGCACGGAAGGCGTGAACGCCGAAGGCATCTGTCCGCGCTTCTACGACCCCGCAACGATACAACTCGCGTACGATGCGGCAAATGCTCCGACCGGTGCCAACACGTCGGTCGCCATTTTCACCGAAGGCGATCCGACGCAAGCGGTCAGCGATTTCCGTTTGAACGAGCAGGTGTATCAACTGCCGCAGATCCCCGTCAACGTCATACAGATCGGTCCGCCGAATAGCGACACGTCCGGCAACGGCGAGTGGACGCTGGACATGACGGCGGTGCAAGGCCTGGCCGCCAGCGTCAAGCAAATCGATTTGTACAACATGCCGTCGCTGAGTTTTGCCGACATGGCCGTGTCATACAACAAATGGGTCATCGACGACAAAGATCCGGTCGGCAACAGCTCCTTCGGCGGCTGCGAGATCTTCCCGTATCAGGACGGTTCGATGCTCGCGGCCGATGAAGTGCTCGTCGAAGCCGCATCGCAAGGACAAACGATGTTCGTCTCGACCGGCGACAACGGCGGCTACTGCAACAACGTCGTCGACACGAACGGCGCGCCCGGCGGCGTTCCGATGGTCGAGTATCCCGCTGCATCGCCGTACGTGGTTGCAGTCGGCGGCACCGATCTGTTCAGCAACGCCGACGGCACGTATTTGGGCGAGACGTCGTGGGAAGCGGGCGGCGGCGGTCTGAGCCAATTCGAGTATTCGCCGTATTGGGAATCGCCAACGCAGCCGGTCGGAACGACCGCAGTCGGCTACAGCTTCCGCGGACTTCCCGACATTGCGATGGACGCGTCGATCGAAACCGGCTATCTGGTGTATTCGTCGGCGCAGGCAGCGAACGGCGCATGCACGCCGTGCATCGAGGCGGGAACCAGTCTTGCTTCACCGCTCGCGGCAGGCGCGTATGCGCGCATGCAATCGGCGCACAATAACGCGCTCGGATTTGCCGCACCGCTGTTCTATCGCATTTACGTCAACAATCCGAACTCGAGTCAAATGAGCGCGGGTCCGCCGCCGACCTCGCTCGTGGGCGGATTCCACGACATTCTCAGCGGCACGAACGGCGCGGAAACCGCACTGCCGCGCTATGACTACACCACCGGCCTTGGCAGTTTCGACGTCGTCAAGACCAACGCGATCATCGGCCAGTAAGGAGCTTCGCACATGAACTTTCGCTACGTTCGGCTCTCGGTGGTCGCGTTGGCCGCCGGTGTACTCGCCGCATCATGTTCCGGCCACGGGCAATCGCCATTGCCCGCGGTTCCGGACGCAGCCGGCACTGGGGGCGCACATTCGAATGCACTCATCTCAGCGCCCTCGGGCTGGTCTGCAACCTCGACGCAAGGCGTAACTGTCCTGAACGCAACCAATCTGGGCGCGCTCGCATCGTCGAGCCCGCTTACGGTTCGCGTCGCATTGCAAGCGCACAATCTCTCGCAACTCGCGCAAACCATTGCCGCGGGACAGCGCCTTTCCGATTCGCAGCTCATGGCGCAGTACGCGCCGACCTCCGATGAAGTCTCGCAAGTCGTAGGGTATCTGCAAAGCCAGGGCTTCACGAACATCGACATCGCACGCAATCACCTGCTGGTGAGCGCGGACGGCACGGCAGCGCAAGCGCAGAAGGCGTTCCATACCACGCTCGATTCGTTCTCGCTGGGCGGCAAGACGATGTTTGCCAATACGACGCCCGCATTCGTCCCGTCTTCCCTCGGAGGAATCGCGATTGCGGTGCTCGGGTTGAACAATGCCGCGCGCATGGATTCCGGTCCGACGGCGTGCTTCCCGACCGATCCGGCGCCGTCCGGCACGCCGTGCGTGCGCAGCTACGACGCGCATGCCATTCAAACGTATTACGATGCGGGTTCGGCACCCACCGGCGCGAACACGACCGTCGCCGTGATGGCCGAAGGCGATGTCTCGCAAACGGTTGCGGATTTGGCGTACGCGGAACAGCAGCAAGGCTTGCCGCAAGTTCCGGTCACCGTCGTCAAAGTCGGCGTTTCCAGCCCGGATACCGCCGGCGTTCCGGAATGGGATCTCGACTCACAAAGTTCCACCGGTATCGCCGGAAGCGTGAAAACACTCTACATCTATGATACGACTTCGCTGAGCGACTCCGACATCGCCAATGAATACAGCCATTGGGAATCGGACAATCTCGCGCAGCTGGGCAATTCGTCGTTCGGCGAATGCGAATCGAGCGCGTACTTGGACGGCTCCATGCGTGCCGACGATCAGGTGATGATGTTCGCCGCGGCCCACGGCCAAACGATGTTCGCATCGTCCGGCGACACCGGGTCGTCGTGTCCGCTCGCGCCGACGAACGGTGTTCCCGCATCCGGGCCGCCGCTGGTGTCGTTCCCGGCATCCTCGCCGTGGATCGTCGCGGTCGGCGGAACGACCGTACTTTCGAACAACGACGAAACGTATCTCGGAGAAGCGGCGTGGAATTCCGGCGGCGGCGGTTTGAGCCAATTCGAAAACGCGACGAGTTGGCAGCAGCCGGTGCAACTCACCACCGGAATCGTCGCCGCGGGTAATCTGCGCGGCGTGCCCGACGTCGCGATGGCCGCGGACGCAAACTCCGGCGCGTATCTTGTGTACACGACGCAGCCGCTGCAGTTTATCAACGGTTCGTGCACATCGCCGTGCGGCATCGGCGGCACCAGCGAAGCATCGCCGCTGGCGATGGGCGTGTACGCGCGTATGCTCAGCGCGCACAGCGGCCTGGGTTATGCGCCCGCACATTTCTATCACAACTACCAGCAGTACGAAGGTGGCGAAACGCTCGTGCAAGGTCCGCCGCCGACGGAGAGCTACGGTGGATTCCACGACATCATCACCGGCGCCAACGGCCTCTATACGGCGCTGCCGGGTTACGATTACACGACAGGCCTCGGGACGTTCGACATCTCGGCGCTCAATCAAACCATAGCGCAATAACGATAGACGTCCTCCTCAGGTTCGTGGAGGGAAAGGCGGGGTGAGCGCATGCACCCCGCCTCTTTTTCATTTTTTCGGCGGTGTGTATGGATCGCGGGAGTAGACGTGCGCGGAAGAGCCGTCGATCGTTATGGTGTACGCACGTTCACCAATCGCGCGCTTCGCACGAAGATCGTAACGCATTCCCGAACCCAAGTGCGTTACGCCGACGGTATAGAGGAGCGGAGTACCCGGGCGAATGCGCCGTGCGCGCCCGCCACGCACGATCCATGCTCCCTGTGGAACGTAGCCGTCATCCTCGCGCGCGCGTGCTATAAGCGTCGCAATACCGCGCGAATCAACAAGCAGTACGGCTCCCTCGTCCACGGCGACTCCGTATATCTGCGGTTGCCGGACGAGTCTATCGCGAACGGCACGCGCCATAAACGCCGCCATTCTCCCAAAGCGATCGCGTCGCGCCGTATGCGTTTCCGTGATGGTATCGTTCATGGGCGGCCACGCAAAAAAGCCGGTCGTGAAACTAATAGCGGGCTCGTAAGGATTCTTCACAGCGTCGTTCGTTGCCACGTTTTTGTCGTCGGGCAATATACGATCCCCGGCAACCGCATCGAAAACTACTTGACCTTGAATCGCCAGTCCGGCACTGCCGCCGCCGACGACGCCGCCTCGCGCGTACACCCGCTTGATGGCGTCGATCAGTTTGCTGCCTTTCCAGATGACGTAGTGCGCCTGGTCGCCGCCCGAGAACAGGACGGCGTCGGCGTTATCCACGTACGCGGCCATCCGATCGACCTGCGCGCGCGTTGCGCACGGCGGAATCAGGATTTCCTGAACGAACGCAAAGCGTGACGAGTTGTAAAATTTGTCGGTGTAATACCGTTCGTCGTCGGCGGCTTTGAGCACGAGCAGATTTCCCGCGCGCATGTTCTGCGGCGCGTCGATATGCTCGCGCATCCATTTGAACACGCGCTCGTACGGCATCTGCGAAAGTCCGCCGCCCGAGAGTACCAGACCGGAGCCTCGCAGATGCGCATGCGACGGTGTACCGTCGGCTCGAAAAACGTGCGGTGCGCACAACGATGCGGCAAGCAAGAGAGACGGAATC
>JBKPMZ010000120.1:0-2505 GCA_046732415.1 Vulcanimicrobiota bacterium
CGGCTGCGCTGCGGCATCGCGTCTGGTGTCTCTCGTTCGCCGCGCTGGTATTGCTGCCGGCGCTTTCAGCGGCGCTGCCTGAGTGGCGACTGGCGATTTTGCCGGCTGCAGATGGCAAGCAGGGCGCGTCTGAAACGAGCGTCGCTGAAGCGGCGCCGAGCGATACGCCGGCGGAACAGCTCGCGCCGCGGCGGCAATTCGGGCAGCCGTTTAATCAGCCGCTGGCCCGCGCGGAACTTTCGCCAGAAGCAATGGACTCGGCGCTAATGCCGGTTCCGCCGTCGGTCGCCGCCGTCGAAACCCAGCCGATGAGCGATGCGGGCTTTGCGCCACTATTGCCGGGCCCGATAACGATCTGGATTCTGGGCGCCGGTTTGGCTTTAGTGCCGCTGATGATCGGACTGGTCCGCATGATCGTGCTGCGGCGCGAATCACGATCGCTGGAGTGCTCGGTTTGGCTCGGCTTGCTCGACGACGTGTGCGCTCGGCTCGATTTGAAGCGTCGGGTCGAGTTGCTCGAAACCCGCCGCGCGGTGATGCCGATGACGTGGGGCCTGCTGCGGCCGGCGGTGTTATTGCCGAGCCAGGCTCGGGAGTGGAGCGAGCGTTTGCGGCGGATCGTGCTGTTGCATGAGCTGGCGCATGTGAAACGCTGCGACGTCGGCTTCCAATTGCTAGGCCGCTTGACGTGCGCGCTTTATTGGTTTCATCCGCTCGCCTGGTATGCCTTGAAGCGGTTGCGGATCGAGCGCGAGTTGGCCTGCGACGACTGCGTTGTTCACACGGGCGAACGGGCCAGCGATTACGCCGCAGAACTCCTGCAAATCGCGCGTCAGTACGAACCCATCCGGTTGTCGCCAGCCATCGCAATGGCGCAGCGCAGCAGCTTGGAGCAGCGCATTCGCGCTCTGTTCGATCGCGCCTGTTCGCACCTGCCCGTCAGTAAACGAACGGCGAGACTGCTGATGGCCTGTGCGGCGATTTTCGTGACAACGATTGCGGTCGTTCGAGTGGCGCCGAGGGCCAATGCTGAACCAAATGAGCAGGCGATTGCGGCCGAGCAATCCGAGACTGAGCCTCCCAAGGCCGCGGCGAGCACAACTCGCGAGTCCGAAACGGAAACGCCCGACGCCGGCAACAAGCGGCTCCAGTTGCATGGCCGAGTCGTCGATGAAGCGGGCCGACCCCTTGCCGGCGCCCGGGTGCGGCTGCTTCGCATCGATACCGAACGAATGACTTGGGTGGAGAAAGGCCGGGTCGTCGCGGAACGGCGCTCCGCCGACGATGGGACCTTTGCTATTGACTTTGCTTCCGACAAAGGTTTCGCGACGCGAGAGCATTTTGTTTTGTCAAATCACGTCGTTCTGGCCGACGCTGAGGGTCGTGCTTTCGACTGGCGACGAGCGTATTCCGACGGCACGGAGATAACGCTGCGATTGTCGTCCGAGGACGCACCGATCGAAGGTCGAGTGCTGGACCTCGAAGGCCGTCCGATCGCCGGCGTCTCCGTCAGTGTGAACGAAATCAGCGGGGGCGCTAAAGATCTCGAACAGTGGATCGAGGCGGCCAGGCGGAATCCTGACTCGCTCGACGAAAGCATGATGGCTCAACCGATTGACGCCAAAAATTCGCAACAGCGGCCTTCCGTGGCGCGCTATCCAGGAACCGAAAACCTGCAACCGGGTCTCGCGTCGCTTTTTCCTGTCGCGACGACCGATGAGAACGGCTCGTTCCGGCTGGCCGGATTGGGCCGCGACCGGCTCGTTTGCTTGGAGTTGGAAGGCCGGGGCATCGCCAAGACTTGGTTGAACGTCGTCACTCGCGATATGCCGGTGGTTCCTTACCCGAATTACGACCCTCGGTTTCGCGTACAAAGTTGTTTCGGTCGGCGCTTCGACTTTACCTCCGAGCGCGAACAACCGATCGCGGGCGTGATTCGCGACTTAGACAGCGGCCAGCCGCTGAGCGGAGTCGAGGTGCGGCTGCACCAGTACGCCGACTCGCTGTTGTTTATCGAGGGATTTTCGTCGACGGTCACCGACGAGCAAGGCAGATATGTGCTGCACGGCGTTCCGAAGCCGCACAATCGCGAGCGAAGCCACCGTTTGCGGATCGTGCCGAATGCCGACCAACCCTATTTCCGCACAGAACGAGAGCTCGCCAAACGCGACGGCTTCGAACCCGTGCAATGCGACGTCGAGCTGAAGCGCGCCCTCTGGTTGCGCGGACGCGTGACTGATGCGGCATCCGGCAAACCGATCGAAGGGCTGGTGGAATACTATCCGTTTTTGTCGAACCAGGCGGCAACCGAGTACGCCAACTTTAATCCGGGCCTGCATCTCATGGAAGGCGATGGTTACGCCACGAACGACGACGGCGTCTACCAAATTCCCGTATTGCCGGGCCGGGGCCTTGTGTTGTTCATCGCCAAAGAAGCTGCCAGCTATCCTCAATCTGATGGAGCTGAAGCGATCGCAGGCTTGCGTCAAGAAGACGGTCGGGGAT
>JBKPMZ010000121.1:0-1138 GCA_046732415.1 Vulcanimicrobiota bacterium
GGCCAGTACGATGCCATCGTGCTCGCGTTTGCCGGGCTGCGCCGGCTGGGCCTGCGC
Source organism: Vulcanimicrobiota bacterium (assembly GCA_046732415.1). Taxonomy (GTDB): domain Bacteria; phylum Vulcanimicrobiota; class Vulcanimicrobiia; order Vulcanimicrobiales; family Vulcanimicrobiaceae; genus DATGJX01. The sequence continues at coordinate 58 of JBKPMZ010000121.1, forward strand.
GCAACGTACACCGTGCCGTTCGACGTCACCGAGATCGTGCCGGCGGTCGCGCAAGGCGCGCTGGCCGTCGAAACGCTTGCGAGCGCACACGAGATCGCACGACGCATACGCGAAGCGATGAACGACGAGCTTACGGAACGCGCGGTGCTTTGCGAGCGCGCCGCACTTCGTACCCTGCAAGGCGGATGCCAAGCGCCGATCGGGATTCATGCGCGCTTTGACGGCGACGAGCTCGTGGTCGACGGTGTCATCTCATCGCTTGACGGAACGGCGGTGTTGCGCGACCGCCGTAGCGCCCCCGTACACGATACTGCCCTCGCCGAGGCGCTCGGCGTGCAAATCGCGCAGGCGCTGCTGGACGCGGGCGCCGGCAAAATTCTCGCGGTCAGCCCGCGTCCGCAAGCACTGCCGCTCGCCGGAAAAGTGGTCGTGCTTCCGCGCACGCACGAACGCGCGAGCCGCATTGCAGCGGCGCTTCGCGCCGACGGCGCAGACGTCGTGGAACTTCGCGCAGGCGAAACGGCCGCGCCGCAGCTGGGCCAGCGTGTGCCCGACGTTATCGTCTTTCCGTCGAGCGCGGCGGTGAACGCAGCTTCGGCCTACCTGCACGGCGTTCATCGCTACGAGCGTCGCCCCGCGGTGGCGGCGATGGGCCCGGCGAGTTCCGCGGCCGCGCATGCCGCCGGCTTCACGCCTGACGTCGTCGCGCCCGACGCACAAGTCGACGCACTCGTCGGCGCACTGCGCGCGCACTTACTGACAAAGGAGCATGGTCCGACAAGTTCGCCATGACGATGTTGTGATACGTACACGCCTTCAGCAGACGTTCCGGCCGCGAAGATTGCGGCGGGGTGAAACCGTTCGCGCGCTCGTGCGCGAGCATCGCGTCGACGTGGCGCATTTGGTGCAGCCGTTGTTCGTCGTGCAAAATCCGCGGGATGCCGGGCCGATCCCGTCGATGCCTGGGGTGCACCGGTACACCGTCGAGGGCGCAGCGCACGAGGCGGCGCTGCTCGACGCGCTGGGCGTACGCAGCGTCTTGCTGTTCGGCATTCCGCAAACCAAAGATGCGGTTGCAAGC
>JBKPMZ010000122.1:0-4694 GCA_046732415.1 Vulcanimicrobiota bacterium
ACCTAACACATGACCAGCACGTGCGAAGTCTGCGGGGCGCGTCCCGCCACAGTCGCGGATCCCGGCTCGCTCTCGCCGCGGTATTGCGCGGCCTGCGCCGCCCGGCGCCAAGCGACGAAAAACGCCATTCCGATCTTCGGCGCAGCGCTCACTGCCGCCGCGCTTCTGGCCGGCGCCGCCATACTCGTCGACAAGATGAGCGAAAACGAGGGCGGAGGCAAACCGCTCGAGGATTGGACGCGCCGTCTGCGCAGCGGCACGCCCACGCTCGCGGCGTTCTCGCGCGATCTCACCGATCTCGCGCGTTCCGGTAAACTCGATCCGGTCATCGGTCGCGATACGGAAGTGGAACGCGTCGTTTCCATTCTCGCCCGCCGCAGCAAGAACAATCCGGTGCTGGTTGGCGAACCCGGCGTCGGCAAGACGGCGATCGTCGAAGGGTTGGCGCAACGCATCGTCGCCGGCAACGTGCCACAGCCGCTGCGCAGCAAACGCGTGCTGGCGCTCTCGCTCGGGCCGCTCGTCGCCGGTACCAAATATCGCGGTGAATTCGAAAGCCGCGTCAAAAAAATTCTGGACGAGGTGCGCAAGTCGGCGCGCGACGTTATTCTGTTCATCGACGAACTGCATACGCTCGTCGGCGCGGGCGCCGCGGAAGGCGCGCTCGATTTGAGTTCGATGATCAAGCCGGAACTGGCGCGCGGCGATCTGCAATGCATCGGCGCGACGACGTTCGACGAATACCGCAAGTACATCGAATCCGATGCCGCATTGGAACGGCGGTTTCAGCCGGTCATGGTGGACGAGCCGTCGATCGAGCAGACGGTTGCGATTTTGCAAGGTCTTCGCAAGCGGTACGCCGAGCATCACAACGTCGCCATTGGGGACGATGCGGTGCAAGCGGCGGCGGCGCTCTCCGCGCGCTACATTGCGGACCGCTTCTTGCCGGACAAAGCGATCGATCTGATGGACGAAGCGGCGGCAACGGTCGCGCTCAACAATAAGGGTACCGTTGCACACCCGCCGGTGACCGCCGACGACGTCGCGGCAGTCGTTACAAAGTGGACCGGCATTCCGCAATCAACGCTCTCCGAAACGCAAGCCAACAATCTGCTCTCGTTGGAAGGCACGCTCGGGAAACGCGTCATCGGCCAACAGCAAGCGATTGCGGCCGTAAGCGAGGCGATCCGCCGCGCGCGCGCGGGATTGCACGATCCGCGTAAGCCGCTCGGCAGTTTTTTGTTCATGGGCAGCAGCGGCGTAGGGAAAACGGAACTGGCGAAAGCGCTCGCGCAAGCGCTTTTTGGCACGGAAGAAGCGCTGGTGCGCATCGATCTATCCGAATTCACCGAAGCGCACACGATCTCGCGGCTGCTCGGAGCGCCTCCGGGATATCAAGGCCACGACGAGCCCGGACAGCTTACCGAACCGGTGCGCCGGCGGCCGTATTGCGTCGTGCTGTTCGATGAACTGGAAAAAGCGCACCCCGACGTGGCAGCGGTTTTGCTGCAGATTCTCGACGACGGCCGCGTGACGGACGCGAAAGGACGTACCGTTGATTTTCGCCACGCGCTCATCATCATGACGACGAATCTCGCCGACGACGAACTTTCCATGGCGTTTCGACCCGAGTTTCTCAACCGCATCGACGACGTCGTGCATTTCAACGATCTGCAACTCGACGACATCGAACAGATCGTTGCGATTCACGTCGACGCGTTGGCCGAACGTCTTGGCGCGCGCGAAGTCAACTTGCTGTTAGGCGAAGACGCGCGGCAATTCTTGGCGCGTGAAGCAATGGGCGCAGGCAGCGGCGCGAGGTACGTGCATCGTATTGTCGCACGCCACGTCAGCACGCCGCTTTCAACGGCGATTTTGCGCGGCGAACTGCCGAAGGGATCGCAAGCGAAGGTGTCGCTGGTCGAAGGCGCGTTAGTCGTTAAAGCCGCGTAGGTTCGCCGAGAGCATCGCGCAAAGGCTGTAAAAATTGCGCGTACGCGCGCCATCGACCCACAGAGGAGCCATAAATCGGTTTGCGTACTTGCGTCGCGCTCGCCGTTTTCACCGAGCGCTCGGCCTTGTAGAACTCCAGGCACGCATCGTCCCACGGCAAACCGCAGTGGGCCACGATGCGCCGTGCTTGCGTTTTAAAATCAGCAATAACATCCTCATAGTCGATTTCCAGCATCACGTCTTGGGGCAGCACTTCGCGCCAATACTCCATGAGCCGCTGATAGGCTCGGTAATATCTTCCCAACTCGCGCAAGTCGTATGCCCAGGCCAGTCCACGGCCCAAGAACGTCTGAGAATAACACGAGAAGCACGTATCGAGCGGATCGCGCCGCACATGAATGAGTTTCGCGTTAGGAAGTGCCAAATGGATGAGACCTGAGAATTGGAAATTTGCCGGCGTTTTGTCCGTAATGCGCAGAGCAGCCGGACCGCCGCGGTCGCGGAGCGCGCCCGCATACCGGCGCCCGGCGTCGCCCATGTCGCCGCCGTCGAGAAAGTTTCCGAAGAACGAGAACTCACCGGCGGCGGAAACGGCCGGGTGCGCCGCAAGGATCTGCTCGACCAGAGTGGTTCCCGAGCGCGGCATCCCAAAAATGAACACCGGCGTTTCATCGCGATCGCCGTGAGTCGAGTCTTTTGCGGCACAGCGGGCATGATAGAGCGTCTTTTGACGTTCCAGCGCTTGAAGTACCGCCCCCTCGTCGTAGTGCTGCAGCGCTCTCATGCAGGCGTTTCCGGCATGAAGGTGCTCGAACGAGCGCGCGGTGTCGTTTCGCGCGTCAAAAGCAACAGCGAGCGCAAAGTGTACGTCGATCCGCGCGGCGCTCGAAAGTTGCGTGTGCGAGAGCGCCAGCAGATGCTCCACATGGTGCTGCTCGATCGCCGACCGATCTGTTTGCAGCAGGAACCGATAGAGCTCCGGACGATCGGGCGCGTATTCTATCGCGCGAAGAAAAGACGCCCGTGCTTGTACGATGTCGCCTTCCTCCATGAGAACGTTGCCTAAGTGGCTCCATGCGTCCGCGTGGCGGGCATCCAGCGCAATCGCATCGCGAAACGATGCTTTCGCGTCATCCGGACGGCCCGCTTTCCAGTACGCTATGCCCAACTGATCGCGAAGTTGTGCTGACTGCGGTTGAAGCATGGCGATGCGCTGCAAGACGCTTGCTGATTCATCGTGCTTTTCCAAGGCAACCAATACACCGGAAAGATTATTTAACGCGTCAACGTAGTCCGGAGCAAGTTCGACCGCACGTTCCAAGTGGCGTCGCGCTTCGTCCGTACGGCCCACCGCTCGTAGCGCGGCGCCCAAGTTGTTCAGGACGTGCGGTTGCCCAGCGTCGAGTTCGACCGCATGCTCGAGCGCTGCCAGTCCCGCTTCGAAGCGGCCCGTCGCCAACAAGAGCGCGCCCTTTTGTGCGTGGCCATGCCAAACGTTTGGAGATGCGTCGATTGACTGATCCGCAAGGCGCAGCGCGTCATCGAAGCGTCCTTGCGACGCGCGCAGAACGCTGAAGTGGTACGCCGCCGGAAAATGCGCCGGATCGACATTCAGGATCTGGTTGTAGGCGCTCGCGGCCTCGTCGAGGCGGTTCTGCCGGTGCAGGCTGAACGCAGCCTCGAAATTCGTCATACGCCTAGTTGTCGGCGTACTACGGGGGAATTTTGACAGGTCTACACGCCGCTCAGAGGTTCGCCCGTTCGTCCTCCAGCGACGCCGTCACGACGGTCATCAAGCTGACGAGTCCGGTGATTTCAAAAATGCGCCGCAACGTTTGCGGCACCACCAGGACGATGTTCAGCGGGTCTCCACCCGCTTCGATGAACTGGCGACGGTAACGCATCAGCACAGCGACGATCGACGAATCAAGGATCGCGGCGTTGCGCATGTCGATCACGATGCGGTCGACGTTCTGCGGCGGCGGTAGAGCCGACGCGATTTCGTCGCGCCGGTAAACATCAAGATCGCCGCCGAATTTAACGGTGACGGCGCGTTCGTTCTCATCCAATGACGCAAGGCTCTCCCCAAAGCCGCTTGCCGTTTACCCAACAATCCGGGTCCAATAAACTGAATGCAGACCCGATTTTTGTTGACTTACGTTACAAAATGCGTTCGATTTGGATGGCGATGGCCTTCTTCGTCATTTCGCCTTGCACGATTTTGCGAATGACGCCGTCTTTGCCGATGAAGACGTGAACGGGCAGCCCGTTGACGCTGTATTGCGTTTGAAGCGTGCCGTCGTCGACGACGGCGGGATACACCAAACTGTATTTGTGTACGAACTGCGCCGCCTTCTTGGCGTCCTCCAACTCGTCGATGCCGACGACTTGCAGACCGCGCGAGGCGTACTGCTTTTGCAGCGCGTTGATGTCGGGCGCCTCTTCGTTGCACGGCGGGCACCAGGTCGCGAAGAAATTCAAATACACCGGCTTGCCGTGCAGCGAATCCATGGAAAGACGCTGCCCCGCCGACGTGGGCTCGGTCCAGTTCGGCGCAACATGCCCGACCGAGGCGTGCGCGTCGGGTTTGGCCCCGGCTGAGCAAGCGGCTGCGGTTACGAGCGCGGCGGCGGCGAGCATTCGAAAAACAGTGTTCATCATCCAAACGCCGGATAAGCGACTGCGTGGAGATCGTCGTCCATCTGTGCCTTCAACTCCTCCACGGTATCGAAACGTTGCTG
>JBKPMZ010000123.1:0-16116 GCA_046732415.1 Vulcanimicrobiota bacterium
GACGTCGGTGCGCAAAATATCGTGATCTCAGACCGGTTGTGGCGCACGCGCTTCAGTTCGAGCGCGGGGGTGATCGGGCGCCGGCTAACGCTCGACGGACGCGACTACAGCATTGTTGGCGTTGCGCCTTCGAACATGGGCAATCCCGGGGCGGGGTTTATTGCGGCCGCCGATTATTGGATGCCGATCGATCTGCGCAGCGCGAATTGGCGGGGCTATCACGCGTTTTGGGCAATCGGACGGATGCGCCCGCATGTCAGTATTATGCAAGCGCAGCGCGATCTGTCACGCGTCGCAAGCGAACTCGCCGGCCAATACCCCAATTTTGACGCACAACGCGGAGTACTCGTGCGCTCTCTCTATGATGCGCTCATCGGTCCGACGCGCATGCTTGTGCTGATGTTTTACGCCGCGGCAATTTTGGTGCTGATCATTGCCGCGGCGAATATCGTGAACTTGCTCCTCGTACGCGCGGCGGCCCGGGAGCGCGATCTCGCGCTTCGCGTGGCACTCGGCGCGACCCGCGCACGTATTGCATCGCAGCTGGCCGCCGAGACGGGTTTGGTGGCGGCATTGGGATTGGTCGTTGGAATCGTCGCCGCATCCGCGTGCCTCGCTGCTGTCAGTACATTGTTGACGAGCCTTGGCGACGCGTACGGAATGGATATGCATGTCCCCGGATGGGGGAATGTGGGCATGGACCCCGTCGTCGTATTGTACGCCGTCGCGATTGCCGCGTTCTTTGCGTTCGGCGCGGCCATGGTACCACCACATGCGCAGGGGGCGCGCCTTGCGGCGCCACTTCATGCCACGCCGCGCGCCGGCGGCGCAGCGCATGGTGGCCGCCTGCGCGCCGCTCTTACCATCGCGGAGACCGTTCTTGCTTTTGCCGTGCTATGCTCCGGCGTATTACTGTTGAAAAGTTACGTTAAACTTACGCAGACGCCCGTTGGTTTCACGGAATCCCATGTGTATGCGGTACGCGTAGGTCTTCCGCCCTCGCGATACGGCAGGACCGGCGAGTCGTTGCGATTTTACAACAAAGCCTTGGACGCGCTGCGCGCACTTCCGGGGATTCGCGATGCGGCGGAGGCGCTGTCGGCTGGATTAGGGAGTTCGAGTAGTACGAACTACTCTTTGACGCGCGCGATTGGTGTCGGGGCGGACAGCGGGCCGGAGCAAGACGTTGAATTCAATTCCGTTACGCCCGACTTTTTTACAACACTGGATATTCCGCTGCTCGCCGGTCGCTCGTTCACACGGCGGGATACAGCGAGTTCGCAATCCGTTGCGATCGTGAGTAAAACGTTTGCGCTCCAGCATTTCGGAAGTGTGGCCCGCGCGCTGGGCAAGCATGTATCGGTTGGCGATAGCAGCGGCGGCGGCTTTCCGCTCAGGCGCATCGTAGGCGTCGTCGGAAGCGTTCGCCATGTACTCTCCGACGCGCCCGCTGCAGAAGTGTATGCTCCTTTCGCGCAGATAACGTTCCCCGGCACAATCGTCGTGCGAACAAAAACAAGCGAAGGTAACTTGGGTAAGCAGATTTATGCTGCTCTTTCGAACATCGATCCGCTCCTAGGACCGCCGCAAATCGACAGCTTCGCAGAGATGCGAATCGCGAACGGTTTGGCAACCAGAATGGCGGCTGCCGTATTTCTAGCACTCTCTGCGGTTGCGCTGCTGCTAGCTCTTGCCGGCGTTTATGGCGTCGTTGCGTACAACGTAGAACGTCGAACGCACGAGTTCGGCATCCGAAGGTCACTTGGCGCTCCTACATCCGCGATCGCGATGGCCGTTCTACGCGATGCACTACTCATCGCCGTGACCGGCATTGCCCTGGGCACTGTTCTTGCCGCGCTGCTAGCCCACGGCCTCACCGATCTGTTGTATCAGACGTCCGCTCTTGATGCCGATTCGTTTGCCGTCGCAGCGATTGTACTGCTTGCCGCGGTTTTTGGTGCGGCTTGCGTACCAACGCTTCGCGCGACGAGCGTGCAGCCCGCCGCTGCCCTGCGCTCCGAGTGATGCTTGACAGCACCCGGTTAACCTGCGATATAGTAACGGTGGATATGTCGCAAGTGGACATATCGCAGATTGCGAGGCTTGGGAATGCTGAACCGCCGTCAAGACCCCTCAGGGCTGCTGCCGTTGCCGCAGAGCGCCTTCCATATATTACTGGCTCTCGCCGACGGTGAGCGCCACGGCTACAGCATTACTAAGGAAGTCACGGAGTCGACCGGCGGAAAGATTCGCCTGGGCTCGGGGACGCTCTATCGCCAGTTACGGCAGATGTGCACCGACGGCTGGATCAGCGAAATCGAGCGCGACGACGAGGACGCAATGGGCCGGCGCTATTACAAGCTCACGCCGTGGGGCCGTCGCATCGCTCAAGCCGAAGCCGCGCGCTTGGAAGAACTCGTTGCCCTGGCGCGCTCGCGCCGCTTGCTTCCCGTAATCGCGTGAGTAAAGTCTTCAAGCCGAAGGCCGTCGAAACGCGCAGCGCGATGGACGTCGTGCGCGAGCGCAAACGCGGCATTCCGAAGGCGGCGTATGCCGTTGGCGGCGCGCTCGTGCTGATTGCACTGGTCGCATGGGCGCTTACCTCGCTCACGCACCAACAGGCCGGTACGCTCGTCGACAAGTCGACGCTCGTTATGGACGTTGCCAAACGCGGAACGCTGCTGCGCTCGGTCAGCGCGCAAGGCGCCTTTGCGCCCGAACGCGTACGCGTTTCCTCGGCGACGCAGTCGGGTGTCGTGAATCAGATTTTCGTAAAAGCCGGCAGCGTCGTGCAGCCGGGCACCCTTATCGCGCAGATGGAGAATCCGGCGCTCGATGCGCAAGAGGCGAATGCGCTCTCGGCATTGCACGTCGCGCAAGCGAATCTGGCCGACGCGCGACAGCAGGCACAGGCGGCCGTGATCGGCCAGCAGAGCAGTCTCTCTGATGCGCGGGCGCAATCGCAGACAGACGCGTTGCAAGCGAAGTCGTACGCCTCATTGCACAAACAGGGCTTGCTGCCCGCGCTGCAATACCAGCAGGCGCAAATTCAAGCGAAGAAAAGCGCCGATGATTTGCGTAACCGCAGCGCGCAACTCGACGTCGCGCAGGCTGACGCGCAAGCAAAAATCGCCGCCGCCCAAGCGCAGCTCGATCAGGCGTCGGCGCAACTCGCGGCCACGCAAACCCAAGTAAACGCGTTGACCGTGCGCGCCGCAACCGCCGGAATCGTGCAGAGCGTGGACGTCGACCCCGGCACGAGCGTCGCGCAAAATACCGAAATCGCTCGCATTGCCGACATGAAAGACCTCAAGGCGGTTCTGCAAGTCGCCGAAAGTGATGTGCATGCCGTCTCCACCGGCATGCCCGTGCGCATCGACACCGGGAACGGCACGATACTCGGTCGCGTTGCGCGCATTGCGCCGGCGGCGCAAAATGGCACCGTCGGCGTTGACGTTACGTTCTCGCGTCCCTTACCGGAAGGCGCGCGCCCCGACGCCAACGTCGACGGCACCATTATCCTCTCGCGCATACCCGATGCCATATCGATCGCACGCCCCGCGGGCGCGGTAGACGGCAGTACGATCGATCTCTTCAAAGTCGTCGACAACGGCACGCGCGCTGTGCGCGTGCGCGTTCGCTTGGGGCAAGGCTCCAACGATCGCATCCAAATCCTGTCCGGGCTCGCGCCCGGCGATACCGTCATCGTGTCCGACATGTCCACTTACGCCGACCAGACCGCCCTGCGCCTGCACTAAGGAGACTCACATGCTCGTCGAACTGCAAGACCTCGGAAAATCGTACTTCACCGAAGATGTAGAAACGCGCGCGCTGCGCGGCATCACGCTGCAGATCGAGCGCGGCGAATACGTGGCAATCGAAGGGCCGTCCGGATGTGGTAAGTCCACGCTGCTCTCGATTCTGGGTTTGCTCGACACGCCGACGAGCGGAACGTATTTGCTCAACGGACGCCCGGTGCAGAAACTCAATTCCACCGAGCGCGCCGCAATCCGAAACCGTGAAATCGGCTTCATTTTCCAAAACTTCAACCTCATCGGCGATCTGTCGATCTACGAGAACGTCGAATTGCCGCTCGTCTACCGCGGCATGACGCGCGGCGAGCGCCGTTCACGCGTGGAAGAAGTACTCGAACGCGTGCACATGTCGCACCGGGCGAAGCACTATCCGATGCAGCTCTCCGGCGGCGAACAGCAGCGTGTAGCGGTAGCGCGCGCGCTCGCCGGAGATCCGTCGATTCTGCTTGCCGACGAACCCACGGGTAACCTCGACACGCGCAACGGCGAAGCGGTGATGGAGCTGCTGGCCGAATTGCATGAATACGGCTCCACGATCATCATGGTGACCCACGATTTCCGCTTCGCTAAGCAAGCAAGACGTACGGTCGGTCTGCTCGACGGACAGCTCGTCGACGAACGCGTCGCCGCGAGCGCTTTATAACCGCGCGCTATTCGTACCGTAGCGCCGTCGACGGATCGATGGTGGCGGCGCGATATGCCGGTACGAATGAAGCGCCCAGGGTGGCAATCGCCAAAATCAACGCCACGGCAACGTACGTTTGCGGGTCGAACGGCGGCGTCTGATACAACTGCGGTTCAAGACTGTGTGCGGCCAGCGCGGCTAATCCAAGTCCGGCGATTAGGCCAACGGCGAGCATCGCCGCCGCTCCGCCGAGCAACGCGCGCACGATGCGCCAACGCCACGCCCCGAGTGCCATGCGCACGCCGATCTCGTTCGTGCGCCGTGCTACTGCGTATGCGACGACGCTCGCCGTTCCCGAAATCGCCAAAAGCAGCGCAATGAGCGCGAGCGCACCGAGAACGAACACGTTCGCGCGCGTCTTCGACGTGCTGAATTCCACCATTTGCGCAACGGTGTACAGACTCGCGGACGGCTCCCGCGGATCGGCGTCTTTCCACGCTTGAGCGATAGCTTTGGTGAGCGCGGCATTTGGCGCGACGTCGGAGCGTACCATCCACGGAATGAAGTCGCCGGAAAAATCCTGACCGCTGAGTTGGATCAAGTTGAAGTACATCGCCGGGCGCACCGGCTCGCCGACGTAGTGCAGGGCGATGTCGGGCACGATACCGATGATCGTGTAGCGGGTACCGCCCCACGCGAACGTCTTGCCGAGCGGTGCGTCGTGCGGAATAAAGCGTTTGACGAATTCCCGATTCACGATGGCAACAGCTCGTGACGACGCGTTGTCGCGCGCCGAGAACGCGCGGCCGCGCACTATCGGCACGCCGAGTACGCGGAAGTATCCGGGTGAAAGGAATTGAAAGTCGGCGTCCGCGTCTTTCGGACCGCCGGCGATATCCAGCGTTCCGTCGCTTCCGCCGCCCATGAGCGGCACCGCGGTCCCGAACGCAACGCCGCGCACGCCGGGCACGGCGGCCAATTTCGCATCTAACCGGTGTATGTATTGCAGTTGCGCACCGCGGGAGGGATACAGACCGGCGTTGATCGGTGGGCCGTACACGTCGATAAGACCTGACGTCGGGTAACCCAGATTCGCGGACGTGTAGGCGGCGAGCGAACGAACGAGCAATCCGCAGCCCGCGACGAGCGCGAACGCGCAGGCGATCTGCAGCGATACAAGCACCGCTCGCGCCGTCGTACCACGGCCGCCGATGCGTCCGCGGCCATCTTTCAGTGATTCGAAGACGTTAGAACGCAGCGAGACGAGTACGGGCAGCACACTCGTAAGCACCGCCGTAAGAATCGCAATGCCGGCCGCATACAACACGACGCGCGCGTCTATCGTAATGTCGCTTGTACGATGCAAGCCGGGGGGACCAAGCGCGACGTAAGCCGCGACGGCGTAACGCGCCAGCACGACGCCCGCGATTGCGCCCAGCACCGACAGCATAAAGCTCTCCGCGGCGATTTGACCGATGACATGCCGGCGTGACGCGCCGAGCGCCAAACGCATGGCAAGATCGCGCTGGCGCCCTACGGCGCGCGCGATCAGCAGATTGGCGACGTTCAGGCATGCGATCAGCAGCACGATGAAGACCGCCCCGAAGATCGGAAACAGCAGCGTGCGAGCGGGTCCGAAAATGTCCTCGGCAAGCGGCATGACCCGGATGCCGTCCATGTGCCCGCCTTCGAAGTAGTGCATCGGCGTCTTACGCGCGAGCGTTGCGATGATGCGGTTGAGATCCGCTTGCGCGCCAGGCGCAGTCACGCCGTCTTTGAGGCGGCCGATCATGCCCATGCTGTTGTTTGCCGGCTGGAGCCCCGGCGTGTGCGCAAGCACGAGCAGTACGGACGGCTGTTCGACCACCATGCGTGTGAAGTTCGGAAAGAAGAAGCTTTTCGGCAGAACACCGGCGAGACGTACTGGCCGGGCGTCTATGAGCATTGTCCGGCCGACCACGGACGGATCCGCATGCAGGCTGCGCTCCCAAAAAGCGTAGGAAACCATGGCAACGGGTGGCGCGCCGGAGCGTTCGTCCGCGAGCGTGAAGCCGCGCCCGAGCGCGGGGCGCAACCCTAACACGTCCATGAACTGCGCGCCGACACGCGCCCCGTTGACGTGCTGCGGCACGCCGCCCGTCGAAGCGATTCCGTCCCACGATTGGTACGGAGCGAGCGAACTGAACGTGGTGTTCTCGTCGCGCAAGATGAATGCGTTGTACAACGAGTGGGGGCAGCTGCGGCATTGGATGCCGTTTATCCACGTGGTGCGCCACACGGCCATGACGCGATCCGAATGCGGAAACGGCAATGGATTGAGCAGAACGCCGTTGATCACGGCGAACGCGGCGACGTTTGCTGCAATGCCGATCGCGAGTGTCAGAATCATCGCAAGCGTCACGCCCGGCGTACGAAGCAAGCTGCGCAGTGTATATGAAATGGTGCGCATGGCGCCCGACGTCCTTTCACGCAGGATAGTGGCGATCAAATCGAGACACGCTTGAAATCCAAGTCCTTCGCGCATCGAAGAACGGAAATCGGCGAGCAGTTCGCTTCCGTAGCGTGCGCGAAAATCCGCGGGCGCGAGAAGAAGCAGCGCGCGGAAGATCGGCAGCATGTGCTACGTCCGAATCGAGGCCGGCAGCATGCGCCGTTCCCGCGCTATGCGCAGGACCGTGGCCATACGCTCGATCTCCGCGTGCGCCACTTTACGGCCCCACGGCGTCAACCGGTAGTACCGTCTGCGTTCGTCGTCGCTGCCGCCGTACGGTTCAACCTCGCTAATCCAGCGATCGTCCACCATTTGCTTGATGACCCGGTAGAGCGTTCCGGGCAGCACGCGTATTTCACCGCCGCTGGCCGATTCGATGTCTTTGATAATCGCGTAGCCGTGCCGCTCGCCGTCCGCCAGTGCAAGAAGCACGTAGAGCGCGACGGGTGAGAGCGGAAGGCTCGCCTTTGCATCTGCCGCCATATGTTCGCCTTGATTATATTCCAATGGAATATAGCGGTCAAGACGCGCAGCTCTCGGCATTGACTGCGCCCGGCCAAAGGCGCTATCATATGTCGAAATGCGATATAGCGAGGTGCGATAGACACATGGTGAGCATGAGCGCCTTTCATATTTTGCTTGCTCTTGCCGATGGCGAGCGTCACGGCTACAGCATTACTAAGGAAGTCGAAGAAGAAACGGACGGCGCGGTGCGGCTCGGGCCGGGTACGCTCTATCGCATGCTCCGGCAACTGCTCGACGACGGGTGGATCGCGGAAGTCGACCGTGTCGATGAAACGGATCCGCGCCGGCGCTACTACCGGCTGACGCCCCGCGGTCGAAAGGCGGCGCAAGCAGAAGCGGCTCGTCTGGCAAACCTCGTGCGTCTGGCGCGAAGCCGGCGGCTGTTGCCGAACGGAGCGTGAGGCTATGCATCCGTTGCTGCGCGCGGCCCTGCTGCTCTGTCCTTCTGAATTCCGGCGCCGATTCGGCGCGCAGATCGTTGCGGACCAAACGCAGTATCGCGGCATCGCGCTTCTGAACGCGTGCTGGAACGTCTTGCTCGCCGGGTGCGCGATGCACCTGGAGAATGTCTTACGCGACCTGGCGTTTGCGGTGCGCAGCCTAGCACGCGCGCCCGGTTACACGATCGTCGCGATTCTCGCGTTTGCCCTTGCGATCGGTGCGAACGTTGCTGTCGCGAGCGTACTCGACGCCGTGGTCCTGCAGCCGCTGCCGTTTCCGCACAGCGATCGGCTGGTGCTCCTCTCGCAAGGCAACGATTTGCGTACGCAAATCTCGTACCTCAACGCGAGCGACATTCGCAAGCGCAACACCACTCTTGCGGGCATCGGACTGCTGCGCGAGAACGGCGCAACGCTTACGGGACGCGGGAAGCCGGTGTTTGTTCCAGGTTGGACGATTGACGGCTCCTATTTTTCAGTGCTCGGAGTCCACGCGCAGCTCGGGCGGCTCATCGGCCAGCGTGACCTCAGCACGTCGAATGTCGACATCTCGGATCGCGCCTGGCACAAATATTTTAACGGCGACCGGCGCGTGCTCGGCAAAACGTTGAGAATGGATGGGCACGACTATACGGTAGTTGGTGTTCTGCCCGCGGACTTTCGCGATCCAATACCCTATGGTCTGGCGCATCGCGATTATTGGCTCGCAGTCGACAAGACGTCGATCTTGGCGGAAAGCCGTGTGTGGACGGGATTCCACGGCATCGCAAGGCTCGCGCCCGGCGTCAGCGTCAGCAGCGCCGCGGCAGACGTCAAACGGATTTTGGACGCGGATGCGGCGCGTTATCCGCACGATTTTATCGACGCGCGCGGCGTAACGATGGTCCCGATGCTCGAAGGGATCGTCGGCAGTACGCGCGCGCTGCTGTGGATGCTCTACGCAGCCGTCGGCATGGTGCTCCTCATCGCATGCGTCAACATTGCGAACCTCACCATGGCGCGCCTTGGTGCGCGAGAACGCGAACTGGTCGTTCGCAACGCACTCGGCGCCGCGCGGGCTCGCATCGCGGCTCAGCTGATGACGGAGTTGGCGGTGCTCGCTCTTGCGGGCGGCGTGTTCGGCGCCGGCATCGCATACGGAATGCTGCGCGGATTGCAATCCGTGTTCGCGCAACTTCTGCCGCGCTGGCAGGGCGTCGCGCTGAACGGCCACGTCCTCGCGTACGCGGCAGTGCTCGTCGTGCTAACCGCGGTGCTCACGGGTCTGCTGCCGGTCTTCGCCCGGCGCGACGAATTGACCGCCGCACTGAAAAGTGCCGGAAGAAGCGGAGATCGCAGCGCGGGAAGGCGCGTGCGCGCGGTGCTCGTCATTACCGAAGTCGCGCTCGCAGTCGCCGTCGTGGTCAGCGCAGGTTTGGTTTTGCGCAGTTTCGTCGCGCTTACGCACGTCGACCTGGGCTTTAACCCGCGCAATCTTTCGGTATTGACCGTAAGTTTGCCGTACAACAAATACACTAGCGCCGCGAGCGTGACGGCGTTTTCCCATCGCGCCCTGGACGCACTGCGTTCGACTCCCGGCGTAACCGATGCGGCAGCGGCAATCATCTTGCCGTTCGAATTCAACAGCTACCCGCGTGCGTTTACCATACCCGGGCGCCCGGATCCGCACGCCACGGTGACCACCAACGCCATCAGTTCGGGATATTTTCGCACGCTGCAAATTCCCATTGCCGGCGGGCGCGATTTCAACACACAGGACGCCTCGCCGAACGCGTCCACGGCAATCGTAAACCAGGCATTCGCGATACGCTATTTCGGCACGACCGACGTCGTGGGCAAGCAGATTGCGCTCACTCCGTTCACGCCGACGAAGGCCGTCCCGCAGCGAATCGTCGGCGTCGTCGGAAATACGCGCTCGTCATTCTCGCGCTTGCCCGAGCCACAGTTGTACGTTCCCGCAGAACAGATCCCACTGGTGCTGTTTTACGCCGTGCGAACCAAGTCAGCGCACTTTCCGCTTGCGCAAGCCGCCGCCGCAGCGTTTGCGCGTATCGATCCAACCGTCGCCGAGCCAGGCGCGCAGAGTTACGGCGAACTACTCGCGCAGGATGCGGTGCGATCGCAAGCGGCAATGCTGCTGTTCGGAATCCTGGCGATTTTGGCGCTCATTCTCGCACTCGCCGGCGTGTATGCGGTGACCGCGTACAGCGTCGAGCGCCGTACGCAAGAATTCGGTATTCGGCAAGCGATCGGTGCGCGCGCGAGCGACGTGCTGCGCGATGTCGTGCGGGGGGCGTTGCTGCAAACCGGCATCGGCGTCGCGCTCGGCGTCATCGTCGCGGCACTCTTCGGGCGTTTTCTTTCGGTACTGCTCTTCCAAACCTCGCCGCTCGATCCGGCCACCTTCGCAAGCGTCGTCGCACTTACGCTCGCGGCGGTCGTTGTCGCATCGCTCGTTCCCGCGGTTCGCGCGGCGAAGATTCAGCCTGCGTCTGCAATACGATACGAATAGCGCGCTAGGGGATACCGCGCGCACGTCTTGAACAACCAGCGCGATGCTGCATCTGGTTCTTGCCGCGCTGCTCCATTACGACGTCCTCATCTCCGCAGGGCATGAAGGGCGCCCGGAAAGTTGCGCGCATTTCCCGAAACATCACTGCAATCTCGGCACCGCCGGCGAGCGTGCGTGGACGCCCATCGTCGCCGACGAAGCAACGCGCAAACTCCGGGAAATGGGCTACAGCGTTGCGCGCGAACCCGCGGATTTCGATGGCGAGTACGATGTAAAAGCGGCCATTTTCATACACTTCGACGGTACGTCGCGTCCGTGCACGAGCGGCGCGTCAATCGGCTATCACCTCGATGCGTCGAAGCCCGCAGCGGATCTGTGGCGCAGCATGTACGGCGCGGTAATTCCGTTCCATTTCCGGCCGGACAATTTCACGAGGAATCTGCGCGACTATTACGGATTCCGCCAAGTGCACACCCAAGACGCGGGCCTCGTGCTGGAACTTGGTGAACTCACGTGCCCCGCGCAGCGAGCGTGGCTGGCGCCGCGCTTGCAGCAAGACGGGGATCTGATTGCGCAATTCGTCGATCGAGTGATTCGCCGGTCTTTACCATGAGCGCGAGTGCATCGTCCGGCGTTAGCAGCCGCCCTTCGCGGCGCACACTCTCCGCGCGCGCTCCGAGCGCGCTATCGAGCCGCTCGAGCGTCAAGTCGTAGTACAAACGCAGTCCCGGGTTGACGGGCGTGCCGATACGTTCACGTACCGCATCGGCGTAACCTAAGAGTCGCGCGGCGGCTTCGTGCTCGCCGGCGGCCGCGAACGTGGTGACGATATCTTCCACCGATTCCGCGTAGTCCGCGGTATCGCCGAGCTGCGGGAACAGGTCGCATGCCGCACGTTGCGAACGCAGTGCCGCGCGCACGTCGCCAAGTTCACGTTCGGCATTGCCGCGCAGGCAGAGCAGCATCGCGTGCAGCGAAACGTCGCTCGTCGCGCCGGGCAGTTCGAGTAATTCGTTCGCCAAACGGATCGCCTCGCGAAAGTTCCCGCTGTAGTGCGCCGCGACGGCGAGGTTCTTCAGCGAAATGCCGAATTGGTGTAATTCCCCCAGTTCGCGCAAGAGCGGAACCGCAACCAGCAGCAGATCGTACGCGCGCTGAAAATCGCCGCGCCCCAGATACAGCGTTCCAAGCCGGCCGAGCGTTTTGCTGAGCAGGCGCGTATCGCCGATGCGCTCGCTGCGCTCGCGAACTTCGATGAATAGCCGCTCGGCTTCGTCGTAACGGCCCAGCCCGTACGCGGAGATCGCCAGACCGCCGATCGTATCGCACAGGCGCGGCTCGTCGCGCAGCGTTTCGTATGCTTCGCGCGCCTGCTGCAGGTGCTGCATCGCCATCTGATGCTTGCCGGAAAGCGACGCGAACATGCCGGCAAGGCGGTGCAGTCGCGGCTGCACGCCGTGCGCCGCATTGAGCACGCAAACCGCTGCATGCAGCAATTCATTGACGAAGCGTTTGCGCGTGGCGCACCGCCCAAGGCCCTCGAGCAGCTGCAGCGCGCAATCGATCCAAGCGTAACGCGCGCACTGTTCGAGCGCCCACAGAAAGTCGGGCATGCGCGCAACCACGCGATCCAGTTGGCGCCCGTACGCATCATCCGCGAGTGCTGCCAGCGCATCCGCCTGTCTTGCAAAGTGCTCTGCGTGCGCGCGAATAGCCGCATCTCGCTCGCCGTGCTCGTCCAAGCGCCTGTCGGCGAAAGTTCGCGTCATCTCCAGCAAGCGGTAGCGCATAACGCCGTGGTCCACGCCGACGGAAAGCAGCGAGGCTTCGCGTAATTCCGACAGCGCCGCCTCCACTACGCTGCGCGCGCCGTCGTACACGCCGGCAACGTCATCCACGGTAAACGGTGTACGAAAGACGCTCGCCCATTGGAACACGGCGCGCGCGCCGTCTGGCAGCAGATCGTAACTCCACGCGATCGTTTCGTCGATGCGCATCGCGGCGTGCAGACGCTTTTGCATCCCATCGATCGTCAGTACGTTGGCGCGCGAGGCGATCAGCTCTACGGCGAGCGGTAAGCGGTCGACGTGATCGAGCAGTTCCTGTACGAGGACATCGTGCTTGCCCTCGACGTGGAACGACGGGTTCACCGCGATCGCACGTTCCAAAAACAAGCGGTATGCGGTTTCGGTTTCCAGCGCGCCGATTGCGATAACGGATTCACCGGCGGCGTGCAATTGCCGGCGGCTTGTCGCCAGTACGGTAGCATTGGTGCGGCTCGTAAGTTCCTCGGCGATGGTGCGTGCCGCGTGCGGCACGTGTTCGCACGTGTCCAGTACGACGAGCGTGCGCCCGCGTGCCAAACGCGAACAGACCGCACTGCGATCGCCGCCTGGTACGTCGACTGCTTCGGCGATGCGCTCCCAAATCTCCGATTCGTTGGATGCGTGTTCCAATTCCAGCATCCACACGCCGTCCGCATAGGCGCTCAGCATCGTAAACGCACAGCGCAGCGCCAGACGCGACTTTCCCGCGCCGCCAGGACCCGTAATGGTCACGATGCGATGTGTTTGCAGCGCTTGCGCGAGCGCCTGTAGTTCCCGTTCCCGTCCGACGAACGTTGTCGCGGGCGCACGTAGATTGTTGGGCGTCGCCGGCACTTCATCGCCGGTCGTCATCTCGCCGTAGAGTTGCGTGGTTTCCGCGTCCGGTTCGACGCCGAGTTCGCCGCGCAGGCGGTCGGCCAGCGCGTGGTATTCCCGCAGCGCTCCCGCGCGGTCGCCGCGCTCGAGCCGCAGCGAGATGAGTGCGCGCACCGCCCGCTCGTCGAGCGGATCGTCCGCGATCGCACGCGCCAGATATCGTTCGAGCCGGTCATCGTCACGGGAACGCTGCGCGTTTTCGAGCAGTCCGGACAGCAGAGCATCATAGCGCGCACGATAGCGCGCGCGCAGCGCATGCAGCGAATCATCATCTATGCCCGCACACAGATCGCCGCCGTACGCCTCGACCGCACCGACCGCGTCATGCTCCGCAAGGTCGTCGAATTGCACGACGTCCGTGACGGTCTTGCATGCCGTATTCCACTGCACGCTGCGCGGCGTCAGCAAGAAGACACGCTCGCGTAGCGCTTTTGTCAGCAGGTGAAGGTGACGGCGGAGATTCGCTCGCGCATCCGCCGCAGGCAGCGCCGGCCATAACGTCTCCGCGAGGAATTCACGCGAGAGCGGGCGCGCCGCATTCGCAGCAATCAGGGCGAGCAGCACGATGCCTTTTGGCGGCACGCCGATCGGCGCGCGCGTACCGTCTTGCTCGATGACCGGATGTCCAAAGAGCCGCAGATGCGCCACGCGCACCGATTCATGCGCCGGCGACGCGCTCCTGGCACACAAGCCACAGGCGCGCGGAGGCTTTACATAAAAGATCGCGTCATGCGTCGACTGCTGTTTTCCGTTCTCGGCGCGATGTTGTGCGTGCCCAGCATCGCCTATGCCGCAAATCCGACACCTGCGCCAGGCATCTTCGATCAACTGCGTTTTCGCAGTCTCGGTCCGCAAGTCTCGGGCGGGCGGTTGGGCGCGGTGGCCGGTACGGACGCGGATTCGTCGCTGTACTACGCGGGTGCGGCGGGCGGCGGCGTGTGGAAAACCACGAACGCCGGACAATCGTGGCAACCGGTATTCGACAAGCAAGACGTGCAGTCGATCGGTGCGATTGCAATCGATCCGGCTAACGTCAATAGTGTGTGGGTCGGCACCGGCGAGGCTGCGCCGCGCAACGACGTCATGGTGGGCGACGGCGTGTATCACACGACGGACGGCGGCAAAACGTGGCAGCACGTGCTGTCGCTGCGAAATGCGCTCGTGTCGAAAATCGAAATCGATCCGCGCGATTCGAACACCGTGCTGGTCGGCGTCTCCGGCGACCCGTTCGCCGATTCGAGCGATCGCGGCATGTACCGCACCGCCGACGGCGGCAAATCGTGGAAGAAGACGCTGTACCTAGATGCGCGCACGGGCGTTTCCGACATGGACGCTTCGCGCAAAGCACCGGGCGTGGTGTTCGCGGGCATGTGGCCGTATCGCCGCACGGGCTGGAGTTCGGAAAGCGGCGGCACGCAAGGCGGGCTCTACAAATCGACGGACTTCGGCGCGACCTGGCAGCGTTTGAGCGGCAACGGACTGCCGGCCGGTGCAACCGGTCGCATCGGCGTCGCGATCGCTCCGTCAAACGATAAACGCGTTTATGCGCTCATCGAATCGAAGCAGGGCTTGCTGTGGCGCAGTGACGACGGCGGAACCACGTGGCAAATGGTCAGCAGCGACACGCTCATCGACGAGCGCCCGTTCTACTACACCCACGTCTTCGTCGATCCCACGAACGAAAATCACCTGTGGACGCTCTCCGTACACGTCGCCGTCAGCAACGACGGCGGAAAGACGTGGAAGATTGGCGCGCGCGGCGTACACGGCGACAATCACGCGATGTGGATCTCGGCCGACGCCAAACGCATCATCGAAGGCAACGACGGCGGCCCGTCGTTCTCGTTCGACGACGGTGCGACGTGGCAAATGCCGCACAACTTGCCGATCGCGCAGCTCTATCACGTGGGCTACGATCGCGACCATCCGTATCACGTATGCGCGCCGCTGCAGGACAACGGCGTGTGGTGCGCGCCGAACAATGCGCTGAGTGGCGGTTACATCAGTTCGAGCGACTGGCACAGCATGGGCGGCGGCGACGGCACGTGGGTCGTGCCCGACCCGTCCGACTCGCGCTACGTGTGGCTCTCCAGCGGCGGCGGGAACTTCGCGGGCGACATGGAGATCATCGACCTGCGTACCGACGAATCGCGCGTCGTCTCGCCGTACCTGCGCGATCAGAACGCGGTCGATCCGAAGGATTTGAAGTACCGATTCAATTGGGAAACGCCCATCGCGTTCGACCCGTTCAATCCGCACATTGCGTACACCGCCGGCAATGTCGTGTTCTCGACGACCGATCGCGGCTACCACTGGAAGCAGATCAGCCCGGATCTCACTCGCAACGATCGTGCGCGCCAAGTGTCGACGGGCGGCATCACGCTCGACGTCACCGGCGCGGAAACGTCTGATACCATTCTCTACATCGCGCCATCGCCGGTGCGCAAGGGCGAACTGTGGGTGGGCACGGACGACGGTGTGGTGCAACTTACGCTCGACGGCGGCAGGCATTGGCGCAACGTTACACCACCGGCCGTTCTTCACGCGGCCGGCGCGGCTGCGCTCGGCCGCTTCGCATCACTTTCCGCATCGAAACACGACGCCGGAACCCTGTATGCCGCGTACGATCTGCACATGGTCGGCGACCGCACGCCGCAGGTGTTCGCAACGCACGACTTCGGAGCGCATTGGAGCGATATCGCCTCGGGACTGCCGCGCGGTCAAGAAGTGCGCAGCGTTCGCCAGGACCCGAACAATCCGCGCATCGTCTATGCAGGCCTGGAGCGAAGCTTATGGGCATCGTTCGACGGCGGCGCGCACTGGCGCAACGTGAGCAGCAATCTGCCCGCAACCTCCGTTCGAGATATTCGCGTGCAGCCGGATATGAACGACCTGCTCGTTGCCACGCACGGGCGCGGCCTCTACATCCTCGACGACATCACGCCGCTGCAGCACTATCAGCCGGCGAAAGCCGCGATCTTCTCGGTGCGCCCGGCGGTCCAATGG
>JBKPMZ010000124.1:0-2052 GCA_046732415.1 Vulcanimicrobiota bacterium
TAACGGCGCCATGCGCCCGTATCAGCACACCTTGCAGCGCATGCTCGATTGCTTCCCGGACGCTACAACGATCTTCGGCGGCCACGGCGAGCCGGTCCGCGATCCACAGAAAAAACTACGCGAATACATCGCGCACCGAACCTCGCGGCAGCAAGAAATTCTCACGACGCTCGCAAACGGACCGCTCACGATTCCGGAGTTGGTTCGCACGATTTACCGGGAAACCAATCCGATTTTATGGCCCGCGGCGGCTCGCCAACTGCTCGCGTATCTCATTGCGCTGGAACAGGAAGGCCAGATTCAATCTCATGCGCTGAACCGCGCGATGACGCGCGACGAGCACGCAATTCTCAATCCGGAATGGAAGACGATCGTCGGCGAGGAGCACGCGCGCACGGTCGAGGAAGAACTCGGCTCGATGCTGCGGCTGGATACGATTCGCGAGTACGCGCGGGTGTCAGGGTGACACGCTGAGGATGATTTTGCCGAACTGGCCGGCTTCGTTCATGCGCTGCGCCGCGGCAACGACGTCGCTCATCGCATAGACGCGATCGATGACCGGTTTGATCCGGTGCTTTGAGACGAATTCCAGCATCGCACGAAAATCCGCAGGGCTTCCCATCGAACTGCCGCGGATGTCGATTTGATTCCAAAAGACCGGGAACATGCGGATCTTCGCATCGCCGCTCGTACCGCCGTATGTGACGACGCGCCCGCCCGGGCGCACGATTGACGTCGCTTTGGCAAAGGTATCACCGCCGGCCGAATCCACGATCATGTCGATCGCGCCTGCGGTTTTGCGCAGCGTCTTGTGCCAATCCGGATCCGACTTGTAATTCACGGCGATGTCTGCGCCAAGCGCTTTCGCGCGCTCCAGTTTCTCGTCGCTCGAAGACGTTACGATCACGCGCGCGCCCGCCGCTTTTGCGTAGAGGAGCACAAAAGTTTGCACGCCGCCGCCGATGCCGGTGACGAGCAGCGTTTCTCCGGAACGCAGTTCACCGCGCGTGAACGTCGCGCGAAATGCCGTAACGCCCGCCAGCGGCAGCGCCGCCGCTTCTTCAAAGGTGAGATGTTCGGGTTTGTCGTGGACGTTTTCTTTGGGCACGCACACGTATTGCGCGAAGGTTCCGTCGCGCGGTACGCCGAGCACACGTGCGTCCAAACTCCACACGCGCTCGTCCTCACCCCAGCCAATGGTTGGGTCGATGACCACAGCGGTTCCGTCCGTTTCGCCGGCGCCGTCCGCGCCGAGAATGCACGGCAACGTGATATTGGGATAGAGCCCTTGCGTGATGAAGACGTCGCGATGATTGAGCGCAGCGGCGCGAATGCGCACGAGCGTTTCACCGGGCTGCGGCTGCGGCTGCGGAACATCCTCGATCGTCAGGCTCTGCGGGCCGCTGATCTCGTGTAAACGTACTGCTTTCATGACATTTGTACTAAATGCGTTTCGCCTCTATGTAGCATTGCCATATTGCTAAGGCGCCGCTTCCATCTTAGGGTGAGTACATCGCTGCTATTCTCGGGAGGGATATTGTGAAATCTCTACGGGTCCTTTTCGCCGCGCTCATGGCAGTCGCGGTCGCCTCATGCAACAGCGGCTCGACTTCCACCGTGCCTTCTCCGCAGGACGTGGGCCGGCACGCGGCGCCAGCGGGAAAACGCCATGTCGACGTGCCGCAAAGTTCCAGCCGCCATACGATGGACGCAAACGGCAATCTCGCCGACGGCGGCTTCGAGTCGGGCGGTTACACCTATTGGCAACAGTGCGGCTCGGTAAACGCCGGCATCGGCACGTGGCGTCCGCACACCGGAAAGTACTCGCAGAAAGACGGCAACGTTTCCAAGCCGGAGATCAACGGCGACGCGGGACTGTGCCAGCAAATCAAAGTGCCTTCGGGCGGCAAGATCACGTTCTGGATTTACCAAGGCACCAACGAAACGAGCACGACGTACGCATATCAGGAAGCCGACTTGCTCGACAGCTCCGGCTACGTGCTCGACAACCTCTACACGACGGCAAAAACAGCGGGTTGGACGCAAAAGACC
>JBKPMZ010000125.1:0-20211 GCA_046732415.1 Vulcanimicrobiota bacterium
CGTGAATATCGTGAACCCGTCGAACGCGCGATGATCGATGCTGCTCTGCGGGGCGAGCACGACCGAATCCGCCGAAACGGCACCGGCGAGCGCGCGAAGCGGGGCGGAGGGTTCGCGCAACTCCACTTCGCGAACGGCAAAGCCGTGCGCTTTGGCGATCTGCGCAAAACCGCTGCGGCCGAGTGCGTTGCTGCGTTTGCTCACGCCGATGAATGCGGTGCGCCCGATGAGCAGCACGTCGGAACCATCCAGCAAACCGGGCGACGCCACGTGGCCCGCGATGGGAATGTCGCGCTGCACGAACTGCGCTTCCAGCCAGGCGCTTTCGGGACGCCGCGTCATCGAGCCCGGACGCATCATCACCGCGCCGTTTTCAAATACGGTCGCGGCGTCGGCGACCGCGCACGCGTACGGGTCTGTGCTCTGCGATTCCAGCACGGTGACTTCGCAGCCGAAATAGCGCAGTGTCTTGGCTAAAATCTCTTGCTGTGCGCGGGCACGCGGATAGATCGCGTTCAACTCCCCGTGCAGCGGGCGCGCGTTTTCGATAGACGGTGTCGGGGCGACGAGGACGGCGGCCCGCAGGGCGCCGGTCGGCTGCGCCACCAGGCGCGGTCCGTAGGTCAGTGTGTCGGTCATTTCCAGTCTTCTAATTATCGAGTGCGCCGCGCGCTGCCTGGTCCCGGCTGCGCGGCGGTCTGCGCGGCCACGGGGATGGCACTGAACGGCGTGAGGTTCGGCGTGGCCGTAAAAAAGCCCGACATGTCGGTCGCGAGCAAATCACCCAGCGAGAGCGGCGCCAGGCCGAGCAATTCTTCCTCGGTTTTCAGGATGCTCACCGTCGAGAGATGCGCGTTGCCCGTGTACCCGCGTTTGGCATACGGTGAGACCACGATGGCGTAGGTACGGTGTTCATCCACGTGATCGCGCCCGCCTTGCGCGTCGTCCGGCGTAATGAAAATCGCCGTGGAAGTCCATGCCGGCTGGTGCGTGAGGAAATCGACGATCATGCCCAAGGCGCGATCGCCGTCGGCGACTTGCTCGGCGAGCGGCGGAATGCCGGGCCCCGTGCCGCCGCGATCGTTGGGCAGCCAGATGCAGGTGAAGTCCGGCACCGCGTTGCGCTGTTCGAGATCGGTGTAGTCGCGGATGAATTCTTTTGCGCGCCGCACGTCGCGTATGCGCAGATTCCATGCGGGATAGTTCAAATCGACGTGTCCGCTCAGCGCTCCCAGCGCCGGCACGTTCAACGCATACGTCCCCCCAAGCCCGCTCGTGGGCGAAGCATCGTCGGCCGGATCGGATGCGGATTGCGCAGCGTATCCTGAAACCTGCAGCAGTTCGCCGTAGTCGCGATAACTCAAACTGCTGCGAGCAAGCGCGTTGAAGAGATAACCTGAACGCGGATAATCTTCCGGATCCTCGTTCGGATCGATCACCTTCTCGGTGTACGCCGTCGCGATGCCACCCGCGGCGACCTGATGTCCGGCGCCAGAATACTGCGCATCCGCGTAGAAGTTCGTTGCCAGGCCGAACTCGCGCGCGAGCGCGTGCAGATTCGGCGTTACGCTCGCACCAAACGAAACCAGCGACGGATCGCCCACGCCGTAGTAGTGCCCTTGCCCGTCGGTAAGATCGCCCAATACCGAATCGTACGTTTTGTCTTCTTGCAAGATAAATACGACGTGTTTGATGACGGTGCTGCGCTGCAGCGAACGCAGCGGCGGGACGATCGGATTTTGGGCCGCGCGACGCGGAACGCGCAGGTACCGCAGCGCGGAAATCGTGGTCTTCTCCAGCGGCAGCTTGTGCATGTCGATCCGCTGCAGCGTCGCCGAGCGCGCGTTGCCCTTCGCGTTCGCAACGTAGATGTAACGTCCCGTTGGCGAAATCGCCAGCGCGCTCGGATACCAGCCCGTCGGAATCAGGCCGAGGCGATGCAGTTTGCGCGGATCGGTAGAGTCCAAAACGGCAACCGCGTTCATGCCCGCAAGCGCAACGTACAGACGCTTTCCGTCGGGACTGCGCACGATGGCGTCCGGCTGCGTGCCGTACGGCGCCTTGTCGAACAAGCGCAGTTGCAAGCCGCCGACGACGCGCGGAATGCCGAGCAGGCTGACGATCGCGACGCGATCGACGTTCGTCATGCAGACATATGCATAGCGTCCGTCCTTCGAAACGGCAATCGCGGACGGGTGCGCGCCGCCGACGTTCTGGACGCCGTCGGGTGCAACGTCCATACGCGTCGACGAGATGCCGCCGCGGCCCGAGACGTCGCCATTTGCCGAAAGCGGTATGCTGGTCAGCGCCGAGGCGGAGTTCGGCGCGAACGGCACGTTCGCGAACTGCGGATACTGCACGGGACGCGGCAACGTACCGTAAAGCATCAAGCCGGGGTCCGTTACGTACAACCGATGGCCAGCCACCGCCGCACCCCACGGAAAGTATCCCACCGGCGCGCTGTGCATGATTGCCCGTTTACGCAAGTCGATAGCGGTTACGGTGTTCGCGAGATTGTTCACGACGTACGCGACGCGATGATTGGTCGAGAGCGCAATCGATCCGGGAAACGCGTGCTTGTCGTTCGCAAAGCGCGGATCGGACGCAACCGGCATCGCCAGCGGTGCGCTGCTCTGATGCAGTTTGCCTCGGGCGTCCATTTCGAAAAAATAGATTTTGTTGCTCGGACCGCCGGCGGCGAGCACCAGCGTGCGCGAAGGCGCGGCGGGGTCTTTGAGCGCCTGCACGCCCAAGAAAAATGAATCGCCGTCCGCACGATAGACGTCGGTGACGGCCATGGTGGACGCGTTCGCCACAACGAGCGTGTAACCGTCGCGCTCGTCGCCGGTGCTGACGACGGCATACCGGCCGTCCGGCGTCATCGCAACCCCGAGCGCGTTCTTGCCCACGGCAATGCTTTTGCCGACGGGCGACGCAGTGCGGCCGTTGGGCAGAATCACGTCGTAGGGACGTGAGGCATGCGGTGCACCGGCCGGGCGCGAGCCCGCGGGTGCGGTGTAGATCGTGGGGAGCGGAGCCGCGCCCAAAAGCGCAATAGCCAGCGCTGCTGCAGTGATACCTCGCAACTTCACGTACGAGGCGTTACGGACGTGCGACGGGCCGCCCCTGCCGGGGGCTCGCTCGTCCTCGAGACTTTAGACGGAAGCCAGCAACTCGATCCAGTGGTTCCACAAACCGGTGTCGCCCTTTTCGGGATCGTCGGCCGTGGTCTTCGCGACACGAATCAGGTCTGCGACTTGCGGTTTATCCTGCGCGTCGACGTTCTTTTCCATGAATTCCGCCGCAGCTGCCAGCGCGTCTTGCGGCTCCAGCGGATCGGCGGTAATCGTATCGAGGAAGCGTTGATAGAGCGCAGGCATCCGCGAATGATCGCCGTCCATCTGCATGTTGCGCGCAACGTCCTCGATGTTGGGATCGCTCAGCCGTGCGGCGTTTTCAAGGAGCAGTTTGCGCGTTGCTTCGTACGTCTGCTGTTTCGACACGAACTCCATGCCTGCCGTATACCCGTTTGCGAAGCTTCAGTCGCTCCGTAGCTTGCCGAGCGCGACGGCAAGACGGCGCACGCCTTCTTGCGCTTCTTCGACGGCGAGGTGCCCGAACGACAATCGCAGCGCGGGCGGCCCTTGGCGCGTGGGATAAAACGGCTCCGAAGGCATCACGAGTACGCCTTGCCGCGCGCACGCGTCGAACGCCGCTTGCGTGGATATGCGCTGCGGCAACGGCAGCCACACGTTCAAGCCCGCTGCCGGCGGACGCACGTCCGCCCAGGGAACGTATTGGGAGAGCGCGTCGATGAACGCGTTGCGGCGCTCCAAATACAGGCTGCGCGCGGATCGCAGGTGACGCGCGTATGCGGGGCTGTTCATGAACCGCCAAAGCGCGCGCTGCGTGAGCGTCGAGGTAAACACGTCGGTACGCGCTTTCGCCAGTTCCAGTGCGTCCGCGAGCGCGCCCTTGCAATACAGATACCCGATGCGCAGCGCCGGAAAGATCGACTTCGACAAGCTTTCCATCACGATGACGCGCCCGTCGGTATCGAACGCGGCAAGCGGCGGCGGCGCTGCCGCGTCGTACGTGAGTTGCCAGCCGGTTTGATCTTCGAGCAGCACGACGTCGTAACGCCGTGCGAGCGCGACGATATGTTTGGCGCGCCGCTGCGGGAGCACGGCTCCCGTCGGGTTCTGCGCGATGGGGTTGATGTAGAGCAGCCGCGGACGATACTCGCTGAATACGCGCTCCACGTCGTCGGGACGCACGCCGTCGACGTCACTCGCAATTTCGACGTACGTTACGCCGCGCGCGTCGAACACGCCGAGCGTTCCGGAGTACGTCGGGCTTTCCGCAGCAACGACACTGCGCGATTCGAGCAGCACAGTCGCCACCAAATCGGCTGCCTGCTGCGCGCCCGAGCACACGATGATGTCGTCGGCACCGGCGGTGCACCCGCGCGTGCGCAGCAGCCCCGCAAGCGTTTGGCAGAGATCCGGATCGCCGCTTGCGGCGCGGTACTGCATGAGCTGCGGCGGATCTTCTAGCAGCGTGCGATGGAACGCGCGCGCGAAGTCCGCAAGCGGAAACGTTTCCGGCGCCGGATGCCCGGACGCGAGCGTAATGCTTCCCGGCGCACCGGCGCGCGTGAGCTGCTCGATGACGCCTTCCATGCGCTCCGCGCGCGCCAGGCGTCCGAGATCGGGCTCCCAGCGCCGTGCGAACGGCTCGGCCGCCGGCGGTCCCTGCGCGACGAACGTGCCCTTGCCCACACGCGAGGTCGTGCGTCCGCGCGCGGTGAGCAGTTCGTATGCTTGCGAAACGGTAACGAGCGCGCAATTCAGTTCGCGCGCGAGATCGCGCATCGCCGGCAGACGATCTCCCGGCTGCAAGCGATCCGATTCGATGGCCTCGACGATCTGATCGGCGATCTGCACGTACAGCGGCCGGGGATCGGCCGATTCGAGTTTTACGTCAAATGCCATCGGCACTCAACCGGTGCGGACAAACCGCACCGTTATTACTTCGTATCGAGCCGATAACCGATGCCGCGCACGCTTGCGATCTCCACCGGCGCTCCGACCTCGGTGAGTTTCTTGCGCAGCGCGGCGATGTGTACGTCCACGACGCGCGTGGGAACGCCCGACGTATCGTTCCACACGTGTTCCAAAATCTGCGCGCGCGTGAGCAGCCGGCCTTCGGCTTCGGCCAGGAACCACAGCAGCCGGAACTCGAGCGCCGTGAGCGAGACGCTCTTACCGTCGTTGTTGAGTGTATGGAAGTCGCGCACCAGTTTCGAG
The DNA here is from genome assembly GCA_046732415.1 of Vulcanimicrobiota bacterium. Classification (GTDB taxonomy): domain Bacteria; phylum Vulcanimicrobiota; class Vulcanimicrobiia; order Vulcanimicrobiales; family Vulcanimicrobiaceae; genus DATGJX01. Next base: position 5,310 of record JBKPMZ010000125.1, read on the forward strand.
GTGCCGACTTGCAGAACGCCCGCATCTTCTTTCTTTTCGAGGTACTTCTCGCGGCGGCGCAAGAACGAGGCAACGCGCGCGACCAGTTCGTTACCGGAGAACGGCTTGGTGATGTAGTCGTCCGCGCCCAGGCCCAAACCGAGCAGCACGTCCTGCTCGCGCGAATGGCCGCTGACCATCAGCACGAAGGCGTTGTTGGAGTTCGACAGCGACGTGCACACGTCCAAACCGGAAATGTCCGGCAAACCGATGTCCAGGATCACGACATCGGGCTTATAGGACTCGGCCAGTTCCAAGCCCTCGGCGCCCGAACCGGTCACCTTTACTTCATAATCGGCGCGTTCGAGCACGGTCTGCTCGAGTTTGGCGATGTCTTCGTCGTCCTCGATAACGAGAATCTTGGCCTGCGGCATACCTCTCCTTTTTAGGTCCCTATGTCGCTGCGGTGATATCTTCCCCTTCGGACAATACCAATTGTCGGCGCGCAACACCCTCCTCAACAGCGGCCGCGGCCACCGCTTTGGCCACCGCCTCCACGACACGCGTATCAAAAACGCTCGGAATGATGTACTCGGGGCTGCGCTCGTCCTCGGTGACGATGGACGCAATGGCATGGGCCGCCGCCAGCTTCATTTTTTCGGTGATGCGGCTGGCGCGGGCATCGAGCGCGCCCCGGAAGATGCCGGGGAACGCCAGCAGGTTGTTGACTTGATTCGGAAAGTCCGAACGACCGGTGGCAATGACCGCCACGTGCCCCGCGGCAGCGTCGGGCATGATTTCCGGCGTGGGGTTGGCCATCGCGAACACGATGGGGTCCCGTCCCATCAAGTGGATGTCGTCGACCTGCAGGATGCCCGGCGCCGACACGCCGATGAACACGTCCGCGCCGCGCAGCACGTCGTGCAGCGTTCCCTTGCGGTTCTCACGATTCGTGTGCTCGGCCAGCCAGCGCCAATGCGAGTTTTCGTACCGGTCGCTGCGATTGATGGCTCCCGCGCGGTCGACGGGAATGACGTCGCGCACGCCGGCGCCGAGCAGCATTTTTATCGTGGCCGTGCCCGCAGCACCGCTGCCCGCGACGACGATCTGCAAGTCGGTCAGTTCTTTGCCGACGACCTTCGCCGCGTTGATGAGCGCCGCCAAAATAACCACGGCGGTTCCGTGCTGATCGTCGTGCATGACCGGAATGTCGAGCGCTTCGATGAGGCGCCGTTCCACTTCGAAGCAGCGGGGCGCGGAGATGTCTTCCAAATTTATGCCGCCGAAGACGGGCGCGATACGCAGCACCGTTTCCACAATCTCGTCGACGTCTTTGGTATCAAGGCAAATCGGGAACGCGTCGATGCCGGCGAACTGCTTGAACAGCATCGCCTTTCCTTCCATCACGGGAAGTGCGCCGAGCGGACCGATGTCGCCCAGTCCCAGCACGGCCGTACCGTCGGAAACGACGGCAACCGAATTCCGTTTGATCGTCAGATTGAACGCTTTCGCCGGATCCGCCGCAATGGCCATCGAGACTCGCGCAACGCCAGGCGTATACACCGTGGAGAGATCTTGCCGCGTTTTCACGGGAATCTTGGGCTCGACTTGAATCTTGCCGCCCAAATGCGCTAGGAACGTGCTGTCCGAAGCGCTGACCGTCGTAACGCCCTCGAGCGCTTCAACCGCTTCGCGTACGGCTTTGCCGATCACGTCGGAACTCACGTTCACCGTGACGTCTCGCACGACTTGCGACTTCGTTACCGAGCGCATGTCGACGGCCGAAATCACGCCGCCGGCATCGCCGATTGCCGCCGCGAGTTGATTGAACGCGCCGGGACTGTTCGGCATTTCCAGCCGCATGATGAGGGTAAAGCTGATTCCTATGTTCGGCATGACGGCGGCTTCGCTAGTCGCCGCTCACGGTCATTTCCGCGACCCGGAACGACGGTGACACGACTCCGGCATCAAACCGCAGGTCGTTCGCGACGGCGTCCACCGCGGCGAGCATCTCGGGGAAGCTTGCCGCAATCGTGAATTCCTCGACCGGATATGCGATCTCGCCGTTTTCGATGTAGAGCCCGCGCGCGCCGCGGCTGTACGTTCCGCTCGCGTGTTCGGTGGCAAAGCCGATCGTGTCCATCACCAGAATGCCCCGCGGCGTCGATGCGATAATTGCTTCCAGCGATTGCTTCCCGGGTTCGAGGTACAAATTGTTCGGAGCGACTCCACCGCCGCTGCCGTTTCCGGTGGAACGCGCGCCGAGTTTGCGCGCATAATACGTATCGTAAAGAAACGTGCGCAGCGTTCCGTGCTCGAAGATCACCGTACGCTGCGTCGGTACACCTTCGCCGTCGAACGGCGAGGAACCGAGAAGCCCCGGGAGGGTACCGTCGTCGACGATGTTGACGAGATCGCTGCCGATGCGCGAGCCGACGCGTTCGGCAAGCCAGGAGTTGCCGATGGCAACGTTCGAGGCACTCAGCGCAGAGAATACGTCGGAGAGAACCGATGCCGCTACGTCGCGTTCGAAAATTACCGGGATGCGCATCGTTTGCGGTTTGCGACCGCCGAAAAGCATGACGGTGCGCTCGACGGCTTTTTTCGCGACCGTAAGCGCGTCTTCCATATCGAACAGCCGGCGCGCGGCCGTTCCGTACGAACCGGTGCGTTTGGCCTGTCCGTCGAGCGCGACGGGACTGACCGAGCGATGTACGCGCGTCGAACGGTACGCACCGGCAAAGCCGTTCGAATTGGCCAGTGCCGTGGTACTGACGGTGTCACCGACGTGTGCACCGTTGCTGTTGGTGATGCGCGGGTCGAGCGCGCGGATGCGCGACTCGAGTTCCAGCGCTTCATCGATCTTCGCCTGCGCTTCACGCCGCGCGACGTCTTCCGAGAACAAGTCCAAATCGCGATCGTCACCAGTCACGCCCGACGCTCGTTCCGGCAATGCGGCATATGGATCTGTTGCCACGTAGCGAGCCTGTGAAACGGCGGTAGCCACCGCTTCGCCGAGATGATCGGGATCGAAATCGGACGTCGCGAGCGTCGCCTTGCGCCCGTCGACGAACACGCGCAGATGCAGAGATCGGCCCGTGGACTGTTCGAGTTTCGTCACCGCGCGATCGCGCGCTTCGGTCGAGAATCGATCGTTGACGGAGACGGTTGCCTCGGCTTGCGTCGCGCCGGCGCGCAGCGCCGCGTCGACCGCGAACTGCGCAAACTCCAGCGCCTGCGTATTGTCGGCGGCGGTAATCTCAGCCGACATTAGATCCTCCGTTCCGAAGGCGCTGCGGCCTAGCCTCCGCGCCCCCGAGCGAACAGGATGTGAGCCTGCCGTTCCGCACACGATGTGCAGTAGGAACGGCCATCGGAGATGGGGCCCCCACGATCTCAAGGCGCCTCAATGTTTCTGCTAACATACGCGTTCCCCGTGGGCGCCGCACCGGTTAGGAAACATTAGATCCTCCAACGGTGATGGCGGAAATTTTTACGGTGGGCATGCCGACGCCGACGGGAACGTATTGCCCGCCCTTTCCGCAGGTGTAGTGGCGGTTCGCAAGGTGCAGATCGTTGCCGACTGCGACGACCTTCGTCATCACGTCGGGACCGTTGCCCACGATGGTCGCGTTCTTCACCGGCGCGGTAATCTTGCCGTTCTCGATGAGGTAGCCTTCGGCCACCATGAACACGAAATCGCCGCGGCTGATCTCCACTTGTCCGCCGCCGAATGCTTTGGCGTAGATGCCGCGTTTGGTCGATGCAACGATCTCTTCGAATGTCGACTGTCCGGCGGGCATGTACGTGTTGCACATGCGCGGCTGCGGCATCACGCGGAACGATTGCCGCCGCCCGCTTCCAGTGGAAGCCGTACCCATCAGTTTGCCGTTGAGATAATCCTGCATGTAACCGCGCAAAATGCCGTTTTCGACGAGCACTTTGTGTGCGCCGGGCGTGCCTTCGTCGTCGACCCCGATACTGCCGCGCTCTTCGTGCAAATTGCCGTCGTCATAAATCGTCACGAGTTCGCTCGCGACGCGCTCGCCCACTCGGCCGCTGTACAACGAGACGCCTTGGCGATTGAAGTCGCTTTCGAGGCCGTGGCCGACGGCTTCGTGCAGCAGCACGCCTCCGCCGCCGCTTCCGACCACCATTTCCATCTCGCCGGCGGGAGCGGGAACCGCTTCCAAGTTCGTCGTGGAAATGCGCGCTGCATCTTGCGCAATCGATTCGGGCGTACGCGTTTGGTAGAACGCAATCGACGTGCGCCCGCCGTCACCCACAAATCCTTGCGCGCGCTCGCCGCCGCGCGTGGAAACGGCTTGCACGCCAAGCGAGATCAGCGGGCGGTGATCGTGCACGAAGCGTCCCTCGCTCGTCGCTATCCACACGTCCTGCAGCTCGTCGGTAATCGTCGCGTTCACGGAATTGATGCGCGGATCGAATGCTCGCGCCGCCACGTCGGCGCGTTCGAGCAGTTTGACGTACGCGTCCGACGGCGCGTGCGTTGTGCGATCGGTTTCGTAGAACGGCGTAACGGCCGCGCTCGCAACTTTCACGCTGCGGCCGCCCGCTTTTCCGTCGCGCGCGATAAGTGAAGCAATACGCGCGGCACGAACGAGCGCGTCGAACGACAAATCGTCGGAGAACGCGTACCCGGCGGATTCTCCGATAATCACACGAATCCCGACGCCTTGCGTAACCGCAAAGCCGCTTTCGTGAATCTGTCCGGATTGCAAGCGGAACGACGCAGCGCGTCTGCGTTCGCAGAACACGTCCGCGTAGTCGCCGCCGCGTTCGAGCGCAGCGGCGAGCAGCCGTTCGATGACGTCCGTATCAAGCATCGTCGTTGTTTCCACTCCTAGCGCTCGGCGAGTCGATCGACCGCGGAGACAATTGCGGCGTCGGGGTCACCTGCCGAGCCGTTGATCAAAAACGCGAACACGACGCGTCCGTGCTTGCGAGTATCGACATACCCAACCAGCGATGAAACCCCGTCGACGTGACCACTCTTCGCCCGCACCCGGCCCTGCGCCGCTGCAAAATGGTACATTCGCAAGGTTCCGTCCTTTCCGCCGCGCGGCAGCAGCGGGTACAAGACGTTGCCGCCGGGCTGTGCGTCATAATACGCAAGAATCCTCGCGAGCGTGATGGCTGCCACGCGATTTGCGTGCGCCAGGCCGCTGCCGTCGACGATATGCAGGCCGGGCGTGGGAATGCCTTGCTGCGCGAGCAGCGCGCGTTCCGCGCTCAGGCCATCGGCGTCGTCGGCCGTATCGCCGCTGCGCCGCGCTCCGACCGTGCGCATGAGCTGCTCCGCGTAGTGGTTGTCGGAAAACACCAGCATGTGCTTGAGCAACGCCGCAAGCGGCTTGGAGCGGTGCTCCCACAGAATACGCGCGTCGAGCGGTACCGTTCCGGTTCGGGGCGGATCGGCAACGGCGACGCCGCCCGCTTTGAGCAGCGCGGTAAAGACCGATCCGGCATAGTGATCGATGCCGTGCACGGGCAAGTAGTACGTTTCCTCGATGCCCGGCGGAATATTTCCGTTAAGTCGAAATTCGTTCGGCGTCTGCGTTGCGGCGATGATCACGTAATTGCCGCCGCCGGTTTGCACGCTGCCGTAGTAGTGCACGGCCGAACTGCGCGGCTTGACGGAAACCTGCGCCGGTTCTCCGGCTTGCGTACCGGTGACGTGAAACTCGACGGTGTCTTCGTCGATGGAAATGCCGCTGGTCGCGGCCATGAAGTCTTCGTTCGAATCGTCGGCGTTCCACAGCGGATTGATCTCTTCGCCTGCGAGTGCGCTGCCGTCGACCGCGACGGCATGCACGGAGGCAACGCCGGCCGCCCGAAGCGCTGCAACGCCGGCGCGCAGCTCGCTGCTGCGCAGCGACGGATCGCCCGAACCTTCGAGCCAAAGATCGCCGTCGATTGCGCCGTCCCGCGGCGGCTGCGCCGACGCAAGCAGCGTATCGAACCGGTACTGTGGACCGAGCTGCGCGAGCGCCGCGTCCGCGACGATGATTTTTTGCGTCGATGCCGGCGTGAGCGCGCGCGAATCACCGTCGTTGTACAGCACGCTGCCGTCTTGCGCGATCACGACGCAACTGCACGTGCCGGCAACCGATAGAGCCGGTGCCAATGCGCTATGTACCGCGCGACGTAACTCCGACCGGGCGGCATCGCCCCAAGCGGGAGCAGCAGATCGCGCGATGCTTGCAACCACCGCCGATGCAAGCGCATGCGTGACCGGTACCGGCGCCGCGTGTCCCCGCGGACGAAGCGCGAACGCGACGAGCAGCAGCAGAAACAGCGCGGCGAACGCGGCCGTCAGGCGCCGCTTACGCCCGCGCCGATAGCGTTTCGATCTGCTCTTGTAGCTTGCGCTGCTCTTCACGTAACGCATCGAGGTCCGTCCGCAGGGCTGTTACTTGCGCAGGTACTTTTTGCGACTCGCGTATGCGAATTGCCGCTTCGGCCGCATCGCGCCGAACGCGTCCGTCGAAACCGCTTGCGCAAAGCCGGTCGAGCGTGCCGAGAAAGCGCGCGTCGGCCAGTTTTTCCGCCGCAGCGATTGCCGACACTTGAACCAGAAACATTGCGTCGTCCAATCGCTCCAAGATCGCATCGACGATATGCGTGCGTTCGGTTTCGACGAGCTCTCCGCACCGTGCGAGCGCGCCGAGTGCCGCGCGCCGCAGGCCTTCTTCTCTTCCGGACTGTACGGCCGAGGTAAGCAGCGGAACCGCCCGCGCGTCGGCAAGTTCTCCCAGGCCGCGCGCCGCACCGGACTCCACGGTGCCGTTCCACGTCGAGCTGCCGAGTGCGCGCGAGAGAACGTCGAACGCACGCGCGTCGCGTGTTTTTCCAAGCGCGTGCAGCGCCGCGGCTTGCACGAAATAGGACGCTTCACCCTGCGCGGGGCCGAGCAGCGCGGTTGCGGATTCCTCGTTGCGAAACTCGCCCAGCGCCAAAACTACGGCGCGTCGCACTTTGGGATGATCGTGCCGCACGTGTTTGAGCAGAATACGCTGCGCCCACGGCGCGCGTGTTTTGCCGAGCGCATGCGCCGCTTGCTCGAGCACGCCCCAAAACGGATCGCTTGAAAACGCGGCATCGAGCGCCGCGCGTGCGGGTGCCGAACCGTCCTTTGCCAGGGCTCGAGCCGCGTAAATTCTTGCCGTCACGCTGGGATCGCCCGCGAGCGTCGCCGCTGCGTCCGCATCGCCTAGCTCGTATGAAACGCCGGCGAGAATGAACGCGCCCGGATCGAAACGCACGAGCGCCGGTTTGCCGTCAACCGGAATCGTCACCGTTTCGTGCGCGCGCTCGACGTGCACGCGTATCCGGCGCTCGCCGTCCATCCGGGCGGCGCCGGCGTTCGGCGTAAGACGATCCGGCACGCGATCCACGATGCCGATCTCCACGTCGAAGATGTACGCCGGATTGCTTGCGTCGATATGCTGCTTTTGGTCGAGCGTCACCGTGACGGCTTTGCGCGCATCATCGTACTTCACGCCGACACGCAGTTCCGGATGCCCGCCGCGGAATACCCATTGGTCGAAGAAGCCGCGCAAATTTCTGCCGGTGCTCTGCTCGATGGCACGAATGAGGTCGATCGTTTCCACGCTGCGCTGCGCATTGTCGGCGACGTACCGGCGCATCGAACGCCAGAAGCGCCCTTCGCCCAGCTCGCCTCGCAGCATGTGCAGCACGGCTCCGCCCTTTTCATACAAATGGCGGTCGAAGAGTTCGATCGGATCGCGGAAATGGTTGCAGACGATGGGACGGCGGTAGCGATCGCCGTCCTCCGCAAGATAGCGCTCGACGCACGCGAAGATGTCGTACGCGTATTCGTCGTAGCCCAGGTCCGCTTCGCGGAACACCGCCTCGAAATACGTCGCAAAGCCTTCGTTCAGCCACGCGTGCGACCAGTCGCGGCACGTGAGCAGATCGCCGAACCACTGGTGCGCGAGTTCGTGCGATACCAGCGGATCGCTGGAAAAGTCCAGATGCGCTTTTTCGTCGTGCAGCGTGCGATCGGTTTGCGTCGTCGCGGACGTGTTTTCCATCCCGCCGAAGATGAAATCGCTCACCGCAATCTGCGAGTAGCGCGCGTACGGATACGGCGTCCCGAGTTTCTCTTCGAACACCTCGATCATGCGCGGCGTTTTACCGAAGGCGCGTTCACCGTCGGCTTCGCGTCCCGGCAGCGTATAATAGAACACGGGCAGTGTCCCGGACGCCCGCTGCATCGTTTGGTCACGTTCGACGAACGGTCCGACGACGAGCGTCACCAGATACGTCGAATGCGGAATGTCCTGGCGGTAGCGGTACAGCGTTTTCTCGCCTTCGTCGCGCCGCTCCACGAGCGCGCCGTTCGAGAGCGCGAACTGCCCCTTCGGCACTGCGATCGTTGCCGAGGTCGTCTGCTTTTCGCGTGGATAGTCCAGACACGGAAACCAAAAGCGCGCGTTCTCGTCCTGACTTTGCGTCCATGCGTGATTCCCGACGAAGAACAGCCCGTGACGCGGATTGGTCACGCTGTAGCGCACGGCGAACGTCGCCTCTTCTTCCGGCGCGAGCGCCGGCGCGAATTCGATGCGCAGGTGGCGGCCGTCAGCGGAGTAGCGCAGAGGTTTGCCGTCGCATTCGACCGATGCGACGTGCAGATCCACCGCGTCGAGCGTAAGCGCGCCGACCGGCTCGTCCAACGCGCGAACCGTCGTCGTGCAGACGCCATCGAGGTGCTTGCGCGAGAGATCGGGTTCGAGAAAGAGATCGATGTGAAGAACGTCTACGGTTTTGTCCGGCCCGTAACGCAAACCGGCACCGGGCAGCGCAAATTCACGATGCGCTGAAGGTTCGTCGAGAATCATGGAACGAGCGCTGTTCGGGGCAGCGGCCCCGGTTTCCCGGGACCGCCGCCGCAGCGCCGTTCGTTAGCTGCTATACACGATTTGCCGCTCGAGTGACGCGCCGCCCGGTGAGGTCGTCGTGATGATGACTCGCACCTGTCCGCCGGAGACCGCGTTGAGCGCGATGGGAGCGCTGAAGTGCCCGCTGCCGTCCGCCGTCACGTCGGTTTGGAACGTGCCTGTACCGATTTGGAACAATCCGCCCAGGGTGCTCGCTTCCCCGCTCGCCACGATGTGAATGCGCGAGCCGGGCACGGTGGTTCCGCTGAGCGTGAAGGAATTGCTCACTTTCGATCCGGGACCAGGAGTGAGATTGCGCAGATAATTCGCCGCTGCTCCGGCTGCCGTGTTGAACGACCATCCGGTGTTGAAGTTCGCGCCCGCGGCCGTCGTGCCGGTAACGGTAACGTGATGCGATCCGGGCACCAATTCCCAGTTCGCCGTTACGTTGAAGCCATTGGGATTAGCGTACACTTGTGTTGTCACGTCACGCCCGTCCACGCTCACGCGAAGCGAGTCGCGATTCACCGATTCGCTGAATTGCGCGCCGATGTTCGGGTGTGTGTTGCGTGCGGTTCCGCCGTTGGCCGGACGCTCGTTCTTGAGATAGAACGATTGGTTGACTGCGGGCTGCGGCGTGTACGTGACCGACCCGTTACCGGCCGTAATGGCGACCGTTTCCGTGTTACCGTTCCAACTGACGTTCGCGCCGAGCGCTTCCGCCACGAAACGTAGCGGCACTTCCGTGCGCCCCGCCACGGTGAACGGCGCGACGTCCATCGTGATCGGTTGACCGTTCACGCTGGCACGCGTCGATCCGATGACCAGGTGCACGGAACGGCCGTTGCCTTGCGAGTTGATGTTGCCGTTCGAATACACGACCGACGAACCCAAGCGCTCGAAGATTGCGCGCATCGGCACGAAGACGCGATTGTTGCGCATTACGGGCGGCTGGTCGAAGTTCATCACCTGTCCGTTGACCGTGACGGTGACGTGCTGCGCATCCGCCGGCGCAATTGTCGCGATGCCGAAGAGGAACGACGCGGCCAGGCCCAGCCCGGCCAGTCGTTTGAGATGTTGCATGTTCGAGGTTTCCTCCGAGAACGTAACGTTACGTTGTCCGAGGGATTGCTTACCCAGCGATGCTTTACACCATAACCGGAGTCTCGCTTGGCTGCTCCATCTCCGCGCGGCGCGCGCGGACGTCAAAGCGGTGCTCGAATAGGCCCATCCACGTGTTGTAGATCATCGGCACCAAGAACAGCGTAAGGATCAAAGAACTCAGCAGGCCGCCGATGATGACGGTACCCATCGCTTGCCTCCATTCGCCGCCTTCGGCATAACCGAGAGCAAGCGGCAGCATGCCGAAGATCATGGCCGCCGTTGTCATTAAAATCGGACGGAAGCGAGTCGCGGCCGCTTGCACGACGGCGTCGCGCACCCGCATTCCTCGCTTGATGAGCGTATTCGAGTAGTCGACGAGCAAAATGCCGTTTTTGGCCACCAGGCCGAAGAGCATGATGATGCCGAGAATCGAGATGATGTTGAGCGATTGACCCTGTTCGGGCTGTAGGCGTCCCATGATCGCCAAGAATACCAACGCGCCGATGATTGCCAGCGGAACGGAGAACATGACGATGAGCGGCTCGACGAAGGAACCGTAGAGAATCACCATCAGCATGTAGACCAGCATAAAGGACATCAGCAAAGCGATTCCCATGTTCACGAGCGTCTCGTTCACCCACTCGGAATTGCCTTGCGCAACCGGCGTTACGCCGCTCGGCAGAAATCCAGGTTCCGCCATTTTCTTCTGGAGCGGACCTTGCACTTGGCCCGTCGAGTATCCCGGCAGCAAATCGCTCATGACGTTGACGACGCGCTGGCGGTTCAAGCGCTCGATGCGCGTCGGTGCCTTCGTCCACGTGAACGTGGCGACGTCGCCGAGCGAAACCAGCGTTCCATCCTGCGCGCGCACGCGCACGTTCCGGAGATCCTCGACGGTGTTGCGATCCGCTTGTGGGAACTGTACGCGCACGTCCACGAGGCCGTTTTGCGTGCGTACCTTCGTCGCAACGGCGCCGTCAACTGCGATGCGCGCGACATTGGCCGCTGCCGCTGGACTTACCCCAAGAATTTCAGCTTTGGAATTGTTGATGTCGACGTCCAGACGCGGTGCCGCAATCTCTGCGGAGGTTTGGACGTTAACCGCGCCGGGCACCGAGCGCAGAAATTTTGCAACTTTTTCCGCCGCCGGACCGATTTCGTCTTCCGGACCGGTCAGCGAATAGAAGATCGCGCCGCCGCCACCGCCGCCGCCGGTTTCTTGGTTCACTTGCAGATTGCCGCCGGGGACCAAGTACGCCATCTTGCGGATCTCTTTGACGACGGCATTCGTATCTTTGTAGTGCCCGTCTTGAACTTGCGCGGTGAGCTGTGCGAAGTTTCCTCCGGTTACCGCGCCGAAGCCTGCGGGCTTGCGCCCGACGGTCGAACTGACCGACTTCATCCACTTGATCTTCAGCAGCGCGTCTTCGAACTGCGTGACGTATTTGTCGGTCGTTGCAATCGGCGTGCCGGGCGGGTAGGAAACCGTCATGTTGATAACGCCGGTTTGGGTCGCCGGGAAGAAATCGAAGCTGATGCCGCCAAGGGCAGCCATGATGAATCCGACGACGATTGGAAATACCAGCGTGGTTATCGTCAACGGACGGTACATACCCAGCGAGGCAAAGCCGCGAACCGGTTTACCGTTCGTTCCCGCTCTGCGCGTGCGGCGCATGATCCACGCGATAGCGTAGAACAGCGCCGTGCCGGCTACGATCACGGCGTCAATCACAATCGCATTGCGGCCGTTGCCGACAAGTGCTAGAGCGTTCACCAGCAGCACGACGCAGACGAACACTACAAATGTGCCGTGTTCGAGACCGAACGGCAACAGCGTCTCTTTGTATACGCGCGTCATGAGATCGTAGCGGTGCACGATGAAATTCAAGATGAGCAGCGCCACGATGAAGACCGCCAAGATGTTCATCAAGAACCAGCCGGTCAAGCTGCCGCCCACCCACAATGCGGCCGCTACAACCAAAAGCACCGCGTCGAGCACGCGATTGTCGAGCGCACGCACCCACCTCGGCTCGGCTTCCGAGCGATTGCGCATGCTCCATCTGGCCGCAAGCAGCGGGGTGAGCGTAAACGAAACGAAGAGCGAAAACAGCGTCGCCGTGACGACGACCGCGCCGTACTCTTTCAAATACTCGCCCACGATACCCGGCAACAGCGCGATGGGCAAGAATACGACCACGTCGACCATCGTAATCGCAACGGCTGCGCCACCGATCTCACTGCGGCCGTTGATCGCCGCATCGATCGGATTCTGCCCCATGTCCCTGTGCCTAGTGATGTTCTCCAATACGACGATCGAGTCATCAACTAGAATACCGATGATGAGCGAAAGACCCATCATCGACAAATCGTCGATGTGGAACCCGAAGAGCTTCATGAGGATAAACGTCGAGAGAATCGAGGACGGGATTGCGACAAGCACCACGACGGCGTTGCGCCACGCATGCAGGAACAGCATCATGACGATAGCGGTGAGAATGATGCCTTCGATGAGTGACTGCCCTACGCCCCACAGTTCCTTCGCCGTGATATCGGCCTGAGCGTCTTCCTCGACGAACTGCAGCTGCGGAAAGCGCGCCTCTATACCCTTGAGCCGTTCCCGCAGCACTTGGGTAGCCTTGATCTGATCCGCATCCAGCGTCGGGTTGATTTGGATGTAGACGCGCGGCTTGCCGTTGTAATGCGAGATGGAGCGCATCTCGACGTGACTGTCGTACACGTTCGCGACGTCACCGATCTTCAAATTGCTTTGTGCCGATCCAGGGACGGGCAGCGGAATTCCCAGCAAGTCGTTCGTATTGTTCACGTACGAGTGAATCGCAACGGTGGCTTCCTGCGTCGGCTGCGTCATGATGCCGCCGGGAACGTTCAAATTGTTGCTCGCAACGGCATTAAAGATGTCCGAAAGCGTCGAGTTCGTTCCGAGCAGGCGCGCCGGACCGGGCTCCACGTGAAACTCGCGATCGGCTGAGCCATACACGTTTACGGCTTGCACGTTCGGAATCTGTTCGATCAGCGGCGAGATCTGGTTGTTCACCATATCCGCGATTTGCGTTTGCGAGAGCGACTTGGAACTTACGGCCAGATCCAGCAGCGGCGGCTCTTGATCGCCGGCTTTTATGACGACGGGCGGATTCAGATCGCTGGGCATGTAGATACGCGCCGTATCGACGCGGCGCTGCACGTCGACGGCGGCGAGATCGATGTTCGTCTTACCGATCTGAAAGAAAATCGCCACACTGGCCGATCCCTCTTGGATCGTCGCCGTCATGTGATCGAAATTATCGATACCCCCCATCTGGTCTTCGATCGGCTTGACGACCATTCGCTCCATGTCTTGAGGAGAAGCACCCGGGTACGCCGCCGCAACGACGATGACAGGATAGTTCGTCCCGGGCGGATTCGAGCTTCGCCCCAATTGCAGATAAGAAATCAAACCGAAAATCGCCAGAGCGATAAACACCATGGCGGTGATGATGGGGCGAGTAATAGCGAATCGGGTCAACCACACGATAGTGAAAGCTCCTGGGCGGCCGTTATGCCTACCCATACGGCCGGTGCGGCCGTATGGTTTCACAGCTTACTGAAAGTTGCTTGGGAAAGCCGCCCGGGCAGGCGGCGGCACTCCAGCCGCAAGCGAGCGGCGAGTGTTCATGCGCGAGACTGGACTCGAACCAGCACGCCCTTGCGGGCGCTAGCCCCTCAAGCTAGTGCGTCTACCAATTCCGCCACTCGCGCATAGGGGGCTCGGCTTTGCTTGTGGGCATCGCATTGTGATGCCGCTGGTTGCTCTCCGCAGGGCCGCCTCTCGCCATCGTGGCTTCGGCGGCTCTGTCAGAGCCATCCCCAACGCGATGCCCAAAACCAAAGCCTCGCGAAAGGGAACTGCAAGAGTCTAAACGCTAGCGCATGTTCGGGTCAAGCGCATCTGTTTGACCGGCACTCCGCACTGCGTGCTGCGCGCCCCCTACCGGCAAAGCCGGCAGGGCTCCCCGAACAAGCATTACCGCATATTTGGATCGAGCGCATCTCTCAATCCGTCGCCGATGTAGTTGATGGCCAGCACGGTGACCAGGATGCAAAGGCCGGGGAAAACGGCGGCCCACCAGGCGATCTCGAGGTTGCTCTCGGCGTTGGCCAGCATGTTGCCCCACGACGCGGTCGGGGGCTGGATGCCGAAGCCCAAGAACGAGAGCGTCGATTCCAGGACGATGACGTTGGCGACGTCGAGCGTCGCCTGCACGATGATCGGCGCAATGGCGTTTGGCAGCAGATGGCGCAGCATGATACGGCCGTCGCCGTTGCCGAGCGCGCGCGCTGCTTCGGTGTACTCGCGCTCGCGCAGCGACAGATACGACGCGCGAACCAGACGCGCGACACCGGGCCACGATAGCGCACCGATGATGACCACGATCACGCCGAATCCGAGCGACGCCTTACTGCTGCTCGCGGCGACGATGCCGGTCAGCGTCAGGAGCAATGGCAAGAGCGGAATCGACAAGAACACGTCGGTCAACCGCATGATGATGTAATCGATCCATCCGCCGTAATATCCGGCGATGGCACCGAGCAGCGTGCCGATGAAGAGTTCCATGATGACGGCCGCGACGCCGACCGTCAGCGAGATGCGCGCGCCGAACATCAGACGCGAGAGCAAATCGCGTCCATTCTCGTCGGTGCCCAGCGAATGTCCGCCGCACTGCACCGAATCTTGGAAGCACGGCGGCAGCGGATTGCCTTGCCAGTGCACTTCGTCGATGCCGTTGGGATCGTACGGCGCGAGTTGATGCGCGAAGACCGCGATCAGCACCATGAGCAGCAGCACGATGGCACCGGCCATCGCGAGCTTATGTTTGCGGAACCGGCGCCAGACGGTG
>JBKPMZ010000126.1:0-8204 GCA_046732415.1 Vulcanimicrobiota bacterium
GCCTAAGCCCGCTTTGGGCCGCCCGTGCGATTAATCGACTTCTCGCGCGTTCACGTCGACGAGGGCGCCGTTCACACCCGTCGCAATGCGGCTCGCCAAAAATGCGAGAACCGCCGCGACTTCCTCCGGTTGCGAAGCAGCAGCGAAATCTTCTTTTGAAAGATACGACTTTGCAGCGTCGGTTGCGACTGTACCGAGAACGACCGCGTTTGCGACGATGCCGTCGGCTTTATGCTCGCGCGCGATGGCCTGCATCAGCACATTCAGCGCGGCTTTCGATGCGCCGAACAATCCGAAGCGCGGCTGCGGATCCTTCGAACTGCCCGCGCTCACCGCGAGTATTCGCCCGCGCGACAATGAGCCGGGCGACAGCGGTTGTTTGAGCATTGCGCGCAGCGCCGGAAGCAGCAAATTGAAATTGGAAATTAGATTGCCTTCCAGGTTTTGCTGTAAATCCTCGAGCGACGACTCGGCGAGCGGCACGAAATGTCCGCGCCCGCTGAGCGTAACGACGGCGTCGATGCGCCCAAAGTGCTGAACGGCCGCGTCTATGGCGGCCTGTGCCGCCGCCGGATCCGCGAGATCCGCCGCATGCGTCAGGCATCGCGCGCGCTGCTCGGAAGGTACGTTTTCCTCGAGGGCGCGCTGCGCATGATCGCGGCTACGGGAAACGACCAGCAGGCGCGCGCCATGCGCGGCAAATTCACGAAGCGTCGCTCCGCCGACCCTACCCGTCGCACCAGCCAGAACGATTGCATCATCGCGCAGGAGCATCGCGTGTTCTTCTATTCCTTGACGATGCGAATCTTCTTGAGTTCCTTATCGAATGGGCCTTGCATGCGAACGCCCGCTTTCAGCTCCAGCATCAGGTAGTCGATAATCTCGTCGGTTATCTCCTCACCCGGAGAAATCACGGGAATACCGGGCGGATAGGGCGAGATCGTTTCCGCGCAGATTCGTCCCTTGCTCTGCTTGAAGCGCACGAATTCGGTTTGCGCCAAGAATGCGTCGCGCGGAAGCATCCGCATCGGCGGAATCTTCGGCAGTTTGTAGGTTCCCGTTTTCATACGGCGCTCCAGGATGCCCGACGGCGCGAAGATGTCGATGGGGCGGTCCTCGCGCGCAAGTTCGGCGACACCCTCCACCAGACGATCTGCCGCCGCCTGCGTCGTACCGATCGTAAACAGCGCGACGACGTTGAACAGGTCGGCGAGTTCCACTTGCACGTTGTAGCGCCGGCGCAAAACCTCGGACGCCTCGTAGCCGGTATAGCCCAGATCCTTGACGGTAATTGTCACCTTCGTCGGATCCAAATCGAAGACGCCCGGTTGGCCCTGCACCTCTTCACCGAAGCAATAAACACCGTCGATCGCGTTCAATCGCCGGCGCGTATCTTCGGCCATCGCAATCGTCCCGGAGAGCAGCGCGGCGCCGTCGACAGCCATCTGCTTGCGCGCAACATCGAGCGAGGCCACCATGGGCAGGTTCGGCGACGTGGATAGGAACATTTTGAGCACGGATTCCAGGCGATCCACCCGCACGCGCGGCCCCTTTTGATGCAGCATCGCGCACTGAGAGAACGCGGAAAGCATTTTATGCGTCGAGTTGATGCACAAATCCGCGCCGGCCGCCGTGGCCGAGATCGGCAGCGCGGGATGGAAATGGAAATGCGGGCCCCAGGCTTCGTCGACCAGCAGCAGTTTGCCGGCATCGTGCACGATCTTGGCGATAGATTCCAAGTCCGCGGCAACGCCGTAGTACGTCGGGCTGACGATGTAGACGGCTTTGGCGTCGGGATGCTCGGCAAGCGTTTCGCGAACCGTCTGCGGGGTCACGCAGTGATCCATGTGCAGCGCTTCGTCCACGACCGGCTGCATGTATACCGGCTGCGCGCCGCTCATCACCAAACCGCCGAGCATCGACTTGTGCGAGTTGCGCGGCACGGCGATCTTCTCACCGGGGTTCACCGCGGTCATCATCATGCACTGATTTCCGCTGGTCGATCCGTTGATCAAAAAGTAGGAGCGATCCGCATCATACGCTTCGGCCGCCAGTTGCTGCGCTTCGAGCAGCGATTCGGTGGGTTGCAGCAGATCGTCGATGCCGGGCATCGGCGTGAGATCTATCGCGCAAATATTGTCGCCGACGAACTCACGAAACGAACGGTCCATCCCCACGCCCTGCTTGTGCCCCGGCGTATGAAACGGAATGACGCCGGAGTCGACGTACTCCAGCAACGCTTGAAAATAGGGGGTTTTCGATTGATCCACGTGCACACGCTCCGTAACGGAGAAAGCGAAAAGAGAACGAACGCAGAGTTACGTGCGCGAGAACCCCTTTGCCGTGTGGCTGTGATGCGTGATGAGCCATGCCGCCAAGCGCGCCGCGACGGTCATGCCAGAACCTCGAAACCGAGCCGCTCGAGCATGGCAAAATCGGCGTCGTCCTGCCGCCCCGCGGTCGTGAGGTAATTTCCGAGTACGAGTCCGCTCGCCCCGCTGCGCATGCCGAGATCCTGCAGGCCTTGCAGCGTTACTTCGCGGCCGCCGGCGAAGCGGATGAGTGCCGAAGGCAACGCCAGGCGCGCCATTGCAACGAACCGCAGCGCTTCGGTCGGTTCGACGAGCGAATGCTGCGCCATCGGCGTACCGGGACGCGGATTGAGAAAGTTCACCGGCACTTCGTCGGGCTGCAGTTCCTGAAGCGCGCTCAAAAACTCCAAGCGATCTTCGACCGTTTCACCCATGCCGATAATGCCGCCGCAGCACAGTTCCATGCCAAGCCGTTTGACGAGTTGGCACGTTTGCCAGCGTTCTTCGTAGCTGTGCGTCGTGCAAACCGACGGAAAATAGCGGCGCGACGTCTCCAGATTGTGATTGACCTTGTCGACGCCCGCGGCTTTTAATTGCGTCAATTGATCTTCGCGCAGAATGCCCAGCGAAACCGCCACGGTCAGCGGGTAGCGCGCCTTGATGATCGGAACCGCCGTGCAAACGCGTTCGAGCAATTTGCTCGAGGGTCCGCGTACGGCGACCACAATGCATAACTCCGCGGCGCCGCGTTCGTACGCATCGCGCGCGGCCTCAATAAATCCCTCGACCGAACTGAGCGGCTCGGCTTCGACGTCCGTCGCGAAACGCGCGCTCTGCGAGCAGAAGTTGCAGTCTTCGGAGCAGCCGCCTTTCTTCGCGTTGTAAAGCACTTCGACGGCGATGCCGTTGCCGCAATAGACTGCGCGAACTTCATCGGCAAGTTCGAGAAGTTGCGGTACGTGCTCTTGCGGAAGGCCGGCCAGCGCGGCAAGCAGCTCGCGATCCGCGGCGCGGCGCTCGACAAGAACGCGCGCACGTGCGCGCTCGATCGTGGGGTGGGTCAAATCGGTCGTGGTTCCTCTAGGACTGCAATCGCTACTATAACAACGGGACGAACAGCTGCGCGCCCTGCTCGACGGACGCCGCCTCGTCAGGGTCAAACGGCAGAATGCCAAGAATCTCAACTTTTCCCTGCAACGCGCGCCGCACGTCCGCGACGTAGGATGGGTCGTGGCGTTCCCAGCGGTCGACCAGCACGCAGCCGGCGACGCGCAGGCGAAGCTGGTCGCACAACCCCAGCGTGAGCAGCGCATGATTCATGCACCCAAGGCGCAAGCCGATCACGACGATGACCTCGAGTTTGCCCATAACTGCCAGCGTTCCAAAATTCTGCGCGCCGTTGAGCGGCACGGCCAAACCTCCGGCGCCTTCGGCAACCACCGCACCTTTGATGCCGTCGATGATGTGCGCCAAGTCCTCGGCATGCACGGTCGGCGTACCTTCGGACAGCGCTGCCGACCACGGATCCGCGGGCTTCCGAAAGCGAGCGAGCTCCACATGCTTGCAGCCGGACAGCTTCCCCGCGCGCGCGGCGTCGCCGGGCCTGCCCGGATCGACGCCCGTTTGAACGAGTTTTACGATGGTCGGCGTCTCGCCGGCAACGCGCAGCGCTTTTGCAAGCGCCGCCGTCACGCGCGTCTTGCCGACGTCCGTATCTGTTCCGGTTACGAGGTAGCGGTGAGGCACGCGATTTGCTCCATCAGTAAACGTATCTGCTCGTCAGTGTGATCCGATCGCACCGAAATACGAAGACGCGAAGTTCCAGCGGGAACCGTCGGCGGACGAATCGCCGGTGCGTTGATTCCGCGCTGCGCGCACCGCTGCATCAACTCGATCGCGCGGCGCTCGTCTCCAAGGATAATCGGCACGATGGGACTCAGTTCGGCGGGCGCGGGAAATCCCAGTTCCGCAAGGCCCGCTTGCAAAAGCGCAACTTTGGAAAACAGGCGCGCGCGCCGATCATCGGCCGTACGAGCGAGCATGATGCCGACGCGCGCGGCGAACGCAATCGGCGGAGGCGGCGCGCTGTCGAAGATGAACGTGCGAGCGCTGTTCACGAGTAGATCGACGAGCGGCGCCGGTCCCGCGATGAATCCGCCAGCCGCGCCGACGGCTTTGCTGAGCGTACCGAGAACGACCACGCGCGAATCGTGCAGTTTGTGCGCGAGCCCGCCGCCTTCGTGTCCGAAAAGCCCGAGCGCATGCGCTTCATCCACGAGCAGCACGTCGTCCTCGTGCAAATCGTCGAGTATCGTTTGCAAGTCGGGTTTGTCGCCGTCCATGCCGAACAGCGACTCTGTAACGATGAGCGCAGGATGCCGACGCTGCGCCTTCGGCGGAAGCTTCCCGTGCGCATAGACCTCGCGCGAGCTTTTGGCTAATCGAATACCGTCGATGAGACATGCGTGGTTGAGCGCATCCGAATAGATGACGTCGGTGAAACGCGCTAGCACCGGAATGGCGCCAAGCGCCGCCATATAACCCGAAGAAAACAGCAGCGCCCGTTCGCGCCCGAGCCACCGCGCGACGTCCGCTTCCAGAAGCGAGTGCTCGCGATGGCGCCCGCCCAGCAAACGCGCGCCTCCGGCACCGACGCGTTTGACGTGGCGCATCGCCTCCACCATGCGCGAATCGGTTGCGAGCGCCAGATAGTCGTTCGTCGAGAAATCGGCGACGAACGCTCGTTCTTCCGCGACGATCTCTCGATACAACTGCTGTTGCCTAATCGCATCGAGCGCTTCTTCAATGCGACGCAAGTAACTCAATGAGAACCTCGAGAAACGCGCGCAGTTCGTCTTGCGTGCTGGACAGCGGCGGCACGAGTTGAAGAACATCGCCAATCGGCCGCGTGAAGTGGCCGCGCTCGTACAGGCGCTCGGCGACGTGCCACGCCGGAGTCGCTGCGGTGCCCGCGCTTACGCGTTGCGCGTTCAACTCCACGCCGATCATCAATCCGGCTTCGCGCGTTTCGCGCACCGCAGGCAGCGCGCGCAGCCGTGCGAGTTGCGGCTGTACGCTCGCGGCCAAGTCCGTAACGTGCGCGAGCGTCGTTTCGCGTTCGAATACGTCGAGGTTCGCAAGCGCCGCGGCGCAGGCGATCGGGTTTCCCGCATACGAATGGCCGTGAAAGAATTGCTTCATGTCGCTATGCGCGCCGCGAAATGCCTCGTACACGCGCTCGCGCACCAACGTCGCGGATAGCGCGAGGGTGCCGCCCGTAATGCCTTTTCCCACGCACACGATGTCCGGACGAATGTCCAACTGCTCGTGTGCGAACATGGTACCGGTACGCCCAAAACCCGTCGCGATCTCGTCGACGATGAGCAGCGGCTTCATACCATTGAGCGCCTCGTACCGATCCGGCGGGACGATGCGCATGCCCGCTGCCGCTTGCACGATCGGTTCGACGATGACGGCGGCGACGTCGCCGGCGTCCAGCACGGAGGCGTCCGCATCATACGCGCGAGTTTCAAACGTCACCGCGCCGTAGCGCGATTTGAACAGCGGGATATCCGAAACACTCATCGCCGCCGCCGTATCGCCGTGATAGGCATCGACCAGATGGACGAACCGCGTGCGCTGCGGTTCACCCGCGTGCCGCCAGTATTGCAAAGCCATCTTCAGCGCTGCTTCGACCGCGCTCGCGCCGTCGCCGGAAAAGAACGCGTAATCCACGTTCACCAGCGCGGTGAGACGCTCGGCGAGTTTTTCCGCCACCGGGTTGGATGCACCGAGCAGTGTCACGTGATCGAGCTCCGCCGCTTGCCGCGCTATGGCTTGCACGATGTGCGGATGGCAATGCCCGTGCACGGTCGTCCAAATAGAACTCACCGCATCGAACACGCGCCGTCCGCGCGAATCTACGAGATAATTACCTTCACCTCGCACGAACGTGCGCTCTGAGGCATCAAAGGCGTCCATTTGCGTGAAAGGCAGCCACAGGCGGCCGGTACCGGTCGAAAGCACAGGGGCGTAGAGTTAGCCGGACAGGGCGCACGCCCTCGAAGGATGGCCTTCGCCAGGCACGCAAGCAAGCAGCGCTTAATCGGCTGTGAACTGCGGCAGGCACGGCGACTTTCGGCGAAACGCGCAAGTGGCCGCGCGCCGGCGCGTGGAAGGTACGCGTGGTGAAATTCGCGTTTGACGACAATCTGGGGCTGCCCGCAGATTTTGCCCAGCGACTAGGATGCGAGCTCGTTTCGTACCACGAGCTCGACGAGATGCTGGCCGCGTTTGCGGACGGCACGGTCGACGCCATGTTTGCGCCGTGCGGTGCGCTGCCGTACATCGACGCACCCTATGAGGTGATCGCGCAAGCCACGTTCGGCCCCTCACGCGGGCACGTCATGTCGAGCCTGTTCCGCGTTCCCTCGGGTGCGGTGGCCGGCGAGTCGGTGTTCCTGCATGGACGCATTGCGTGCGTGAACCCCTACTGCACGACGAGCTATTGGGCGCCAATGATCGCGTTGATCGAACGTACACCCGCGAACTCGGCCGTGAACTTCTTATCGGCGTCCGGATTTGACGGCATGCTCTTCGCGGTAACCGACGGACGCGCCGACGCCGCAATGGTGTGGACCGCGGTTGCCGACAAGCATCCCGATGCGGCGGCCGCCACGCGCGTGCTTCTCCAAACGGACGATCTGCCGACGCCGGTCATTCTCGCGCGGACGGCACTGGATGCGCAACAAAGGCAGCGCATGCGCGAAGCGCTGGCCGCGTACGAAGCGCCCGGCGGCGGATTCTTCAACGGCTTCAGCTCGCCGGATGCTGCAGCCGTCGAAGCGTTTCGCGAGCAATGCGTGGCCGCGCAGCAGCATTATCGGCTCACGCAGCCGGCGCCGTTGGCTTAACTTTCTACGCGTTCCTCGACACAGACGTTGTACAGCAACCGACGGGCCGGCACGGGCGTACAGTATTTGCCGTATCGCTGCGGCCGACTAGAGCTTACGGGCGGTAATCAGCAATTGGCAGCCGCCCATGTACCCGCGCCGTGCAGACCAATACGGCCACAAGCGTACATCCTCAAAGCCTGCGGAGCGCATGCGCTCCAACATGTCCCACCCGAAGTGATAATAACACAGGACGCCGCCGTGCGGATTGAGGGGATCGCCATGATACTCCGGCGGTAAGCAATGCTCGACGATGCCGTCCGAGTTATTACGTGCTCGCACCACCGTCTGCTCGCGAGTAAGAATGAACGGTACCGTAACAATTAGATATCCTTGCGAGCGAAGGCATCGAAAGCACTCCGCGAGCGCGGCGGCATAGTCCGGTACGTGTTCCAGCACATCGGTCGTTATGATGGCGTCGAACGATTTATCCGGAAAGGTGAGGCACGTAAGATCTTCGTTTCGTACGTCATTTTTGAACGTGCCGGTTGGAACACGACTGCCCAAAAACTCGCTGCCGACAATTCCGGGATAGCGGCGAGCCAACGCTTTAAAGAACGGAGTTGCGCGCTCGGTAACATAGACGGCCGCGTCGCTTTTCAGTGAAAGACGCGCCTCAAGAAACTCATACACGGCGCGCTGCCTATTGGGTAACTTGCACGTGTGGCAAACCAACTGCTCGCGCCAGTTAGGCATGCCGTTTTGCCCAAATAATGCATCGCAGTGGAATTTCCTATTGCGTCCACAAACGGCACAGTGCCCCAGAACCAAAAAGAACCTGTTTCCGCGCGGTACGCAGGCTCTTTCGAATGCGTCACGCTTCTCAAAAAGCGCAGCGCGAGACTGCATGTATGCTTTAAATTCCGAAGAATCGGAACAAGCAACAGTCCACTGGTCCGACTCTTCCAATTCGGGCGCAGCATGCGTTGCGTTATACAGT
>JBKPMZ010000127.1:0-2746 GCA_046732415.1 Vulcanimicrobiota bacterium
CGATTGCGCCTTGATAGAGCGGCGAAAGACGGTGCGCGCTGACGATCGTGAAGATCAGCAGCGGCACCATCCCCGAATAGAAGTCGCTCGCTCCGTGCGCAAACGCCATTGCGAGCAAGCCGCGCCGGTGCGGCTTGGCAGTCGGCATAGCCGGGTGTTACCGGCGCGCCGCGCTCATCTCCTGGGCGCCGCGCGAGTACCGCGAGACCTCGCCCTGGGTAAACGCCGACGGGCGCAAGAACGACTTCACGAACTTGTCTTCGTGTCTTGCCATCAGTTCGTAATAGCGCGGCGCGTCGTCCAGCGTGCCGTGATGCGTCACGATGAATGACGGATCGATATCGCCGCGCCGAATACGTTCGAGCAGCGGGCGCATGTACCGGTGCGTATGCGTTTGTCCGGTACGCAGTTGTAGGCCCTTTTCGAAGATCGCACCCATCGGCATCTTGTCGATGAAGCCGCCGTACACGCCCGGAATGGACAGCGTTCCGCCTTTGCCGCACGCGTGAATCGCCAACCGCAAAACGTGCGCGCGATCGAGTTCGACCCGCATTGCTTGCTTGGCTTTGTCGAGCACGGCATCCGGCGTGCGCCCATGCGCCTCCATGCCGACGCAGTCGATGCACGCGTCAGGTCCACGGCCGCCGGTCATTTCGTACAGCGCTTCCAAGACGTTGACTTCGTCGAAATGCACCGTGCGCGCGCCGGCGTCGGCCGCCATCTGCAGCCGCTCGGGAACGCGGTCGATTGCGATCACGTCTTCCGCGCCCAGTAAAAAGGCGCTGCGAACCGCAAATTGGCCGACAGGACCGCAGCCCCACACCGCGATTACGTCGCCGCGCTTGATGTCGCAGTTTTCCGCCGCCATATACCCGGTAGGAAAGATGTCGGTGAGAAACAGCGCGCGCTCGTCGTCGACCTCGTCGGGCACTTGCAGGCAACCAACGTCGGCAAACGGCACGCGTACGTACTCGGCCTGACCGCCGGCGTAGCCGCCGAACAAGTGAGAATATCCGAACAACCCCGCGCACGAATAACCGTAGAGGCGCTCCGCCATACCCGCATTGGGGTTTGAGTTGTCGCAGAGCGACCACTGTTCGCGCATGCACGGTTCGCACGATCCGCAAGCGATGTTGAACGGCACCGCAACGCGGTCGCCCATGTGAATCTTGCGCACCTCCGGTCCGGTTGCCTCGACGATGCCCATGAACTCGTGACCGAGAATATCGCCCGGCTTCATCGTGGGCATGTAGCCGTTGTAGAGATGCAAATCCGATCCGCAGATAGCCGTCGCCGTCACGCGAACGATCGCGTCGTGCGGATTGAGGATTTCGGGATCTTGCACCCGCTCGACGCGCACGTCGTGCGCCCCGTTCCAAATCACGGCCTTCATGCTGCGTACCGCCTTCCCGTCGGAATCTCGCCCGCTTCGAGCAGCGCCTTCGCGCGGCGCAAGACGTCTTTGATTTCGTATTTTCCAAGGCCGCGCATCGAAAGATGCATCTCCGTGCCTCGTGCGGAAGGCGCGTCGCGCAATTCCAGGCGGTCGATCATACCCAGGCGACGCTTCGAACCCAAAGCGGCAAGCATGCTCTCGCGCGATTCCACGAATTCTTCGACGCGCTCGCGCGACGCCGCAATCGTCATCGCTTGCACGATCGGTTTGCGCATGCGCGCACGCGCATTGCGCGTCACGTAGGTGAGCGTCAAGCCCGCTGCCGCACCAGCGGCAAACAGCGAGAATGCAGTGTTTCGCTGATTCATGCGGCAAGTTTTCCCGGCACGTGGGTAGACGAATCAAATGCGAATTTCGAAAAGCGCCCGAGCAGCAGGCGTGCTGCTCGCCGGTATAGCGGTCGTTCTAGCCGCATCTCGCTCGCTGCGCAAGCAGCGTATCGACGGGCGCTGCGTATTTATTACCGGCGGTTCGCGCGGTTTGGGGCTGGCGCTCGCGCTCGAATACGCGCGACGCGGCGCGAACCTCGCAATCTGCGCGCGTGACGCGCAAGCGCTCGAAACCGCAGCCGCGAGAATCCGTGAATGCGGCGTGCAAGCATTGCCGCTTCCGTGCGATGTTCGCGATGCCGTACAACTGCGCGAAGCGATCGCGCAAGCGTATTCGACGTTCGGGCGGATCGACATCGTCGTGAATAACGCCGGAACGATACAGGTCGGTCCGATGGAGGCGATGACGCGCGAGGATTTCGAAGATTCGCTGCGCACCCATTTTTGGGCAATCTACGAAGCGGTCGAAGCCGTGCTGCCGATCTTCGAACGCGCCGGCGGCGGTCGCGTGGTCAACGTCACCTCGATCGGCGGAAAGGTGAGCGTCCCGCATCTGCTCCCGTATTGCGTGGGAAAATTCGCAGCAGTCGGCTACTCCGAAGGTTTGCGCTCCGCGCTCGCACGCAAGAACATCACCGTGACAACCGTCGTTCCGGGCCTCATGCGTACGGGCAGTCCGCGCAATGCGTGGTTCAAAGGGCAGCACCGCAAAGAGTATGCCTGGTTCTCGCTCTCGGACGCGCTGCCGATGTTCTCAGTGGCAGCAAGCTCCGCTGCGCGCGCCATCGTCGACGGCTCCCTACGCGGAACGCCGGAAGTCACCGTGTCATTGCAGGCAAAGGCCCTGGTCATTTTGGAGGGTATCGCCCCCGGCCTGACACTGCGCGCGCTCGAGATCGCCGATGCGCTGCTTCCGCGCGCGGGCGGGATCGAAACACGCATGGCGCGCGGACACGAGAGC
>JBKPMZ010000128.1:0-2098 GCA_046732415.1 Vulcanimicrobiota bacterium
GGGCAAGCGCATTCGCGGCAAGGCGAACAAGCAGGCGGCGGAGTTGGCGCTGGCTCGCGTGCGGCTGACGAGCGACTGGCGGCCTGCGGCGGCGAGCGATGCCAAGCCGGCAAAGGTCGGCGAAGTCTGGTTGGTGGCCAAGGTCTGTTCTGATTATCTGCAATTCTGTCAGCGGCGGTTGGCCGCCGCCGCGGTGAGCTCGGAATATCTCGAGTACGCGACTCATTATCTCAACGAATTCTGCAAGTATGCAGGCGCGCTGAGCGTTAGCGAGTTGAAGAAGGGCCACGTGCAGTTCTGGCTGGAAAGTCATCCGGCGTGGGGGGCGATGACGCAGCGCTGTCTGATTGCAATCGTGCTGGCCGCTTTTAATCATGCCCAGCGGGAGCATGGCGTGCGGAATCCATTGCGAGGCCTGAAGAAGCCTCCCTTGCAACCGCGGCTCGAGTCATTATCTCCCGAGGATGAGCAGGCTGTGTATGGCGCGACCGATCAGCCGTTTGGGGATTTCGTGTTTGCGGCGATCCACACCGGACTGCGCCCGTTTAGCGAGCTAGCGCGGTTGACGGCCGAACATGTGGAAGAAGGTCCCCGCGGGATGCTGTGGCGCGTGTATGCCTCGAAGACCAAGAAGACGCGCAGGATTCCCGTGCGGCCCGAGGTGGCTGAACTCGTGCGGCGGTTGCTGAAAACGGCGCCGAGAGGCTCGGGGAAGCCGCTGTTCCGCAATCCGCAAGGGAATCCCTGGAAAAAAGTGACCGGCCGCGCGCGTTTCCGCACGATCAGGGTCAAGCTCGGCTGGAATCTCGATCCGACGCGTAAACATTATTCGTGCTATACCTGCCGACATACGTTCGCGCATCGCATGCTGGCCGGTTATTGGAACGCCGGCGCAGGCTGTTCGATCGAGACGCTGGCCGAGTTGATGGGCAATACGCCCAAAGTGGCCTTTGACCATTACGGTCGAGAATGGGGCCAACGCTATCAAGAGCCGCTGTGGGCGGCCATGGGACATGGCTCGACTCGGCCCGCCCCGCGAAAACGAGCGGCTCGATCGCGAAAATGAAGGCTGCTGATAGGTAAAAAAACGTCCCGGACAGTCAGCCAACTTCGAGGCAGGCGCTGCGCCGCCGGCTCGGCCCCATGGCCGAAGATCCGAGCGGCGCGAGCCAGCCTTCGAACGCGAAACATAGAAAAAACTCAGGGCTCGATCAAGCGGCGATAGTGCGCTCCGCGCAGTCGGCCGTGTGCGGTACGTTCCAAGAACCGCACTTCGCAATAAAGCTGCGGCTCGACCCAACGAGCCCGCTTGGAACATGTCACGGCCGGCTGGCTGCAAGCCAGCGAAGCAAGCCGCGCGGCCAATTGCCGCTTGGCTTCCTGAGTGAAACCATTCGTCAGTTCGGCAACGTACTCGAGTTTCTGCCGCCACACCGCGCCGACCAGCAGACTGCGAATGCCGCTTCGCGAAAGCGTATAGCCCAACACGACGCAAGGGATCGACTGAAACGGCTTGGTCTTGCGCCAGGCTTGTCCTCGCTGCCCTGGCAGGTAACGGCTTCTCAGATGCTTGGCCATCACGCCTTCATGCCCCTGTGCGACGACCTGTTGAAAGAACTGTTTGCCGCCGCCCACGATCCCGGTTGAAAAAATCAACCGAGGATCGTTTTGCCGCGCCGCCAATTCTTCCAAGTGCCGCCGCCGCTCGGCCAGCGGCCGGCCCAGTAAGGGCCGGCCGCCGGCATAAAGCAAGTCGAAAACAATGTAGCTTGCCGGCAGAAACCGGCTCGCTTCCAGAACCTTGCGCGGGCTAACGAGTTGATGTCTTCGCATCAACTCGTCGAAATCCGCGCGGCCGTCGTGCAAGACGACCAATTCTCCATCGAGGACCAAGCCATCCGGCAGACCGCGGAGCAGCTCGAGTTCCGGGTAGCGCGGAGCATAATCGGCCAGTTCCCTCCCCCAAACCCGCCACTGGCCCGCTTCCATGGCGGCCAGTGCGCGGACGCCGTTCCATTTAACCTCGAACAGATGGTCGTCGGAGTCGAAGGGCTCGGCCTGCGCGGCAAGCATTGGCGAGACGCGCTCGATCATGCCG
>JBKPMZ010000129.1:0-9350 GCA_046732415.1 Vulcanimicrobiota bacterium
AGCCTGGGCCACCTCGTCTGCTACCACTAGGGCGGCGCGGGCGACCGCAGCATCCAGGCCGGGGAAGAGCGGCCGCAGCGCCGCGAGCGCCGAGCGAACCGCGTTACGCCGGTACGTTTCGTCCGCATTCGTGGGATCGACGGCATATGGCAATCCGGCCGCATGGACGTACTGGCGGATCTCCGAACGCGTGAACCGCAGCAGCGGCCGAGCAAGGGCGATGCCCGCGGCCACTTCGCGCCTTGGCGGCATACCGGCCAGCCCGTCCAGGCCCGTCCCCCGGAAAAGTGCAAGCAGCACGGTTTCCGTCTGGTCTTCCGCGTTGTGACCCGTAACGATAACATTCGCGGAGCACTCACGGGCGGTGCCGGCGAGCGCATCGTACCGCGCGTCGCGCAACGTCGCCTCGTCGCGGCGTTCGGTTTGTAAAGCAATGGTCTTCACCGGAATGCCGAGCGCCGCGCTCGCGCGCAGCACGACGGCTTCGTCTTGCCAGGCCGACGCGCGTACGCCATGATTCACGTGCGCCAGAGTAACGCGCAACTCCATCGGCTTCGCGATGGCGGCCAGAATTGCCGCAACACCGATGCTGTCGGAACCTCCGCTGCATGCCACCAGGACGCGATCGCCATGGCAAATCACGCCGCTCTGCTCGACGGCTTGCTCGATTGCCCGCTCAGGCCGAGTACCGCGCATCAAGTGTGCCGCGCGATCTCGCGCTCGACGTCGCGCTTGGTAACCGCCTCGCGCTTATCCCAAAGTTTTTTGCCTTTGGCCAGGCCGATTTCGATCTTGGCTTTGCCGCGCGTGAAATATAAACGCAACGGAACGATCGTCAAGCCCTTTTCCGCCGCGCGGCCCCCAAGGCGAACGATCTGTTCCTTGTGCAACAGCAGTTTGCGCGGCCGGTTCGGATCGACGTTCGAAAAACTGCCTTGTTTATACGGCGGCACGTGCATGCCCAGCAGCCACAGTTCACCGTCACGCACGCGCGCGTACGCCTCGTTCAAACTGATGCCGCCTTGGCGAATGGATTTGATCTCCGTTCCGGTGAGCGCGATCCCGGCTTCCATCGATTCCAAAATGTGATACTCGTGGCGCGCGCGCCGGTTGTCGACCGCAGGCGCATTGTTCTTGCGCGCCTCTTCCGCTTTTGCGGCTTTGCGCTCGGTTTTAGACTTCGCCATGTGTTTAAAGGCGCTCCGGCCTAGCCTGCGCGCCCCCCACTGCGTGGGGCCCCCAGATCCTCAAGGCGCCTAAATGAACTGCCACGTTAAGCGCTCCCCGAGGGCGCCGCGTTTGGATTCCTTCGATCGGCGATGTCTTCGATGCGGCCTTGCGATACGAAGCGGCCTTCAGCTTCCACAAGCACCGCGCCGCTTTCATCGGTGACGAACGCGTGCAACTCCAACACGTTGCGCCGCGTCCATTTGACGCGTCCTTCGATGTCGATCGGTACGCCGAGCGGAATCGGTTTGCGGAACCGCGCGTTCATGCTTGCGGTGACGCCGCGGTGGCCCGCGGCACCTGCAGCGTGCGCCATCGCTTCGTCGAGCAGCGCCAGCGCGACGCCGCCGTGCGCAATGCCTTGCCAGCCTTGAAACTCGGGGCGCAGCGTCGTGCGCGCATGTACGCCGTCGTCACCGGAACGTTCGAACTGCAAACGCAGACCGATCTCATTTTCGGGGCCGCACGCAAAACAGCGTCCGTCGTCGATAGGCACTTCGCTTTTCAAAGGCGCTCCGGCCTAGCCTGCGCGCCCCCCACTTCGTGGGGCCCCCATGATCTCATGGCGCCTAAGTGTACTGCTAATTTCATAGCTCCCCGAGGGCGCCGCATTAGCGTCCTACGTCCAAACGCGCGGCAAGCGCGTGCGGAAGTTCGGCCTCGACGATTTTCTGCTGCACTTCCGCAATGGGATAGTCGTAACGCACCCATTCCACCGTGCGTTTCTCGTCGTCGAAGAATACGAAGCAAGCCTGCGGATTGAGATCGCGCGGCTGGCCGATACTGCCGACGTCGATGATGTACCGCACGCCCGGTTCGAGCACGATCTGACCACCGTGCTGCATGTGCTGGTGCGAAACGCTGCCGTCGTGTTCGAGTGCGTAATATTCGGCGATGTGCGTGTGACCGATGAAGATCAGCGGCGCGTCCGTGCGTTCGAAGGCGGCCTTCGCATGGCGCTTATCGAGCAGATACTCGAAGTAGTGCACCGGCGCTCCGTGTACGAGCAAAAATCCCGGCTGGCGGATCTCATAACTCAAGCCGTTGAGCCATGCAATATTGTCCGGCTCGATCACCGTCTGCGTCCATTCGATTGCGCGGCGTGCGGCGGCATTGAAGTATTCGATGCCGAAGTTGTCGACCGCGGCAACGTCGTGATTGCCGAGCACCGTTTCCGTCGCGCGCTCGCGGATCATCCGCACGCATTCGTTCGGGTTCGGCCCGTAGCCGACGATATCGCCCAAGCACAGCACTTTATCGTCGGGCTGTATCAGCGACAACGCGCGCTGCAGCGACTCCTCGTTGCCGTGGATATCCGAAACGATCGCGTATCTCATCGGTCGACCTCGGCGAGTACCTTGCGCAGTCGCGCGACGAGCTCGCTGCGCTCCTGCGGTGTTCCGACGCTGATGCGCACGTAGCGGTCGAGCGGCGGTGCTCCGGGCTTGCGCACGAACACGCCGTGCGCGAGCAGCGCGTTCATGACTGCCGTCGCGCGTTCGTTCGTTTGGAAGTCGATACAGACGAAATTGGTGTAGGAACGAAGCGCACGCGTACCGAGCGCGGCAGCCATGGCGTAGTAGTCCTCGCGTCCCTGCGCGACCTGCGCGACGACGCGCGTACGGAACGTTTCGTCGCCGAGCGAGGCCAAGGCGCCGATCTGCGCGTTGCGGTTCACGCCATAATGCAGGCGGATCTTCTGAAACGTCACCACGTTACGAGGCGTCGAAATCATGTAGCCGATGCGCGCACCCGCCATACCGTACGCTTTCGAGAACGTGCGAACGCGCAGTAACCGGCTATGCAGCAGCGGCGGCACGTTATAGCGTTCCTCGACGAAATCCGCGTACGCTTCGTCGAGAAAGAGCAGCGACTGCTGCGGCATCTCCTCGAACAGCCGCACAATCTCGTCCGCGGGCAGCAGCGTGCCGCTCGGATTGTCGGGATTGGCGATATACACGATTGCGGGACGCAACTGCTTGGCACGCGCGATGAGTGCATCGACGTCCACGACTCCGTCGTCGCGGTAGGATACGGTTTCAAGCGTGCCGCCGAACCCGGTGACGTGATAACTGAACGTCGGATACGTGCCGCGCGTCGCCAGCGCGACGGAGCCTGGCGCAACGAACGCACGCACCGCGAGTCCCATCAAATCGTCGATGCCCGCGCCGACACAAATATTGTCCACGGAACAGCCGTGGTGCACCGCGAGTGCCGAACGCAGATCGTAGGATTCCGGGTCGCCGTACCACGAGATGCGCGGAAGCTCGCGCGCCATTGCCTCAACCGCTTTGGGCGACGGGCCGAACGCGCTTTCGTTCGCACCGAGGCGCAAGAGCGAGCTGTGGCCGCCTTCACGCATGAGTTGCTCAGGCCCGATAAACGGTGTGACGACGGGAATCGCCTCGATATGGGGCGCCGCGAGAAATTCCGCGTCGGGATCCAGTTTGTTAATCAGTGTCCACCCACTAAGAATCGCGTTACGGCGACCGGCTCACCGGCCGGGACGGACTCTACCGTTTCGTCCAGCACCAGAAAACCGCTTGCGCGCGCGAGCAGGCTTGCCGAACTCGAGCGCAGCTCCAGCGGATACGCTACGCGAACGCCGTCGGCCTCGTCGAGGCGAACCGGGACGAACCACGTCCAGCCCGGGCGCTTGCTCACGTCCGCCCCCAAACGCGCGCGTTCTATGGTTCGAACAATGCGTGCGCCGGCCGCGGATGCAATAATGGGTGCCGCGACCGCTTCTAAAACGAGGAGCGCCGAGGCGGGATTTCCCGGCAGGCCGATAACGGGTTTTCCGTCGACACACGCCAGGACGGTCGGTTTGCCCGGCTTCACGCGCAGGCCATGGACGATGACGCCGGGCGCGCCGAGCTGCTCGACGATGCGCGGCGTAAAATCGCGCTCTCCCACCGATGAGCCGCCGGTAAGCACGACCCCGTCGCACGTGGCGACCGCCTCGCGTAATAGCGCTTCGAGCCGGGCGAGATCGTCCGGCGCCGTCGGCAGGTGGCGGACCGAGGCCCCGAGCGCTTCGAGCGCTCCCGCGACGGCCCACCGGTTCGAGTCGCGCACCTGTGCGCTCGTCGGCTGCGCCGTTACGTCGACCAGTTCATCGCCGGTGGAGATCACCGCGACGGCCGGACGGCGGTAGACGGCTACGCGTGCGATGCCGAGCGTCGCGAGCACGCCCATCTCCGCCCCACCAATGCGGCGCCCCGGTTCCAGGAGCGCCTCCCCGGCACGCATATCCGATCCCGCCGGCGTTACGCAGTCACCCGCGGGCGCTGCTTGCAAAACTTCGACGGACTCGCCGTTCAGGCGCACGTCTTCGATTGGAACGACGGTATCGGCGCCGTGCGGCAACACACCGCCCGTCGGTATGCGCACGGCGGTCTTGGCAGCCAGCGCCGCGGGCCAAGCGTGTCCCATGCGGATCTCTCCGGCGACGGTCAGCCGGCCCGGCGTGTCGGCGGCACGCAACGCAAAGCCGTCCATCGCGGAGCGCGGCGCAAGCGGATATGCGGCATCGCTGACGATCGGCTCGGCCAACACGCGGCGCAGTGCGTGTTCGAGCGGAACGTACTCCGTTTGCGGCGAGCGCAGCTGCGCGCGTCCGAAATACAGCGTGAGCGCCTGCTCCGGTGCGAGGAGCGCGTCGGCTTGGAATCCAATGCGGCGATTTTCCATGCTAGATATTGCTTTACTTCGTCGCGACCCCGATCGCGTCCGACGCTCGGCGCAGCGTCGCGGACAAGATCCTGCGTTTGTCGACGAGATTCTGCGTTTGGACTCCGAGCACCGCTCGGCGCTCACGGCCGTCGAAACGGCAAAAGCCGAGAAGAACCGCTTGTCCGCGCAAATCGGAAAGGCCGCCGATAAAGCGGCCGCCGCACGCGAGCTTCGTCCGCAACTCGACGAACTTTCGCAACGCATTTCCGATGCCGAAGCGCAAGCGCGTGAACTCAGCCCGGATAATCCGGAATCGCGACTGCGCGAATTGCTCACGCAGTCGCCAAACGTCCTGGATGATTCCGTGCCAGACGGTAAAGACGAGAGCGATAACGTGGTGGTGCGCACGCATGGGACGCCGCCGGCGTTTGATTTCGATCCGCTGCCGCATTGGGAGCTGGGCGAACGGCTCGGTATTTTGGATTTCGAACGCGCCGCCAAACTTTCGGGCAGCCGGTTTTCCGTGCTGCGCGGCGACGGTGCGCGGCTCTCGCGCGCAATCGTGCAGTTCTTTTTGGACAGCGCGCAGCGCAACGGCTATACGGAGATCGCACCGCCGGTACTGGTGTCGCGGCAAACGATGTGGAACACGGGGCAACTCAGCAAATTCGCCGACGCGATGTTCCGGGATCAGGACGCGGACCTGTTCATGATCCCGACCGCCGAAGTGCCGCTCACCGCGCTGCACGGCGACGAAATTCTCGCGCTCGATCAATTGCCGCTGCAATATGCCGCGTACACGCCGTGCTTTCGCAAAGAAGCGGGCGCAGCCGGAAAAGACACGCGCGGCTTGGTGCGGCAGCATCAGTTCGAGAAAGTGGAACTCGTGTGGCTGGCGCATCCGGAGCACTCGTTCGACGCGCTGGAGCGCTTGACGGCGCACGCGGAGTCGCTGCTCGCCGCGCTCGAATTGCCGTACCGCGTCCTGTCGTTGTGTTCCGCAGACGTGGGCTTCAGCGCAGCCAAAACGTACGATTTGGAAGTGTGGCTGCCGAGCGCCAAGGCGTATCGCGAGATCAGTTCGTGCTCGAACTGCACCGATTTCCAAGCGCGCCGCGCGGCGATCCGTTTTCGCCGCGACGCCAAAGCCAAACCCGAACTCGTGCACTCGCTCAACGGTTCCGGCCTTGCGGTGGGGCGCACGCTGCTCGCCGTCATGGAGAACTACCAGCAGCAAGACGGCTCGATTCGCGTGCCGCCGGTTCTGCAACGGTATTTGGGAACGGACGTTATTCGCCCGGCGTAACCGGCTGCAAAAAGTGCGCCAGCGCGCGCACGTACTGCGAGGGTTTCGCCGGCTGTACCGACGCGCCGCGGCGGCTTTCGATGATGACACGCGTACTTTGCTCGGTTATGCGCTGCAGCGTGCACGTCAGGCGCTCGGAGTTCACCAGACCGAACGTCGCCTCGATGCTGCCGCGCGGTTCATCGGCATCGCGAACGGCACCGCCGAGAACGTCCTCGATGCCGCGGACGCACGCGCGAAACGCTTGTTCGTACGGTTGCTGCAGCTCGATGGTTTGCGAAGCGTGCGTTGCAACGCCCGCGGGGCGCTCTACGCGCAGCCAGTCACGCAGAAACTTCATGGTCCAAGGAACGCGGGTTCGCTCGCTTCGACTTTTCGCACGCCATTGAGTGCGCCGATTTCGCGCACGACGCCGCCCAAATTGCGACCGTGCGGCAAATCGACGACGTACACCAGTTCCATCAACTCCACGCCGTCTTCCAGCCGCACGCAGGGAATATCGCTCTCGTCGACGTCGACGCCCGCTTCACGGATAATCTGCGTGACGTGCGCGGCCGACGTGTCCGACGACGCGCAAATCACGCGCAGGATGTGTTTGCGCGGCACGCGCAGCCACGCCATCAGATCGGCGTCCGAAATGCCGAGTGCAATCAGTGTGATGAACGTCGCCAGCAATCCGACGTACAGACCGAAACTCGTGGAGTAGCCCAGATTCAGGCCGACGGCCGCAGCCATCCAGATACTGGCAGCAGTTGTCAGGCCTTGCGGTGTGTTGCCGCGGCGAACGATCGCGCCGGCACCCAGAAAGCCGATGCCGACCACGACGTACGAGGGAATGCGCGTATCGTGCAAATGCGCGCCCATCGCGGTAAACGCCGCCGATGCGGTCGCGACGAGCAAGTGCGTGCGGAAGCCCGCGGGTTTCGCGGCGGCTTGCCGCTGCACGCCGATGGCACCACCCAAAATCGCCGCGCCGGCAATGCCCAGGAGCGGCGAAAACGTAAATGCCATGCGGCGCGGCTGCTTAGGAAGCTTCCTCGATCATGGCGAGCAGTTTCGAGCGATCCAAATACCGGATATGCCCGCGTTCGCGCCGCAGCGCTTGCACGCGCTCGAGCTCCGCAATCGCGCGCGCGGCGACCTCTTTCACCGTCCCCGCGGAAGCGGCGATTTGCGCTTGCGTCATCGTCGGCAGCGGCGGCAGCGCGGGATGCAATTCGCGTTCCGGCGCCGCGTACGGCAGCAATGCCGCCGCGACGCGCGCGATAATGGGCTGCGAGACTTGCGATGCCAGTTCGCTCGCCAGCGTGCGCGTGCGCTGCGCGGTAGCAGCGGCAAGCGCCATCAGCAATTCGGGTTCGGTTACCGCAAGCGCGCGAAGCGCGTCGAACGGCACTGTAGCGTAGCGCGCGACTTTTGAAAGCGCGACAGTACGCCCCATCGCGAGTCCCCCGTCAAAAAATTCCGCTTCACCGAACGTTTCGAACGGAAACACGTGAAAGAGCAAACGCTCGCGCGAGCCTGCGCCGACGAACACCGCCATGGCGCCTTCGAGCATCAGCCCCAGTGCCAGGCAGCCGCCGTTTTCTGCCAAGATAATCTGCCCTTTGCGAGCGGTGTGCTCGGTCATCGCTTCGGCGAGTTTCGCGCGGCCGTTTTCGCTCAGGCGCGCAAACACGGGGCTCCGGCGCAGCGCCGTCGCAAGCGTAGACGCTTGCGGGTCGACGTGGTGGCGCATGAGCTTCACGCGCCATTCGTTATCGCCGAGCTGACGATGATCGAAGGAAAACTCCGCCGGACGCAACTGATCGAGGCGCGCCATCAGCGCCCGGGGGTCGACTTCGGTTAGGAATTCAAACGAGCCCCCGGCAGCAAGTTTTTCAGACTCTCCGAGCACCATCGAAGCGCGCTCCCAAACGGGCAAGGAGCGCAAATCCAGTGGTTCGTGCGTCATCATGACCATTACTCGCTTCTCGCTTGCGGCGGCAGTCTCATTTCGAGCGTAGCAACCGGCCGCGCTCATGCGTTAGGTTAATATATGAGACACCTACTTCGGATCATCGCCCTGACGGCCGGCTTGCTTCCGCTGGCCGGCGTTCCGGCGATTTCCTCGACCCAACCCACAGCCTATGACACCGCACTGACGCCGGTGTTCGGCAGCCCGTCGCCCTATACGGGCACGCTGCGGCTCACCGTCGACGATTCGGGAATCGTACGCGGGTATTACTTCTCGTCCGACGGCAGCGCGATGTTCGTTCCCGTGACCGGCGGACAACGCGGCGACGCGATCTGGTTCGACATCGGAAACAGCGGCATGTATCACATCGACGGCCGCGTGCACGATGGCACGATCGTCGGCACCGCCTTTGCGGGCAACAACGAACAGTACACGTTCGTCGCAAACCCGCAACGCTAGGCAGCGCGCCTAGACCTTCACCTGCTGCCAGGCTCTTTGGGCGGCCGGCGGCAGGTGGTCCATCTTCTTCAAAAAGAGCGTCAACTGCCAGAGCTGTTTATCGGCCAGCGTTTTTCCGAATGCCGGCATGCCGGTCCAGCGAATGCCGTGATTGAGTTTCCAATAAATCACGCCGTCCGGATCGTCTTCGACGCCTTCTTTCGCGAGCTGCGGCGGATCCTGATAGAGACCTTTGGCAACCTTCGTCGGGTTCGCATTGGAATCGCCGTGACACACTGCGCAATTTTGCGCATACAGTTTGATTCCGGCGGTGAGATTCTGATCCGTTGCGGGCAGCGGATTCTGAATGCGCGGCGCGCTGCGGCGCAGCGTTGCGTGCAGCGACGTTTTGGCGGCCCACTCCTCGAAATGCGGCGGGCGTTCGTCGGCGTTGGCCGGCAGCAGGCCCGTACGAATGATCGCGTAAGCGGCGATCGCCGCTGCCACGACGGTGAAGACGATTCCAGCGATAAAGCCTCTGAGCATGAGCACTCCCTTTGCTCCGAAACTAAAAAATACCGCTGGGGTGCCGCTGTGAAACTACACGTCCGGCGCTGACGACTGCTGCTGGCGCGACGAGATGCCGCCCGCGCATTGCTTCACGAGCAGTTCCACCAGCGCAGCATCGGCCGACGCATAGCTCGCCCATTGCTTCGCGGCATCCTCACCGATGTCGCGCACCTCGGC
>JBKPMZ010000130.1:0-11468 GCA_046732415.1 Vulcanimicrobiota bacterium
CGAGTAGGAAGACGAGAATCTTGAACGGCAGCGAGATGATGACCGGCGGGATCATCATCATGCCCATGGAGAGCAAGATGCTTGCGACCACCATGTCGATCACGATGAACGGGATGTAGATCGCAAAGCCGATCTCGAACGCCGTTTTGAGTTCGGAGATGACGAACGCGGGAATGAGAATGTAGGTCGGTACTTGTGCTTGGGTCGCCGGGCGCGGTTCCTTCGAGAGCGAGTAGAACAGCTGCAAGTCCTTCTCGCGCGTCTGTTTGAACATGAACGTGCGCAACGGTTTGGCCGCGCGGTCGAGCGCGACCGACTGCGAGATCTTACTCTTGAGATACGGCTGCAGCGCGTTCTGGTTGATGTCTTTCACGACCGGCGCCATGATGAAGAACGTCAAGAACAGCGCCAAACCGACCAGCACCTGGTTCGGCGGAACCTGCTGCGTGCCCAGCGCCGTGCGCACGAACGAGAGCACGACGATGACGCGCGTGAACGACGTGAGCAGTACGAGCAGCGTTGGTGCCAGCGATAGCACCGTCAGCAGCAGCAGAATCTGCAGCGCAGACGCGACTTGCGCGGGGTTCTTGGCTTGTCCCACGCCGATGCTGACCTGCGGAATCGGGACGGTCGGGCTGGTGGGCGCAGTCGCTGCGGCTGCAATCGCCGGAACGATCCACAGCGAAACGATCGCGGTGATGCTCACGATGAAAAACGCGCGATGGCGCGTCCAGAGCCGCGTGAGGAACTGCGTCATTGCTGCGGTTTGCGCAACTGGCGCAAAAAGCCGGAAATGCTCTGCGTCTGGCGCGCGAACAGCGTGCGCTGTTCTTGAAGCCACGGTTCTACTTGCTCGGCCGGCACTTCGGCCAGCGTGTTCACGTGGCCGCTGCCTCCGCCGAGAAGATAGAACCGCTCGCCGACTTTTACGACGTGCAGTGTCGTGTTTTGCGCGAGAAACGTGGATTCGATGACGCTCACCAGCCGTCGATCCGTTGCATTGACCAGGCGCCCGCGGCCGAGCGCGCGCACGACTGTGTACAGCCCGAAGAGCATCAGCGCTACGACCAGCAGCGCGAGAATGTACTGACCGGCGAACTGCATTCTAAAAGGCGCTCCGCCTGGCTCCGCCGCCCCCCATGAATGGGGCCCCCGTGCCGCGGCACGCATACATGCCGTGCTTACATAAGCGCTCCCCGAGGGCGCGCCAATAAAAAGCGATCATCACTCTACGCTCGGGTTGAGTTCGCTGATCTTCACGGCGTACTTGTCGTCGACGACGACCACTTCGCCTCGTGCGATCAGAATGTTGTTGACGTACAAATCGATCGGATCGGTCGAAAGTTTGTCCAGTTCGAAAACGCTTCCCGACTGCAGCGTGACCACGTCGCGCAGCGTGAGTGCCGTTTTGCCCAGCACCGCGCTAATCTGCAGCGGAACGTCATGCACCAAATCCAGGTTGTTTCCGCCTTGTGACGCACGCTGGGCGGTGGGCGTCATGGACGCGAACGATACCGGCTGCGCGGGCGGCGTCGGCGGCTGCGGACGCTTCGGTGCGGGCGCGGGCGCGGGCGCTGCTGCCGCCGGTGCGGCGGGAACCGCGACCGCGACGGGCTCCATGGCGGCGGCAATGGCGGCTTCCACTTCAGCTTCCTGCGAGCCGCCGATTTTGCCCAAGGCAATACCGTCGAAGTCGATGGCGATCTGCGGCGCGACCTCGGCGCCGACTTGAATCGCGCCTTCGTACGACGCGAACGGCGGCGCCGGCAGGTTCGTTGCGTCGGTACACAGGTCCGCATGCACGCCGTCGCTGCTCGCGCCAACGCCTTTTGCGAGTTGTTCCGCCATCGCCGCGGCAATTTGCGAAACCGTCTCCGAAACGATGGAGAGCTGCATGGCGCCCATCTCGGCGGAGTCGTCCGCGCCGCCGAGCATCAGATTGACGATCTTGCCGATCTCGGCAACGTTGAAGCGAACGACGACGCGAATACCAAGCGACGGAATTTCCGCGACGGTCACCAGGGTATCGGCGTCGATTTTTATCGAGCCTTCGTGATCGTTGCGCGTTGCGGCAGACGCCGCGACGGGCTGTTCGACGAGCCGTCCAAGAACGGTTCCGGCGGCCTCCAGCATTGCATCGGTAAGTTGTTGAATGTCGGGCATGGCGGCTTATTGGTCCTCGTTTTCGATGACGTCGGAGACTTGCACGGCGATGCGGTCCTTATGGACGCCGGGATAGACGCGGAACTTTTCGCGCTCGTTCACGCGTGCCACCAGCGCCGAGTCGGTCGGCTTGTCGAACAGAATCAAATCGCCCGGCTGCATCGCGACCAGGTCGCGCAGCGAGACGGTCGTGCGCGCCAATTCCACTTGCACGTCCACATCGGCTTTCTCTACGTTGCGCGCGAGTTGCTGGATGTCTTCTTCCGTCATGCCGCGGCCGGCGATGACGGTGGGAGACCACTGGAAGTCCGTCAGTTGCGTGCTAATCGACTGCAGCACCAGATACGGCAGGCAGAAATTCATAACGCCCGCCATGTCGCCGACCTTGAGTTCCATCGACACATAAGCGACGATCTGGTCAAGCGGAATGATGCGCGGAATGAACTGCGGATTCGAGTCGAGCGCTTCGATCTTCAGCGAAAGCGTGAGCAGGTAGTTCCACGACTCGCGGTAGCTGTTCAGCATGCGCGCCATGAAGCGCTGCATCAGCGTACGCTCGATGTCGGTCAGGTCGCGAAGTTTTTGCGGAAACCAGCCCGGACCGCCGAGCAGACGGTCGATGATCGAAAACACCAGGTTGAGGTCGACTTGCGTGATGCCGCTGCCGGGGAGCGGGTCCATCGAGAAAATCGAGAGGATCGACGGAATGCCGATGCTGGCGATGAAGTCGCCGTAACTGATTTGCTCGATCGAAACGATCGTCGCCTCGACGCGGGTGCGCAGATACACCGAGAGCGAGTTGTTGAGCAGTCGCGTGAAGTTCTCGTGGAGCGTGCGCAGCGTCTGCAGCTGATTGTTCGAGAACTTGTCGAGGCGCTTGTTGAAACGGAAATCGAAGGACTTGATCTTCTTGCCTTCGAGCGCATCCTCACGTTCGGTGGGCTCGGTGGCAAGTTGATTGATAAGTGCGTCAATTTCTTCTTGCGAGAGACTGGACATATGACGGACTACTGCCCCTTTTCGGCGCGAGAGAGGTTGGCATTGAGCAGCACGATGTCGACGCGGCGATTCTCCTGTCGGGCCTCCGGCGTGCTGTTATCCGTCCGTGGATGAAATTGTCCATATCCCGCAGCCGAGATCCGCGTCGGAGTCAGGTGGTCTTGCTCCACCAGATACCGGACGACGTTCACGGCGCGCGCGGTAGAGAGCTCCCAGTTGCTCGGGTATTCTGCCGTCGCAATGGGCACGTTATCCGTGTTGCCCTCGACCCGAATGAGGTTGTCGTTCTTCCTTAAGAAAGAATCGACGGCATCCAGAATTTCCTTAGTCTGGGGGCGGAGCTGCGCGCTTCCGCTGTCATAATAGCTCTTGTCCGAAAGTAAAGTAATGACCAAGCCGCGGTGGTCCATGTGCACGCGGACCTGGTTTTGCAGCTTGTGGCTCTGGACGTACTGCTGCAGCTCTTTTTGAATCGCCGGGATGCTCGAGGACGAGTTGAAACTCTTCTCCGCGTCCTGCCCGCCCTGCGGAGGCTGGTTGGTCGACCAGACGTTATCGAAGCCGCCCGAAACGTCTTTGGCGAATTTTTGGAACTTCACTTTGCTGATGGTGGACATCGCAAAGAGAATGATAAAGAGCGCCAGCAGCAGCGTGATCATGTCCGCATAGGTCAACAGCCAGCGCATCATGCCGGCTGTCTCGACCTTCGTCTCTTCCTGCTTCTTTCGAAACTTGCTTTCAGCCGCGCGCGCGGCCGTTTTTATCGGCTGCGGCATTTAGTTATGAGGTGGAGTAGCTCGGCTGTTCCGCGACGCTGCCGCCTTCCTCGACCTCCGTCTCGCGCTCTTGCGGATCGAGGAACGCATGCAGACGTTCTTCGAGCAGTCTCGGATTGTCGCCGGCTTGAATGGAAAGAATGCCTTCGATCATGATCTCGCGCAGCAGCAAGAGTTGACCGGAACGCTCCTTGATTTTGTTCGCCATCGGCAGCCAGAGCAGATTGGCGAACATGATGCCGAAGAACGTGGCCACGAACGCCTGGGCCGTCGCGCCGCCGATGTTGCCTGCAACGTTTGACGAGCCGTTCATCTCGGCGAGGCCTTTGAGCATCCCAATGAGGCCGAGAACCGTACCGATGATACCGAGCGTGGGAGAATAGCCGCCCATATTACTGAAGACGGCTTCCGCTTTCGTGCCGACCTCTTGCACGTGCGAGACTTCGGTCTCGAGCACTTTGCGGATCACGTCGGTGTCGCGGCCGTCGATCACGAGCTGAATGCCTTTGCGCATGAAATCGTCTTCCAGCGCAGCAGCCTCGTTTTCGAGAGCGAGCAGACCTTCGCGGCGCGCCTTTTCGGCGAACGAAACGAGCGTCGCAATGACGTCGCGCTCGTGATAGACCGGCTCGCTGAAGACGGTCTTTAAGCCGCCCATGAATCCTTTCATGAACGTGCCCAATGGGAACGAGATCATCGTTGCGCCGATGGTGCCTCCGATGATGAGGACGAGCGCATCCCAGCGTCCCAAAAAGACTTTGGGATCCGTTCCACCTGCCCATCCGGCGACGACGACGGCCCCAAAAGCAATAATGAGGCCTATCAGCGTAGCAAAATCCAAAAAAATTCTCCCCGCAACAGGTCCGGTTTCCGTGCGTTCCTTACCTATCCAGTATCGGCACCCTGCCCGTCATCCTGAGGCACCAGGCGACGGCGGCGGACCGTAAATTTTCCGTTTGAACGCGATGACCCGCGCCTCGATGTCCTCCATGGAATCGCGCACGATGAGTTTGTTGCCGCTCACCAAGGTGATGACGGTATCCGGGGTGGGCTCGACCGACTCGATGAGGTCCGCGTTCACCATGATCGTCTGGCCATTGAGCCTCGTTAGCTGGATCATGGAGGCACTAATGCGGCACCCGCTTGGAGCAATCATCTTATGTAAAGAGGGCCCGCAGTTGCCTGCGGACCCCCTCCTACCGGGACCTCCGTGTCCCTAGCGCTGTTGGATAAGGAACGTCTTAGTTCTCACTGCCGCGGATGTTTAGAACCGTCATCAGGTTCTGGTCCGCAGTCGAGATGCCGCGCGTGTTCGCCTCGAAGGCGCGCTGCGCAACGATCATCTTGGTGAATTCGTCCGCGAGCGAGACGTTGGACTGCTCGAGCGAGCCGGAAACGATGGCGCCGTACCGGCCGCTGTTCGCGATGCCGACTTGCGCCAGGCCCGAGTTCGCCGTTTGCACGAAGCCGTTTCCGCCGGTGCGATGCAGGCCGCCCTCGTTTTGGAACGTCGCCACCGCGACTTGCGCAATCGTCTTTTGCTGCCCGTT
This sequence comes from Vulcanimicrobiota bacterium, assembly GCA_046732415.1. Taxonomy (GTDB): domain Bacteria; phylum Vulcanimicrobiota; class Vulcanimicrobiia; order Vulcanimicrobiales; family Vulcanimicrobiaceae; genus DATGJX01. The sequence continues at coordinate 5,489 of JBKPMZ010000130.1, forward strand.
GGTGAACGAGCCGGTGATCGTCCCGTCTTGGCCGACGGTGACGTTCGAGAGCGTGCCGGCCGAATAGCCGTTCTGCGCCAGAACGTTCGCCGTCGCGGTTCCCGAGAGCGCCGACATAGTCGAGAAATCCAGGCCGATCGTTTGCGGCGAAGTCGAGTTGTTGCCGGTGGGCCAACCGCTGATTTGAATGGCGTCGCCTTGCCCGGCGCCTGCGCCGCCCGAGGGCGAGGGAGCAGTGCCTTGCGTATGCACGTTCGTACCCGCGGCATCGCCAGAGCTGTTGATGAACTGACCGTTGGCGTCGAACCACACGTAACCGGTGTTGTCACCGGCCGTCATCGTGGTGCCGTCAGTGAACGATACGCTGTACGTCCAACGAGTCGCGGGCGCTACCGCGGTGCCGCTCGTGTTATTCACCGTTGCCGGAAGCGTCGCGGGTGCGACCGGAGCTGACGGCGAGAACGTAATCGTCGCTTGGTGCGCGTTGCCGAGCGAATCGTAGATCGTCGTCGTGAGCACCTTGTTCACCGGCGTGCCGCCGTTCGCGGCAACCGAGTATTGCGTCTGATCGAGCGAACCGCCGAAGCCCATGTCGAACACTTGATCGTTCGACGGGCCGAGTTTGACCGAGTTCGGACCGCCCGTTGCCGTCGCTTGCATCTGCAATCCGAGTGGAATGGTAACCGTGCCCGGGGTACCGGACGCATTCACCACGCCGTTCGAGTTTGCCATAAAGCCCTGCACCGCAAGACCGGTGGCCGGATCGTAAAGCACGCCGTTCGAGTTGAGCGAGAACGCTCCGTCGCGCGTGTACAACGGCTGGCCCGTTCCGTCGGCGTTGCGCAGGATGAAGAATCCGTCGCCGTTGAGCGCCAGATCCGTGTTGATGCCGGTGGTTTGCAAACCGCCTTGGCTAAAGTTCGTGTCGATCGTGTTGACCTTCACGCCCAGACCGGTTTCCTTCGGGTTGACGCCGCCATTGGTTTGCGTCGCGCCGCTGGCAAAGCCTTGCGATTGATAGAAGAGATCGGCAAACGTCATCCGCTGGCCCTTGAAGCCAATCGTGCCGACGTTCGCGATGTTGTTCGAGATCATGTCGATCTGGCTTTGATAAGCGTTCAGACCGGAGATGCCCGTAAACAACGCATCGAATCCCATGTCGTTGACCTTTCTTACAGACTATCGCGGCGCGTCTGTCGATCGACGCCGCGGGTCCCTCGACAAGCTCGGGATAGCGAGCTTCACCGTCCGGGACCAAGAGTGATTATCGAATAATGGCCGCACTGTCGATGTTCGTGAACACGTTTTCGCGCATCGAATCCCCGTCTACGGCGGTGATGACGGTACGGTTTTTGATGCTCACGACCATGGCGACGTCGTTCAGCATGAAGAGCGATTGTTTCGCGCCCTTTTCCGCTGCTTTATCCGCCATGACGTTCATGCGAGTCATGTCTTCGTTGCTCAAATGGATGTTGCGCGATTGCAAGCGCTGCATCGCGTGTGCCGAGAATTTGAGCGGCTGCGCACCGGTCGTGCGCTGTTGCTGTTCGAGAACGGATCGGAAACTCGGGCCCGACGTTGGCGGGATCTGTACGGGCGTACCCGCCGGACGCGGTGCCGGCCCGGGAATGATTCCGGGACTGCCGATTGCGCTCAGATCCTTCGGATCCATCGGTTAGTTTCCGATTCCCACGATTTCGGTCGTGGAGAATAGCAGCGGCGATCCGTTGCTGTCGGCGATCGGTTTTCCGTCGGTGCCGTTCATGGTGAAGTACGGCTTGCCGTCCTGCACCGCGATCGACGCGACCGTTCCCGTCACCGTCGAGGTGTTGCCGGATGCATCCGGCGTGTCGACGGTAACCGTCTTACCGATGAGCGATGCGGACTGCAACACGCCGAAGTTGGATTGAAAGTTCTGGAACGACGAGTTGAGTTCTTGAGTCGCCGAGAGCGCGGAAAATTGCGCGAGTTGCGCAATCGATTGCGTGTCGTCGACCGGCTGCATCGGGTCCTGGTTCTTCAGTTCGGTGGTGAGCAGCGCGAGGAAATCTTGCGCGCCCATTTGCTGACCGCCGAGTGCCGAACCGCTTCCCGCGGCTTGCTGCAGCGCTCCGTTGATTGGCGATAAACCTGCCATTGGTTAACTCCCTTCGATGCCTACCCTTAGGCTAAATAATTGAGCACGAGCGATCTGGTGCCGGTCATGACCGGCGGACCGAAACGCGCGTCGGCCCAGGTGTCGTCTTCCGGCAGCGTGTCGAAGTGCAGCGTACCCGTTCGTGAAAGCGAACGGTGCTGCGCCGATTGACGCTGCGAGAATCCGGGATTTCCGCCGGAAACGTCGACAGAGAACTGTCCGAGCGAGAGCCCCGCTTCGGAAAGCGTGCGCGCGAGTTGCTGCTGATTCTGCATCAGCAGATCGCGGACGTTTGCGTTCTGCGCGATGATGTTGGCGGAGATGGTGTTGCCCGTCACCGTGAGTTTGAGCGAGACGTCGCCCAAATGATCGGGCTGCAAGCGCATACGCACTTCGGACGTAGCGCCCGAGTTGCGCAACACGATGCCTTTGACGACTTGCTCGATGACGGATTGCGGATCCATCGCATACGGAGTTGGTGCCGACGCTACCGGCTGCACCGCCGGAGCGGATGCAGCGTTCACTGCCGAGGCGAATGCCGGCACGGGTGCCGTGTTCGCAGGCGACAACGCATGGTGCGTCTGCGCAAGCGCATTTTGCGAAAACGCGGATTGCGAAGAGTGTCCGCTGTCTTGATGCGACGTATTCTCGTTCGCGGTTTGCGCGATGACGTTCATCAAGCGCGCGAACAAATCGGACGGAGATACCGGCGCACCCGGTTGCGACGACGACGCGCTCAGCGGCGGATCCGCGGACGGGTCGGCCTTTGCGGCGCGCGCCAGCATGCGCCCGAGCACGTCCGCCGACGCGACCGTTATCGCGGGCGCCGGTGTTTGTGCGGCCTGTGGCGTTTGCGGTGTCTGTGGGCTTTGCGGAGCGGCGTTGTGCAGCTGTTGCACGACGCTGCGCAGGATCGATTCGGCAAACGCAAGCGAGCCAGCCGGTGATTGCGGTTGCATTCCGGTCGGGTCTTTCGTCTGCTGCTGGGCCGGGATTTCTTTCGCCGAGTTGGCGTCCAAGACTGGTCCCGAGAATCGACTCTGCTGCCCTACGTTTTTTAGTTCCCTCGTCACTGCGCTCAGAAGACTTGCGAGCCGGTGTTCGAGGGCTGCGGCTTGTCCGCTGGCACTTTGATTCGGTGGACTCGTGCCCGGTGGCGCGAGTGCTGCCGCAAGTGCACGTTCGAGCGTGCGCCGGCGGGGTGTGTTGCCTGCGTTTCCGCTCGCGCGTGCGAGCATGTCGGAAACCTGTTTTGCAACACGGTCGATGATGGCAGCCAGTGGGGTTCCGTTCTGAAGCAGGCCTGCCAGTTGCGCGAGCATATCGTTGCCGTCCGCTCCCAACTGATCCAGTTTCTGCTGGAGCGCCGAGCCGAAACTCGCGTGCCCAAGCAAACCCTTGGATTGGCCGGCGGACTTTCCGCCGGTCAGCCCCTGCGCCAGCACGGCTTCACCGATGGCTGCGAGAGGTAATGCCAATTTAAATACTCACCCCCTTTCATTTTGAAATGGCGCTTCGGCCTAGCCTGCGCGCCCCCCGCGTTGCGGGGCCCCCGATCCCGGGCGCCTGAAAAGCACTGCCGCGCTCCCCGAGGTCGCCTGCACGGTTGATCTCAATCAACTCATCGGCATGCGGCAAGAGGAATGTTAGGTACGGTCGCGGACAGAACCGCGCTCAGGCGCCGCATCAGACGCTCGAAGGCTGCGAAGTCCAGGGCTTGGTCGGCGTCGGAAAGGGCCGCGGCCGGATTGGGGTGCACCTCCACAATCGCACCGTCCAGTCCAGCCGCGGCCGCCGCGAGCACCACCGCCTCGATGAGACTGGCCCGCCCCGTTGCATGGCTCGGGTCGGCAATCACCGGCAGGTGGGTGAGTTCTTTGAGGCGCAGCGCGCCGGCGAGATCGAAGACGTTGCGCGTGTGCGGATCGAAGCCGCGGATTCCGCGCTCGCAGAGCACGACGTTCGGGTTGCCTTCAACCAAGATATATTCCGCCGCATAGAGCACCTCGTCGAGTGTCGCCGACGCTGCTCGTTTGAGCAGTACTGGTTTACCCGTTCGAGCGGCTGCACGAAGCAGCGAGAAGTTTTGCATGTTGCGGGCGCCGATTTGCAGCATGTCGACGTGCTCGCACAGTACCGGGAGTTCGGCTTCACTGAGCGCCTCCACCACGCACGGAATGCCCGCGTCGCGCTTCGCCTGGGCGATGAGCCGCACGCCCTCGTCGCCAAGCCCCTGAAACGCGTACGGCGACGTACGGGGTTTATACGCGCCGCCGCGCAGCATGTGCGCGCCTTGCAATGCAACGAATTGCGCCGTGCGCTGGATTTGCGCGCGGTTTTCTATCGCGCACGGACCGGCGATCATCGTAAAGCCGCCGCCGAAGCGCACGCCCGCGACGTTCACCAGCGATCTGGTGGAACCGGTCTGTCTGCTTGCAAGTTTGTACATGCTCTGTGTCCTCATGGCTATAAAAAACGAAGGCCGCCCGGTAAGGGCGGCCTTCGTCACGACTCGTGATTTCGAAAAAAGCGCGCTTAACTCACCGGCAACTGACGTGCGGCAAGCCACCACCAATAACGCGCGAACGAAACCTTCATTGCTGCGACTCTAGCACTTCGCTTGGGCGGTGTCAACGCCGAGCGCGTTCCGTACGATGCGGTCGCCATGCTCGCTGAGCACGGACTCCGGATGGAACTGCACGCCGTGCACCGGAAGCGTTCGATGACTGACGGCTTGCACGACGCCGTCCTCGCTGCGCGCGGTCACCACGAGATCCTCCGGCAACGAGGCTTCGTCCAGACAGAGCGAGTGGTAGCGCGTCGCGACGATCGGCTCGCGCAGATCGGCGAATACGCCGCTGCCCGTGTGCGTCATGACGGACGTCTTACCGTGCATCGGGGCGGGCGCGTGTATCACGCGTGCGCCGAACGCTTCCCCAATGGCCTGCAGCCCAAAACACACGCCGAACACTGGCTTCTTCTGCCCAGCGGCGGCCCGAATGAGGTCGACCACCGCCGGCGTTTGACCGGGATTGCCCGGTCCCGGGCCAACGACGAGCGCATCGTAGTTCTGCAGTACCGCCGGATCGCGTAAACGCGCGTCGTCGTTCAGCATGACGTCGGGCTGCACGCCTTGCGCTGCGAGCAAATGCACGACGTTGTAGGTAAACGAATCGAAGTTATCGACGAAAAGAGCTTTCACAGGCCAAGCACCTCCCGTGCGATGCGCGTTTTATGCAGTACCTCTTCGTACTCGGCTTGCGGATCGCTGTCTGCGACGATACCCGCCGCGGCCTGCCAATACGCAGTCGATCCTTGCACGTGCATGCTGCGCAGCGTGATGCACGAGTCGAAATCCCCGTTCGCCGCCCAGCGTCCGATGCTGCCGGCATAAAAACCACGCGCCGCGGGCTCGAGTTCGTCGATGATCTGCATCGCGCGAATCTTCGGCGTACCGGTGACCGTGCCGGCCGGAAACCCCGACGCAAACAAGTCGAGCGCGTCTTTATCGCCGCGCAGTTCGCCGGTCAGGTCGGACACGATGTGCATCACGTGGCTGTAGCGCTCGATCTGCAGCAGTTCGGTCGTCTTCACCGACCCGTACTCGCACACGGCACCCAAATCGTTGCGGCCCAGATCCACCAGCATGACGTGCTCGGCGCGCTCTTTTTCGTTCGTAAGCAATTCTGCGGCAATCGCGGCATCGCTGCGTTCATCCACGCCGCGCGGACGCGTTCCGGCGAGCGGCCGAATGCGCGCGCGTTTACCTTCGAGCCGCACTAAGAACTCCGGCGATGCGCCCAGCAATTGCCCGAACGGCGTATCGACGAAAAACATGTACGG
>JBKPMZ010000131.1:0-2108 GCA_046732415.1 Vulcanimicrobiota bacterium
GTGTATGGTCCTTCCACACCAGTTATCTCGACGCCATGTGGACGTGTGTAGCGACCGCCGCCCGACGCGTAAAGATTTACCGCATACCAATGATGCGCATGCGTTCGCAGTTTGAACTGTTCGGCCGCATATTGAATGGCAATAATCAAGCCACAGAGGGCCACGAAGCCACCAACGATTGCAATCGTCATGTGCCGAGGGAAAAGATCCAAAAGAGTTGATTCTTGTTTCCCGGTGCTTTTCCCAAATGCGTCAGGATCGGCATTCCCGTTGATATCGAGCTCGCCGCGTGCGCGGGCCTGCGCCGCAAGGTAGTCTTGCTCGAGTTGCACCGACTTGTCGTCCGTGCCGGCGATGTCAGGTAAATAAGGGGCGCGTTGGCGCTGCGCCCACAATGAGCCAGGCTGCGCCGGCGCGTCGTCTAGGGCGCGGCTCGCCGCTCTACCATAGAATGTGCGTGGAAAGACCCAAAGTCCCGCGATTCCCGTGCCGGCCACGATGGGCCACGACCAATGCGTAAGTGCTCCGGCGATCGCCGCAGCGCAGGCAGCGGCTGCGAGGCCAAGCGGTGTTGCGTAACGGTGCAGCACGAAACTATGCCTGCACTTCTTTCAGGTTTACGCTCTCGTCGGAAAGTACTGTCGGATCGACGTGTTTGCCGATCAGGTGGCGGGCGGCGGAGTTTTCCTTGTAGCGGTTGATGCTGCACACCGCCTGTAATGCGCCGCTCTTCATGTAAAAGGCGCTGAACGAGCCGGACGATCTATCGCCGCGAAAAACGACGGAGTCCCATGACGGCGCATAACCTCGGTATTGCAGTCCGTACGTAAATTGATCGGACCAGAACGACGGAATCGGGTTATACGCATCGGTCGGCCCCAGCATCGCCTTGGCAACGACCACTGCCTGCCGTTGCGCGTTATCGAAATGCTCGACGCGCAAGCGCTGCCCGTAGCGCGGATTCCATGCAAAAGCAACGTCGCCGGCAGCGTATACGCTTGGTACGCTGGATTGGCCGAACTCGTTGACGAGAATGCCGTTCCCCATTTCGATCGGCTCGCGGCGGAAGATGCCCATCGTGGGTTCGACACCGATGCCGACCACGGCGACATCGCACGCAATCCGGGTCCCGTCAAAGAGCACCGCGCTTTCCAGGCGACCACTGCCTTCAAAGCGTTCGACGTACGTGCCGGGCTTTAATGTAACGCCGGCGGATCGATGGAATTCCGCGTACACGTCGCCGAGTTCGGTGCCCAGCACGTGTGCGAGCGGCGGAGTACGCCCGGCGAGTGTGACGTCACAGCCAATGGTGCGTGCAGAAGCCGCGACTTCGCAGCCGATGAAACCGGTGCCGACAACCAGCACACGCGGACGATCTTTTAGCACATCGGCGAGTGCGGCGCAGTCGCGCAGGCTTCGCAGATAGTGCACGCCGGGAAGATCGCTGCCGGGCGCGTCGAGTTTGCGTACATGTGCCCCGGTCGCCACGAGCACGCGATCGTACTGCAGCGACGTACCATCTTCAAACGCGATCGTTTTCTCGATGACGCCGACGTGCTGCACGCGATGTTCGAGCAGCAGCTCGATCTCCTGTGCTTGATAATCCGCCGCGGGATGCAGGAGGGTTTGCTCGTCGCTGACTTCGCCGCGCAGACGCTCCTTGGAGAGCGCAGGGCGGTTGTAAGGCGCATCGCTTTCGGCTCCGATCATCACGAGCCGGCCGTCAAAGCCGCTTTCGCGCAAGGTTGTCGCCGCGCTCGCCGCAGCGACGCCGGCGCCGATTATTGCGAATGTTTGCTTAGCCATGCACCTCTCCTATGTTGTAGCAACGGGTCACGCTGCTCGCCGGATTCGGCTGCGAAGGCATTCGAGGTGTTGGCTGATAAGCACTACATCGTGGCACTCTTGCAGCATTATCCGGCGTTACTGGTCGAAATCGGTGCGGCGTTCGTCCTGGTTGCGGCTGTCATTTCCCGGGTGTTGCTGAGCCGCTTCGGCATTCCGTCGATTGTGACGCTGCTCGCGTTCGGCCTTGCGGCCGGACCGAGCGGCTTCGACCTGATGCATATCGACCTGACCAATTCCGGTACGCTCGCACTGCTGCAACT
>JBKPMZ010000132.1:0-3587 GCA_046732415.1 Vulcanimicrobiota bacterium
CGTATTAACAGTTCAGCGATCTCGCGATTTCCATTCAGTGCCGCTTGGTGCAGCGGCGTGGCGTGGGAATGGCCGCCGACCGGAGTGTAACCATTTGCGGCCACGCCTGCCTCTAAAAGCATCCGCACGACGGTTACGGACTGGTGTTGCGCGGCGAGCGCGAGTGCGAGCCGCGTCTCTCGCTCGTTCGCGCGTGGCAGCAGGCGGCGGACGTCGGCATCGCGACCCAACGCGGCGGCGATCGGCAAGGTGACGGTTGCGCCGCGCTCGAGCAATCGCCTTACGCCGTCAAACTCGCCATAGAGCGACGCTGAAAGCATCGCGGTGTTCGGATCGGCACCATACTCGCACAGCACATCGATAAGCGCATCTTTCACGCCCGCCTGTCGCGCCACGTCGCTCGAGGCCACCAAGTCGAGCGCCGAATTCATCGCTTCGGCGTCGTCCTTGGCACCCGCATCCAAAATGATGCGAGCGATCTGCGCCGCATTGAGCGGCAATGTTTTCCGTCGCGCCGGGTTTTCCGCAATGAATTCGATCAGCGTCGGGTGTTGAAAGTAATTTCCACCCGGCAGCGTCACGCGCTCGTGCACGACATCGGGGTATTGCCGAAGATGCGCATCGAGTGCTTTCGCGTCGCCCTCGTCCAGCAAGTCGACCGCATGGCGAAACGCGCTGTTGCCGATGCGCTCGTGCGCCGGCAAGTCCAGTTCGGCGAAGTTGCCTCGATTTACAAAGGCTTTGAGTCTGGGCCAACTGGGAAAGCCGTGCTCCCGAGCGATGGCGAGTTGCGCATCGCTCAGGGACAAGCGCATCGCAGCGATTTCCGTATCGCTGTTTTGGCGCAATCGCGGGTGAAATTCGCGCAAACGTTGTATCGCTTGCACGTCGTGCGCGCGATGCGCGTTCAGTAAATCCTTTGCTTGATGTTTGAGATGCGCAAGATCGGGCTGCGCCGGTAAACGCCGTGTCGGCATAACGAACTTCCTTCACGCATGCCCGGTATCCGCACGTCAGGCAGAAAGTTCGTCGCTATGATACGAACGAATCTATGGGCGGCCTTCTGGCCTTTCCGCGGACTGGAGGCGTCCCATAACACCGCCTCCAGTATACCACACGTCGTACCGCTCGCTAGCGGCGGATTTCGTACACGATGTTAAACGGCGTTTCGGTCGCGCGGCGGAACCGCGTGAAGCCCCCTTCTTCGGCAATCGCGCGAATGCGCGCTTCGCCGGCTTGCGCGCCGAGCGCGGCGCCGACTTCTTGCGAGAGCGACGCCGGTACGCACAGCAGCGTCGAAGCGGCGTAATAGATTCGCCCGACTGGCGTGAGATTGTCCTCCAGGCGATCGCCGGCGAACGGTTCTACCACCATCCACGTGCCTTGCGGTGCCAAACGCTTGCGAATCGCCGCGGCGGCTCCCGCCGGATCGCCCATGTCGTGTAGGCAGTCGAAGAACGCGATGAAGTCATAATCCTCGCCCGGAAAATCCTTCGCTGTCGCAGTTTGAAAGACGATGCGATCCGCGACGCCCGCCGCCTTCGCGCGCTCTTTGGCTTTCTCTATCGATCCGGGGTGATAGTCGAAGCCGTAAAACGTCGAGTTCGGATAGGCTTTGGCCATCAGAATCGTCGATGCACCAAGTCCGCAGCCGATATCCGCCACTTTGGCGCCGCGCTGCAGCTTCGCTTCGACGCCTTCACATGCGGGAATCCACTCGGAGAGCAGATGTGCGTTATAGCTCGGCCGGAAAAATCGCTCCGTTCCCTCGAAGAGGCGCACGTCGTGCTCGTGCCAGCCGAAACCCTTTCCGGTTTTGAACGACTCGGTGATGTGCGGTTCATCCGCGATTGCAGCTTGCGCAATTTGAAATGCGCCATGCATGTACAGCGGGCTGGACTCGTCGGCGAGCATCGCCGCCTGTTCGGGCGGCAACGAAAACGTTTTATCCGCTGCATCGTACACGAGATAGCCGCTCGCGGCCTGATTTGCCAGCCACTCACGAATGTAACGCTCACGCGTTCCGGTTGCGGCAGCGAGCGCTTCGGCAGTCATCGGTCCGCGCTCGTTCAAGGTTTTGTACAAACCCAATTTGTCGCCGATAATAATGAGCGCGGCTCCCATTGCCGCGCCCAGATCGCCGAGCATCTTGCCGGCGAATTCATGGAGCTTCGCCTCGTCTAGCGGGCGTTCAAGCGCTACTGACATGTTTGGCCTCCCAGTGGACAGTGCTTTTATGCCGCCATGGTAGGCCTTGCGCGCATGGACTCGCATCGGACGAACGTCCTACTTCGTCCGCGTGCCCGCTATTCGAGCAAGCCGTGCTCTATCGCAAACAGCGTCGCCTCCACGCGAGTTCGTACGTCGATCTTCGCGTAAATGTGCTCGAGGTGATGGCGTACGGTGTGTTCGCTCAGTGAAAGCCGCTGCGCCACATCGCGCCGGCTCGCGCCAGCGCAAAGCATGCGCAGCACCTCAACTTCGCGATCGCTCAGACCGGCCGGCCGAGCGCTTACTGCATTCTTGCGCACGGAGGGCGATTCGCGTTCCGCGCCGCTTGCTTCGGGCGTCGCGTCACTTTCCACCACGCCGCGCAGCGCTTCGTAAGCCTCGGAGAATATCGCGGCGCCCACATCGGCGGACATTTGTTTCAAAGCGCTCTCGTGCGACAGTGCCGCACGCGCAGGCGCGTCGTGCGTGAGCTCGTCGAAGCAGTCCGCAGCGCCGATAATCCGCGCGCCGACCGGCACCTCATCGTTTGAAAGGCCCCGAAAATACCCGCTGCCGTCCGGACGCTCGTGATGCGCTGCCACCATTCTGCGCACCGTGGCGAAGGCCGGGGCGCGTGCCAAAATACGCTCGGAGTGGTATGGATGCAGGTTCACCGTTTCGCGCTCCGCGTCGCTCAGACGCTCGTGCGGTTTGTGCAGCATGAACGACGGCACCGCAACCACACCGATGTCGTGCAGCAGCGCGCCGCGCCGAACGTCGAACACTTCTTGTTGCGCGAGGTTCATGATCCGTGCCATCGACTCTGCCAACACCGAAACGCGGCGTGCATGACCACCCGTGTAGAAGCTTTTGAGATCCGCAAAGTCGCCGAACGCGCGCGCCGCATCATCCAATCGCTCTTCGCTGAAATACCGGAATGGCGACTCGGGTTCCATTTCACGCACGAGGGTCCAGATGGAATCGCCCTCCAAGCCGTGCCAGAAGTCATCGCCCTTTGCGACGCGGACGAACGCGTCTGCCACGGCGGGATCCAGTTCTTTCCCGCGGCGGTTGCGCGCAAGATCGATCGCGGCCGTCCGACCGTGAATACCGTGGAACACTTCCAAGAAAATCGCGGCATACGTGATGCGCGAGATAAGCGGAATCGAATCGGACCGCTGTCCCCACGGGCCGCTGCCGTCCCAGCGCTCGAATGCGTTGCGCAGAGCGTCCTGCACGCGCGGCGACCGATCGAGCCGCCGCGCAAAACGCGCAGCCGCTTCGGAAGTATTCTGCAGGGCTTCCGCCATGAACCGCCGGCCGTGCACCGCCATGTCGGCCGCGCGCCGCAACCGCACGCCGATACGCTGTCCCGT
>JBKPMZ010000133.1:0-7187 GCA_046732415.1 Vulcanimicrobiota bacterium
AGACAGCCGGTGCACACGCTGCTCGGCCATTCGTGGGGCGGCGCCGTCGCGATCCTCGGTGGACGGCGTTTTGACGTAGGCCGCGTGGTCGCGGTCGATCCGATGATCCGCCAAGCCGGAAATGCGTGGTACGACGAGTTCCTCGCCGATGTGCGCTCGCTGTTCGCCGCGAAGGGCGCGGCGCGCGACGCAAAAGTCGAGGAAGAATACCGGCAGCTCGGTTGGGGCGACGTCGACGTTGAGCGCAAAAAACACGCCGTGCGCGAGATGACCACCGTGCCCATAGAACGCTTGCGAGACGAGAATCCGCCCGAAGCGTGGGATTTACGCGGTGACTTGGAAGCCTACCCCAAGCCGCTGCTGCTCGCAATGGCCGATGCAACCGAAAGCATCGTGCCTATCGAGGATTTGAAAATCGTGCGCGATCGCGGCGGCCCGAACGTCGCGATCCGCGTCTTCGAAACGCAGGGGCACAACCTGCATCGCACCGCGTTCGATCGCTTCATTCAAGAAGTCGACGCGTTTCTCGAACGAAAAAAAGAGAGCCCGGCCTAGCCGGGCTCTCGCCATAGCGCGCGACGCGCGTTATTTGCAGATCTTCGTGCGTTTACCGTTCTCCATGACGTAGTGGCATTTCATCATCATGTGCGAGCGCGTCGTCCTTCCAAGGTAGTTGCGGTTGCGCTCGATGATGTTGGGACGGTTGAATTTCGCCAGCCACATGGGTCCGTTCGGATTGTTGGTGAGGGCATTCATATTCGTCGTGCCCGTCATCGGAGCGGTCGAGGGCGAGTTCTGCATCGTGCCGTTCGGCATGCAGTTCGCGTTCGTACCGTTGGTCATGGTTGGCGTCTGCGTCGTGGTGGTGCCGGTGCCCGTGGGATTCGTCTTCGTCACAGGCGTACCGGGTGTGGTCGGGGTCGTTCCCGGCGGATTCGTCGAGTTGGTCGTGGTCGTGCCGTTGTTTGTGGTGGTCGTCGTCGACGTGCCGTTAGTGGTCGTCGTCGTATTCGGCGTGTTGCTCGTTGTCGTATTCGTCGATGCCGACGTGCCCGGCGGACAATTGGTTGTCGTCGTCGCGGGCGTTGTGGTGGTCGTGGGTGGCGTGGTCGTGGTCGTCGTCGGCGTTGTCGGCGGATTCGTTGTGGTCGTCGTGGGTGTCGTCTGCGCGAATGCGGGGACGGCCATACTGACGACGAGTCCGGCGACTGAAGCAAGGCCGAGTATTGCACGTGAACTCATGCGTCTACGTTCTCCTGACATCGGGAAAGAAAGAGCCTAGTTCTGCATACCCACCCCTTTAGCGAACTATGAAGAGGGGGCGCACGGTTGTGCGCAGCATGTGCGGGCCATGCCGGCAATTGCCGTTTGGATTATTGCGCTGCTTACCGTTGCGGCGATTGTCGTACGCCCGTTTGGTATCGCGGAATGGATATGGCCCGTGCTCGGCGCCGCGATAGTGGTTGCCGCGCACTTGCTTGGCGCCGCGCAGGCAGCCAATGCCGCGCACGATGGCTTGCCCGTGTATGCTTTTTTGGCCGGCATGCTGGCGCTGGCCGAACTCGCGCGCGTGCAAGGGCTGTTTGATTGGATCGCATTGACGCTCGCGCAGCGCGCTGCGGGCAACACGCGCCGTTTATTTCTGTGGTCGTTTTGCGGCGCAATTGTCGTGACGGCGCTGCTCTCGAACGACGGAACGATACTACTGCTGACGCCCGCGGCACTCGCGCTCGCGCGCGGAGCGAAAATCGCCGTCGCGCCGTTTGCATTCGCGATCGCCTTTGTCGCGAACGCAGCGAGTTTCATCTTGCCGATCAGCAATCCGGCGAACCTCGTCGTGTTCTCGCCGCTGCCGCAGCTCGTTCCGTGGCTCGCGGTGTTCGCGGCGCCGTCGGCGATCGCGCTCGTCGTCACGTTCGCCGTGTTACGCGCGTTGCACGCACGCGATGTGCGCGGCACGTACGATGTGCCGCCGGAGCGCCACACGATCTCGCAATCGGCGTCACTAACGGCAATCGTCGTTGCAATCGCGCTCGCAATCATCGTCGTCGCGGCTGGGCTCGGATGGCCCGTTGGATATGTTGCCTTTGCGGTCGGCGTGCTAGCCGTCATCGCGATCGGCATACGCGAGCCCGCGTCGTCCGTTGCCGTTGCGCGCGAAGCGCCGTGGTCGGTCGTTCCGCTCGTCGCCGGACTGTTCGTCATCGTGCGCGCAGTCGATGCAACCGGTGCGTTGGAACATGCGCGCGCCATTCTGCGGCAAGCCTCGGCGATGCCGCACGTGCTCGGTCAACTCTACGCGGGCGGCGTTGTTACCGTTGCCGACGCGCTCATCAACAATCTGCCCGCGGGCGTTGTCGCGCGCTATGCGCTGCAAGGCGACGGCATCGCGCCGCACATTGCGCACGCCGTGCTCATCGGGATCGATCTCGGTCCGAATCTTTCGCTGAGCGCATCGCTTGCAACGCTGCTGTGGGCAATCATGCTGCGGCGTGAAGGCATTGAGATCAACCCGTGGCGCTTTCTGCTGATAGGAACTATGGTTACCATACCGTCGCTTGGGTTGGCACTACTTACCGTTCGTTGATCACGGTAAAACGGGTAAGAAGCGGGCATGCGAATTCTCAGATCATCCCTAGCATCCGCGCTGCTCGCGGCCATGACGATTGCAACGGCGTTAGCTACGCCTCCGCCCGGCACCGAGTTGAGCGGTCAAATCACCCAGTCGGTCAGCACGAAAGACGCCGTCGTCGGACAAGCCGTGACGCTTACGAACGTCACGTCGGCCGGTGCGAACATCCACGATGCAAGAATGTACGGCACCGTCACGCGCGTCGTGCGCGCCGGGCAAGGCCGGCCCGCGCAGCTGCGCATCAGCGTTACGCGTCTCACGCTTCCCAGCGGCGCAACGTACAGCGTTCGCGGCGTCGTAACCGGTATTCAAAAAGTCACCAAGAGCAACGCGCTCAAAGAAGTTGGCGGTGCACTCGCCGGCATGATCGTCGGCAATATCATCGGTAAAACCGTTTTCCACACCAGCGTTGGCGGATTAGCGGGAGCTGCCGGTGGTTATTTGCTTGCGAAGAACAGCCGCGAGAACATGACGGTTCCGGCCGGTTCTACCGTTACGGTGAAATTGGTGCAGGCGCGCCGTCAAGCGTCACGCCCGTACTAAGCGTTCGTTCACAGCACCGTTTTGACGGCGTCCCAGCGCACCGTGAGGATCGCAACGTCGTCCGTGTGCGGTGCATCGCCGATGACCGCGTCACGTATTGCCCTGGCAGGGTGCTCGGCCTCGCGCACCTTCTGCGATTGCAGTGCATCCTGCAGGGCAGTCCAACTCGACGCGATATCGCGCTGGAATTCCAGCAGCCCGTCGGTGAAGAAGGCGGCAAACGATCCGACTCGCACGTTGAGCACCTGTGCGGTCGGCGACGGCGGCCCAAGTTCACGCATGCCCAGCGGCAAACCGCGATCCCTGAACGGATCCACGACTTCGCCGGTGCCGGTCCATATCAGCGGTCCCGGGTGACCGGCCGACGCGCACAGCAGCGTTTGCCGAACCGGGTCGACCAGCGAAACCAATGCCGTCGTGAAAAAATCGTCTTGCGTATCAACGCGCAGCATGCGATCGATAATGTCGAGCGCTCGTGCGGGATCGGGATCGCCGAACAATGCGGCGCGGAATCCATTTCGCAAACGGCTCATCCACACCGCTGCTTCTAACCCATGCCCAAGAACGTCGCCGATCGTAATCGCGATGCGGCCGTCGGGTAACGTGAACGCATCGTACCAGTCGCCGCCGACAAGGAGCTCTTCAGACGACGGCTCGTAAAACGAATCGAATGCAATGCCTTCGGCCGCAGGAAGATGCGCCGGCAACGCAGCTGTTTGAAAGACCGTCGCAATACGCTGCGTCTGTTCGAAGAGCACGGCCTTGCCGATGGCCGTTCCACACCTGCGCGCGACGTCCTCAATAAAACGCAACGATCGCTCGTTGAATGGTTCCGGCGAACGTTCGGTTCGAACGACGGCGAGCGCGCCGATGCTGCCGCGTACCTTTGTGACGATCGGCACGATGACGATGGAGCGGTATCCGATGCGCCGCATGAAGCGCTCGTGCGCCGGGCTAAGAGCGATCAGTCGCAGCCGCTCATCGTCTAAGAGCGGAATGCATATCGACTCGCCGCTCTTGAGCACCTCACGAGCGAGCGGAGTGCGCCGCATCGGACCGTGGATAAAACGCTCCGCATCCGCGAGCGTTTCTGCAACTTGCGCGTCCGCGCTCGAAGCCGCTGCCAAATGTAATTCGCCGGCTTCGTCCGTCATGTACAGAAAACAGACGTCCGCGATACTCTGAACGATGGCATCGCACACCGCTGCGACGGTCTCGCGCCAGTCGAGCGCGCTCGAAAGAAGCTCGCCCGCCCGCAGCAACAACTCGGTGTACCGCTGCTCGGAACGTTCGCTAACAGGTGCCGCGCCGCCGTCGCTCATACGCGGCGTTGTTCCCAAAACGGGCAATAGCCCGTCCGCTACTGTTCGCGTGCGGACAGGATGTGGCAAACAAAACAGAAGAGGCGCGCCTTGCGGCACGCCTCTCATGCGTCTTACGACGAGATACTACGGAGTTAGAACGCTCCGGTTCCGTTCGGCGTACCAAGACCCGTCGGGCCGTCGTAACCGGCGACCGCGGTGCACAGATACGAACCGCCGCAGCTGCCGTTGCTGCCGCCCGAAACGTCGAACAGCGAGCTGAGATGGCTGTACGGATACGATCCGGCGTTTACGCTGGTTCCGTTTCCGGCCAGTGCGTACACCGATGCGATCAGCGGCGACGATGCGCTCGTGCCGCCGAATACGAGCCAGCCCGACGCGCCGCGGTACGCAAGACTGTCGTACACGGCAACGCCGGTGTTCGGATCCGCAACCGCGGAAACGTCGGCAACGGTGCGCTTCGCACAACTGTCGGTCTGCCACGACGGCTTCGACTCGTATGCGCTGCAGCCAGAACCCGCGCCGCTCCACGCGCTTTCCGTCCAACCGCGCGAGTTGCTGGCGCGTTTGAGCGACGTGCCGCCGACCGCCGTGACGTACGGCGATGACGCAGGCCATTGCACGCCGTAGCCGGAGTCGCCGGTGCTCACCGTTACCGCGTGTCCCGGCAGGTTGTAGTAGTGATCGTACGTGCTTTGCGTCGAGAACTCAGGCGCGCCGTAGCTGTTGCTGATCGCGTTCGCGCCCATGTTGGCTGCGGTAACGGCTGCGGTGCCGAGATCGTCGAAGCTTGCGCTGTTGCCTTCAACGAGCAAGATGTGGCAATTCGGGCAAGCTGCCGAGACCATGTCGAGATCCAGCGAGATCTCTTGCGCCCAGCTCGCGCTTGACGACGGCGGCGTGCTTCCGCCGTTCTCGTTTACTTTCTTGAAGCAGCCGTTCGCGGTGGTGCAGGGCGGCAGACCGAACTGCGAGCGATACACAGCGAGGTCGCTCTCAGCGTTCGGATCGTCGAATGCATCCACGATGGCGACGGTCTGACCCGAACCGGCGGTCGTCGAGGGCAACTTGTAGGCCGACTGCAGATCGCTGGGACCGTATCCCGGCGGTGCGCTGCCCGGCGTAGGCGTCGGAGAGGGCGCGCCGCTCGGCGTGGGTGACGGCGCGGGCGTCGGCGTGCCGCAGTTGCGGTGGCAGCCGCCGCCGCCACCGCCCTTGGCCATGGGCTGCAGCTGCGAGGGCGGATACAGGCCGTGGTAGCCGCTCGGGCTGCCGCCGCCGATGTCGGTGCGCATGAGCGCGAAGCAGCGGGCCGAGCCTTGCGGCGCCTGGCCGCACGACGCCGCGACGTTGTTCGCCTGCGGAATCATGCCCGATGGGGCGCTAGGAATTGAAGAGTTTCCGGAACTGGAACAGGCAGCGAGTGCGAAAGCGCCCACCAGTCCCAGGAGCAACGCGAATTTTTTCGTCATTGGTTCTCCACGAGGAAGTGCAAGCAAGAGATGACCGACAAAAGTCGGTCCCAGAAGGCTTCTACCCCTCGCTTTACCGTCCTTTAACCTAACGGTCAGTAGGCTGACACTCTGCCATATTTCTCGCGCCCGACGACGTGCGCGAGCCCGTAGTAGGCCCAAATGGCGGCGCCCGTGAGCGCGATCAGCACCGTGAGGCTCACCCAGAAGGCGTTGTCCGGCCCGGTTTGCCAGATCGAGGCCTGCGCTGCAGCATGTGCATGGTGAACGGGCGGCGTGCCCTGTTGGAAGAGCGAGAGTGCGGAAAGCATGTTGCCGCCGGCGTGAAGCGCGATGCTCGGCAGAATCGAGTTCGTTATATACGCGAGCCCGCCGTACACCGCGGCCACGGCAAGGTAGTAGGGCAGCATCGTCACCGTCACTTGCGGATGCGAGAGGTGCGCAAACCCGAACGCAATTCCCGTCGCCAGGATCGCAACGACCGGTCCGTACTGTCGTTCAATCGGTCCTTGCATGTAGCCGCGAAACGCGGCCTCTTCGCAGAATCCGGCGACCAGTGCGCTCATCACTATCCAGCCGAAAAGCGTGACGGTGCTCACCTGCGGAACCTGTCCGGCTTCGTCGATGGGCGTGCCGGAGATGCGCGCAAATACGCGCATAAAGGCGACCAGCGCCGCCAGACCGACGATGCCCGCGAGGATTGCCGCGCCCCACACTTCGCCGGACAGGGGATTCGCGCGGCAATGTTCGCGCCGCGCGCTCGAAGTCGATCGCGGCCACCCTTCGCCGCGAATGTACCGCCAAAACAGCCACAAGTAGATTGCCGTCGGTAGAACGGCCCAAGGAATCGTAGGTACATGGCGGGCGTTCAGCGCAACGAGAACAGCCCACGGCGTCGTTCCGACCAGCGAAACGATCAATCCCAAAACGACGGCGCGCAGAGTGACCCACAGCCCATTCCACACCGTTTCATGGTAGCACAAGGCCGTTTGCCGCGCACCCTAGGTAATTTTCAAATAACCCCCGCCGCGGCGTGCATGGTAGTAGAGTGAAGAGACTAGCGTTTTTCTCGAAAGGCGA
Source organism: Vulcanimicrobiota bacterium (assembly GCA_046732415.1). GTDB lineage: Bacteria > Vulcanimicrobiota > Vulcanimicrobiia > Vulcanimicrobiales > Vulcanimicrobiaceae > DATGJX01. The sequence goes on from JBKPMZ010000133.1 coordinate 7,050, forward strand.
TTACTAATTCCGGAATGCGAGAGCGTAAGCTCTCCGTGAGCTTAGCGAACTGCGCCTGATCGATTCGGCCGCCTGTATCGAAAGTGACGGTCGTACCAGATGCCGCAGTTTGCCCCAGCATTGTCGGCGGCCCAAGCG
>JBKPMZ010000134.1:0-11018 GCA_046732415.1 Vulcanimicrobiota bacterium
CGACGCCCGGCGAGGCAACCCAACTCTCGTCGCCCGGATGTACCATGACGACGAAGCGCTGACCGCTCAGAAAACTCGACGGCGCAACGCGCGCAATTCGATACGACGAACCCGCGAACGGCCGCGCGAATACGATGGCGAGATCGTGTCGCGGATCGGCGATCACGCGCGAGACGAAGCGGCCCGTAAATTCCGGAAACACCACGAACTGGCGCCCAGGGTGCTCGACGATGTGCTTTGCGGTGACGATCGCCAGCATGCCGTCCTTCTTGCCGACGATCACACCCGCGCCCAGATATCCCTCGCGATCGGAACTGCGCGTACCAACCATAACGGTTTGCAACCGCAGCGCGCGCGAAAGATTCGGGTTCGCACGAACGCGGTACGACTGCGCGACCAGGCCCGAGTCGATGAACAGGCCCTTTTGCTCGCGGGCGAAGATGAGCATACCGCGACCCGCATTGGGGTACTCGCGGACAAGTTCGTACATGCCGGCGCCGCAAAAGAGCAGCATGAGCACGACGACGACGAGCGAGAAATCAACGCGGCGAGCCACGTCCGTTTCAACCGGAACGCGCACCCGCCGAGTTGCGCTTACATCCCGGTGTAGACCGGGCCCTCGCCGCCTTGCGGAGGCACCCAAGTGATGATTTGGTAGGGATCCGCTATGTCGCAGGTCTTGCAGTGCACGCAGTTGGTAAAATTGATCACCAGTTCGCCCGAAACGGTGCCGTTCGTTTTCTCGAACATCGGTTCGTAGACTTTCGCAGGGCAGAAGTACTGACACGGATTGCCGTACTCGACCGTGCAGCGATCGCGGCAGATGTTCGTGTCGGCAACTTTGAGATGGCACGGCTGATCTTCTTCGTGCATCGTACCGCTGCTAAAGACGTCGGTCAGTTTGTCGAACGTGACCATGTTGTCGATCGCGGCGCGCCGCGATTCTTTGGGTTTGTAGCCGCGCTTTTCCATGCGCTCGAATCCCGGCTCGCCGCGCAAGCGATCCGAGATACCGAAACCCCGTCCGCCCGTAAACATGCCCAGGCCCGTGTTCAGCATGCCGTTGATGAGCCCGTTCTTGAATCCCTGATGGAAGTTACGCGCGGTGTGCAGTTCCGTATACGCCCACGACGCTTTGAATTTGGTTTCAAACGCCGACAAACGTTCGCTGTCGAACGCTGCCGCCTGCACCGCCTCAAACGCCGTTTCCGCCGCGAGCATACCGGACTTCATCGCGAGGTGTACGCCCTTCAAGCGCATGCCGTTGAGAAAACCCGCTGAATCCCCGACGATCAGCAAACCGTCGCCGTAGAAGCGCGGCATCGCGTACAATCCGCCTTCGGGAATCGCCTTCGCGCCATAGCGCAGCAGTTTTGCACCTTCCAGAAGTTTGCGAACGGCCGGTTGCGCTTTGAACAACTGAAAGACGTTGTGCGGGTCCGTCGTCGGATCTTTGTAATCCAACCCGGTGACGAAACCGATATCGAGGATGTCGTTCGCCATGCCATAGATGAAGCCGCCGCCGAACGTGTCGTTGGGCAACGGATAACCCATCGTATGAATGACGCTGCCCGCCTGAACGCTTCCCGGCGGGCACTGCCAAAGTTCCTTTACGCCCGCGGCATAGACTTGCGGTTCGCGCCCTTCGTCCAGATTCAAACGCGGTATCGCCTGCTTTGTAAGTGTGCCTCGCGGCCCTTCACCGAGCACCACGATTTTCGCGAAAATGTCAGCGCCCGGTTCATAGTTCGGCTTGGGATTGCCGTGCTTGTCCAGGCCCTTGTCACCAGTACGCACCCCGATGACGCGATCGCCGTCCCACAATAATTCCTGACCGGGAAACTCGCCGAATACTTGTGCGCCGGCCTGTTCGGCTTTTTCCGCCATCCACTTGACGATCTTTTGCAGTGAGGCGACGTACTTGCCGTGGTTGTTCATCATCGGCGGAACGATCGGCGCTTTGATGCGTCCGTTTTCGGTGAGCAGCCACAGTTGATCGCCCGTTACGGGTGATTCAACCGGTGCTTCGTTGCGCCAATCGGGAAGCAGTTCGTCAAGCGCTTTCGGATCCATGACGGCGCCGGAAAGACCGTGATTGCCGATCTCGCCCGCCTTTTCGATAACGAGCACTTCCAGTTCTTTGCCCGCCTCTTTAGCAAGCTGCATGAGGCGGATGGCGCCGGCCAGACTTGCCGGGCCGGCTCCGACGAACAGGACGTCAACCTCGAGGGAATCGCGTTCAGCCATGGGGCGGTAGCTTCGCAAGCGCCGCAATCGCTGCCTTTACCGCAATCCTGTGAATCATCACGCGCGCTTGGAACGGCAGCCCAACGGGCGTTTCGAAGGTTAGCGCGCGCCGCGCCGCATGCCGGATGACCGAGAGCGTGTACGACAAGCCGCCGATGGCCTCGATTTCATCGGCCTGGTGCGGCCGCAATATTCCCTCGTCGAGCACCGGGTAGCCGGCTGCAGCGACCGCGTCGACGGCGCTGCGCGCAAGGCCGCACTCGCCGTATTCGTAACAATAAAATCCGGCGGCGTCACAGTCCTCGTGCAGATCGATGGAGAGCGCGAATTTGCGATCGCGGTTTGCCGTGACGATGGCGCGCGCTTCGGGCGTTTGACCACCTTTGCCGAAACTGCGGTTGACGTCGAAACCTTCGGCGTTCTCGCGCGTACCGTTCGCGTACCCGCTGGGATTCGTGCACGGCCAGACGCGATACGCATAACGCGGATCGAGCTCGCCGCTTTCCAACAGGGAAAGCAACGCCCACGGGCCGGCGGGTTCGTCGCCGTGAACGCCTGCGGCGAGCGCGACCACTTCGGATCGCGATTCACCGAAATCCGCGCACAACAGCGTACGCGGGGCGCCAATGCATGCCACTTCGCGCACCGCAATATCCCCGGCCGCACGCAGCGCTTTCCAACGCGCCTGTAGGTTGTCGTAATTCTCCACACGAACGTATGCGTCGCGTACGTGGGCGCCCCTTTATGACCGCCCGCAGGGAGCATTTGTGCCATGAAAATACAAGTTGGTGTCATGGGTTCGGCGGGCGGCGCAATCACCGACGCGGAGCTCGCACTCGCGCGGCGTTTGGGGCGGCGCATCGCCGAACGCGATTGCACCATCGTTACCGGCGCGTGCCCGGGTTTGCCGCACGCCGCTGTGCTGGGCGCGCATGAAGCCGGCGGCGTAAGCCTCGGTGTGTCACCGGCACTCTCGCCCGAAGAACACGTAAACGTGTACGGTTCTCCGCTTCAGCCGTACACGACGATGGTGTTCACCGGTTCGGGTTTGATGGGACGCGAAACCGAAAACATCCACAGTTCCGATTTCGTGCTGTTCGTCGGCGGACGAAGCGGAACGCTCGGCGAGTTCTGCATCGCGTACGACGAAGGCAAACTCATCGGCATCCTGCGCGACTCGGGCGGAATCTCGAACGAGTTCGAAAAGATCGCCGAGATGGTTCGCAAGAGTACCGGTTCCACGATCGTTGCCGATGCGGATCCGGAGAAACTCGTCGACCGCTGCCTGGAAACGTACACCGCAAGTTCGATGCCGAGCGCCAAAGCGTTCGATCGTGCACCAAGCGGACCGCCCATGCCGCCGCTGCGCCCGCGCGGACGGATATTACAGGAGACACGTGGCTGAATTAACGTTTGTCGGCGCGGCCGGAACCGTCACCGGAAGCAAACATCTGCTGACGCGCAATGGACGGCATGTCTTCATCGATTGCGGATTGTTCCAGGGAACCGCGGATATCACCGCGCTCAACAGCATTCCGCTGCCCGTTGCGCCGAAGGACGTCGAAGCCGTCGTCATTACCCACGGCCACATCGACCACGTCGGGTACCTGCCCAAACTCGTGCACGACGGGTTTCGCGGAACGATCTTCGCAACGCCGCCAACGCGCGCGCTCATGAACATCGTTTTAGAAGACGCCGTGCACCTGCAGTCGCATTTGCACCAGCGCGGCATGCACAACGACCACTACGCGCCGCCGCCGTTCTACAACGAAGCCGACGTGCAGCGCACCATTCAGATGACCAAGCCGGTAGCGTTGGAAACGCCCTTCGAAGTTGCGGGAATGAAAGCGGTCTACAAGAATGCCGCGCATATCATCGGTTCGGCGTTCGTCGAACTGGCGATCGACGATCGTACGGTCGTCTTTTCCGGCGACGTCGGCCGCTACAATCGTGCGCTCCTCTACGATCCGTCGCCGATGGGCCACGCCGACACGCTAATCTGCGAATCGACGTACGGCGATCGCGTGCATCCGCCGGACGCGCTGGGAATGCTCGAACAAACGCTCGAACGCGGCATCGCGCGCGGCGGCGCAATCGTCATCCCGGCGTTCGCCGTGGAACGCTCGCAAGAACTGCTGTTTTCCATTGGGCAACTGCAGCGCAAGAACGCAACCATCGCCGAGGTGCCCGTCTTTCTCGATAGCCCCATGGCCGCGCACGTCGACGACATTTTCGAGAAATTCCCGCGCGCGCACAAGCCGGTACAATTCGACACCAACGGTACCCCGTTCGGCTGCCAGCACCTGACGATCGCAGTCGAAACGGAACAATCGAAAGCGATCAACGACGTCAAGGGGCCGCACATCATCGTTTCCGCCAGCGGCATGGCAGCGGGCGGGCGCGTTCTGCACCACATCTACAACCATATCTCCGACCCGCACGCGACGCTGCTGTTCGTCGGCTACCAATCCGCCGGGACGCTCGGATTTTTCCTGACGCACGGCGCCGAAACGATCCGCATCTACGGCGATACGCTGCCCGTGCACGCCGCTATCGGACTCATCTCAGGCTACAGCGCGCATGCCGACAAAAACGAGATCCAGCAGTGGTTCGATACGTGTCCCACCAAGCCGAACTTCTACGCCGTCCACGGCGATCCGGTATCGGCGCAAGCACTCTGCGATCTAGTTCGCGCGAAATACACGTGGGTCGCGAACGTCGCCGCACGCGGTACGACGGTCAGCGTGTAATTCGCTCCGCAAATCTCGGCAACAACGGCAGCATGCCGCGCTTGAGCGGCACCAGAGCAATCGCCATCCCCGCGATAACGAGCGCCGAGCCGAGAAGATCGCGCGGCGTGAAATGCTCGCCGCCGAAGAACACGCCAACGGTTATCGCGATCACCGGAAACGTCAATGACGACATGCCGATCGTTCCGGCCGGAAGCCGCTCCAGCAGCCACAGCATGCAAAAGAACGCAATGCCGCTGCCCGCGACGGCCAAATAGAGCAGCGCGCCAATCGATGACGGGCTGAGCGCAGCATGCCAGTCGGTGCGCTCGAACACGAAGCCGGCAGTGAGAATACCGATACCCGCGATGGTCATTGCGTACGGCAGCGACGAAAGCGGCGGAACGGCCGGCGCGCGCTTCGTATAGGCAGTTGCGAACGAGGCGGCAACGGCTGCACCTATTGCCGCAAGCGCGTAGAGCGGAGAACCGTGTACGCCGCCGCCGAGTGAGATGATCGCGACGCCCGCGAACGCGCCGACGGAACCCACCGCGACGCGCGGACTCACGCGCTCTCCCGCAAGCACATGCGCAAAGCCAAACGTGAAAAACGGCAATGTCCCGAAGAGCACCGACGTCAAGCCAGAATCGACGTGCGTTTCCGCAACGTAGAGCAGCGTGTAATCGCATGTAAATGTGAACGCGGCCCAGACGGCGATCAATTTCCACGGTAGTTCCCCGAAGGGCCGCAGTTCGCGGCGCACGACCGCCACGGCGAACAACAGCACGCCCGCAATCAGGAAACGCAAGCCAACGCCGGTGAGCGGACCGACGGAATGCAGCCCGATCTTGATTGCGAGCCACGTGGTTCCCCAGATCAGACACATGCCGGCGTAGACCGTGGGGACCACGGCGTCACGAAATCGTATGGCCATGCATTGAACATAGCGAAAAGTGGACTTGATTTGCAGGTCCATTTACCGTTCTTTGAACATACCGCTTTATGGCCAAGCAATCGGGCGCCTTCGAATTGACGCTGCCGCCGCAGCCCGCGGGCTGCGCCGCGTACGAGTGGCTGTACAACGCCCTACGCGACGAGATTTTGCACGGCCGGCTGCGCCCGGGCACCCGCCTACCGTCGACGCGCGAACTCGCCAGCCGCTATACATTGTCGCGCGGAACCATCGTCAACGCGTTCGAACTGCTCAAATCCGAAGGCTATTTGCAGGGCAGCACGGGTTCGGGTACGTTCGTCAGTCAGATTCTGCCGGACGATCTGCTGCGCGCTTCACGCGGCGCTGGCAACCACGCGCAGCACCGTGCACCGCGGCGCCACCTATCGCAGTACGCTCGGCGCGTACAGTACGAGGCGAACTTCGAAGCGCAGCCGATGCGGGCGTTTCGCGCAAATTTACCTGCAGTCGATCTATTTCCGATGAAACAGTGGGCTGCGCTGGCCGCTCGCATCGCGCGCCACCCTCCGGCAAACTTGCTCGTGGGATGCGACCCCATCGGCTATGCACCGCTGCGCGAAGCGGTCGCCGGCTATCTCAATTCCTGGCGCGGCGTCAAATGCACGGCGGATCAGGTCCTCATCGTCTCCGGCGTACAGGAAGCGATCGATGTAACGGCACGTGTCGTTCTCGATCCGGGCGACCGCGCATGCGTCGAAGATCCCGGCTATCCCGGTGCCGCGAATACGTTGGAAGCGTGCGGTGCAACGATCGTCCCCGTGCCCGTGGACGACGAAGGCTTACGGCTCGACGAACAGGCGATGCGCGGCGCAAAACTGGTCTTCGTCACACCCGCGCACCAAGCGCCGCTCGGCGTAACCATGACGTTGCGGCGGCGACTTGCGCTGCTCGAGTGGGCGGAGCGCAACGAAGCGCTGATCTTCGAGGACGATTACGACAGCGAGTTCCGTTATTCGAGCCGCCCCGTGCCGGCGCTGCAGGGATTGGACCGCAGCGGCAGCGTGATCTTCGCGGGCAGTTTCAACAAGGTGCTGTTTCCGTCACTTCGCCTCGGATACATCGTCGCACCGGAAGATCTGATCGATCGGTTCGTGGCGATAAAGTCGATTACGAGCCGCCATGCGCAACTTCTCGATCAAGCCGTGCTGTGCGAATTCATCACCGGCGGATATTTTGCGCGCCATTTGCGGCGCATGCGCGAGATTTACGCCGAGCGCCTTTCCGTGTTGCTCGAAGCCGTGCGCAGCCGGCTTTCCGGCGTCATGGACGTCTCCCCCATCGAAGCCGGGCTGCAAACCGTTGCCTGGCTGCGTCCGGATATTTCGGCGGTGCAGGTGCAAGAACGTTCGCGAGCGCGGTGTATCCACCTCACCGCGCTCGACGCGTTTGCACGTGCACCGTTGAATAAAAGCGGGTTGCAGTTAGGATTTGCAGCAGTTAGCCCGGCGGAAATTCGGCGAGGCGTCGCTGAACTCGCACGCATTCTGACCGATATGTAAAATGTGAACATTCGAGCATATTGGGCGGGTGCCACTATGGCATTGCTCGTCACTCTCGCGGGCTGCGGCGCAAACACGTCGCCCACACCCGCCGTCACGCCGCAGAACGTTTCCGGCGTGTACGATTCGGTGGTGCCGAATTTTGACGGGCGCGGCGACGCGCGAGTCGGATTCTCGTTCGACCAAAAGGTGGCCGCCTTGACTGGCGCCGTGCGCATCCTGCCGCCCATCGCGTCACCCTGGCAGAAGCGCCGTTACAAGGCGTTGTTTTCCATTGACTCATACACGACTGACGCGTTGGGAGTGCACGTTTCAGGTCACGTCGCATTCGGGGGCGACATTGGAACGTTCAACTTCGGCGGTACAATCTTTGGCGGCACGTTTTCTTTTCATTATTCAGATGCCGTCGGCAAGGGGGAAGGCACCGCTTTTCTCTCTGGGCCGTACATCGAGCCGGGGACCGCGGTCAGCGCAATTACGCCAATGGGACTGGGACTGTTCGGCACCGTGTATGTCGGAAGCTATACCGTCAACTTGGGGAGTGTCGCGGCGTATAGTTTCTATCACGGCGCTTTTAACGGCGCTTTGTGCCCAGTGGTGAACGCAAACGGCGTTACGACCTTTCCGATGACGATTACCTCCGCCGCGCCGGACGGTTTCGGCGGCGTCGGATTTACGGGCGAATTCGGCGGCCCCCTCAGTTATTATGTCCCGGAGCCACCGCCATACCCGTTCAAGGACGAAGCGTTTCCTGGGTCGCTAGATGTTGCAGAAGTGTGGGGATCTTGGACCACTATCCAAAAGGTGTACGATGGAACCAGCGGTTACTTCGCCTTCCAACTGCAAATCAACGACTGGAGCCCGCCAGAGACGGCGAGACAAGGGCAATGGATCTTCTATCTATTGGATGATCTCGAGTGCCAAGGGCAGGGAGCGTTCACTTCGATCACTGGGGACTCGGCTTCGATCACCGCACCGTAAGTATGAACATGTTTAGTCGTGCGTCCACTCGAGCATCGTTTTCCACTCGTCTTTCGGAAAGCGCTGTTTGCTCTTGATCGTGTCGATGTACTTGCGTTTGCCGCTGCGGTTGCCTTTGCCCATGAAGCACCCGCCGACCAAGCGATGATCCCAGAAGTAGAGCGCGCGGTACCACTTCTTCTCACGATCGACCGTGAAGACGGTTTCAATGTCCGCGCGATATTCCGGCGATAAGCCGAACTGGGTAATCGTCTGCCCTTTGAAGAGCAGACTCGAGTATTCCGGCACATCGTCGTACGCGACGTTGTTGCCCATCATGTTCTGCGCCGCCACCTTGCCATGCGCGCCGGCGTTGTTCCACGTGCCCATCCGGTAGCGCATCTCCAGAATCGGATCGTAGAAATCCGCGATATCGCCGGCGGCAAAAATGCCTTTGACGTTCGTCTCGAGCCGATCGTCGCATAGAATGCCGTTCTTGCTGGTTTCGACGCCGGAGCCTTCGAGCAGATCGGTGTTCATCGTCAACCCCAGGCCCACGCCGAACACTTGCGCTTCGATCTCGGTGCCGCTTCTCAAGCGAATCTTGGTCGCGACGCCGTTGTCGCGCACGAACTCACTGATTTCGTCTCCGTAATGCATGTGCACGCCGTCGTTGTTGGCCGCGTCGTCGATGAGCGAACCCGCGATCTCGTCGAGCATGCGGTGCAGAACGCGCGGCCCGCGCATGATCCAATGTGTCTCGACCTTGCGCGAAATGAATGCTTCGGCCAGCTCATAAGCGATGAACGAGCCGCCGATGGATACGCCTGCCTTTGCGCTCTCCAGCGCTTCCGAAATGGCGAGCGTGTCGTCCATGTACTGAAAGTTATAGACGTTCGCGCCGTCGGCGCCGGAAGCGGGATGACGGTTGGGACGTCCGCCGGTTGCGATGAGCAGCGCATCGTACGGGTACGACGTGCCGTTCGCGGTGACGATGCGCTCCTGCGGAACGACGCGTTCCACGCGCGTTTCCAAGTGCAAGTCGATGTTGTGCTTTTCATGCCACGCGAGGTCGCGCATGATGACCTTTTCCTTGGTCACCTGTTTGCGCAGAAGCGGCGGCAGCGCGATACGGTTGTAAAGCGTGTACGGTTCGTCGGTAAAGAGCGTTATCGAGCAGGACGGATCGTGCTTGCGCAGTTGCTCGGCAGCCGTAGTTCCGGCAAATCCGTTTCCTACGATGACGTACCGCCGGAAATCTCCCACGCTCGAATCCACGCTTGCACTCTCCTACAAGAACGGCAGCAAACAAGGCCCGCTTTTCGCCGCTACGGAAGTGCGCCCCCCTAGTGGAAGTTCGCCTCGTTCAATTGCTGGCTTCGTTCATCCGCGTGGGTTCGGAGTACTCGCTCGCGCGCCTGGAATTTGCGCTCTCGCATCCCGATACGCCCTCGCCGCCCATCATCGATCGCCTGCCCGACGCATCGGAGCAGACGCTGCGCACGGTGTGGCCGCACATCGAGGAGCAACTGGAAGCGGCGCTGGCCTATGCGAAACAGTTGGCGCCCCCGGCAGGTAGTGGTGGACGAGACGATGCGGCGGCCGGATGGCTCAAACGGACGGTCAAGGAACTGGATCAATATGCGCGCGCAATCCGCTGGGTCCTCACGGTAACGGAGAAATAACGATGAACGACGATCAAAAAGCCAAGATGCAGGAAGCGATTAAACAAACGCAGGTCCAAGCCGAGGAAGCGGCATCGCAACTTGGCGCATTTCTGCGCGTCGGCGCACAAAAGCTCAAAGAAGCCGCCGACAAAGCGAAAGAAGCGATTCAGAACGACATAGACTCGCGCAGTTAGCCGCGCAAGCCTAATCCCAGCATCATTTTGTAGCCGACTTCCAGCGCGCGCTCGTCGATGTCGTAGCTCGCGCTGTGCTGCGGGAACGTGCCGCGCTCCGGTCCTCGCGCGCCGACCAGGAAATACGCGCCCGGCCGTTCTTCCAGCATGTACGCCATGTCTTCCGCCCACATCACAATGTCGTGCGGATACACCACGTTGCGAGCGCCGAGCACCGCTTCGCCGACCTCTCGAACGATATGATTCATCGACGCGTCGTTTACCGTCGGCGGATAGCCGTAGCGGTATTTCATCTCGTACTCGACGCGCATCGCTTGCGCCAAGCCTTTGATGATGCGCTCCATGCGCTCGGGCATGCTGTCGCGCACGTCGCGATCGAAACTGCGCACCGTGCCTTCCATCTCGGCTTCGTTCGGAATCACGTTGAACGTCGAGCCGGCGTGAAATTTCCCGACGGTAAACGCCGCGGGATCTTTCGGCGCGATCTCTCGGCTGACGATGGTCTGCAGCATCGTCACGAAATGTGCGCCGGCGACAATCGGATCGATGGCGCGCTCCGGCATCGCGCCATGGCCGCCCCTGCCGCGAATCGTCAAGTGAAACTCGTCGGACGAGGCAAAAAACGCACCGTCGCGTACGCCGATCTTGCCGGCCTCCAGCCCGCTGAACACGTGCAGCGCAAAACACCGGTCGACGTGCGGATTCTCGAGCGCGCCGTCTTCGATCATCAGCTTATTGCCGGCATAGCC
>JBKPMZ010000135.1:0-4611 GCA_046732415.1 Vulcanimicrobiota bacterium
TGGCGGTGCTGCACGTTCGTTTGCAAGTTTGATCGGGACTGCGGAAATCGACCCGTGTCGGCTCCGTCTCGCATCGCCTCAAGTTGCGGTTGCGCCCAGACGAAGCCGGCTTTACCGCCCGGTTTCCCGTCGCTGCTTCCCCATTCGTGAACTTCTGGCTGCGCTTTGCGGAGCGTCACGTTCTCGGGGATTCGGCCGCGGCCCAACACACTGCAAACGTCCCACGAAAGATCGCGATGCTTCACATGACCGCCGAGGAACAATTTAAAAAGTCCCAACCAACAAAATCTCACGAGCCGACGATTCTCGTGATCGACGAAGACGTCCCGATTCGCAGATTACTGCGTACTGCATTCGCTCGCGAAGGATACCGCACGATCGAAGCCGTCAACCGAGGCGACGCAATCTTGCTCGCGTCGACCAGGCAGCCCGATTTGACAATTCTCGAACTGCAAATCGGCGATACGGATGGGCTCGAGCTATTGCGCCAACTGCGCGAGCGGCTTTCGGCGCCCATTGTCATCGTTTCATCGCGCGCCAGCGATCAAGACAAGATCGCGGCCCTCGACGCCGGCGCCGACGATTTCGTGACCAAGCCTTTCGCCACGGCCGAACTAATGGCCCGTATCCGCGTCGCGTTCCGGCACGCCGCGCGCACCGCGGGCCGGCCGGCGCCGGTCGGCCCGATTGCGATTGGCGAGCTGAAAATCGACGTCGACGCGCGACGCGTGTTCGCGCGCGATCGGGACGTAAGCCTGACGCCGCTCGAATACCGCTTGTTGCTCGTCCTGGCTCAGCACGCGGGCAAGACGTTGACGCATGCATTCCTGCTGGAGGAGGTCTGGGGCGCCGACTATGCTTGCGAAGTGCAATATCTGCGCGTGTTCATCGCGAATCTTCGGCGCAAACTCGAAGACGATCCTTCGAAGCCTCGCTTCTTATTGACGCAGCCGGGAGTCGGCTACTGCCTTTTGGCGTCTGGCTAACTCGTGAACTCGTTTGTCAGCGTCGGGAGTTTGATCGGCAATTGGAAGCATACTAAAATCGATGTTATGGGTTCCGTGACGCGTTTGACTGCAACTCTGCTTGCACTCTTGGCCCCCGCGGTCTGCGGCTATGTCGCAGAGGCGGACGAAATCGGCCGCCCCCCAACCTCTATTTTAGAGGCGGTTGGTGATTTGGCGCTGATGAATTCGTCTCCGCTTACAGAGCCAAGCGCGATGCGTGAGAAGGCGCCTGACTCGCCGGGACCGCCGCGCAGGTCCGATGTTCAACGGCATTGCAAGCGGGCTGAGGGCGGCCGGGTCGGAACCGTTTCTCCGACTATCCGACTAAGCTCACGGCCCGATAGCGACCGCGATCAATGCGCCATCCTGTGCGCGCGGTCGGTCGCCTCTTCTCTTCAATTGCAGCGAGTCTTGCTGCAAATCTGATTTGTCTTGGGTTGCTATTTTTGAGCGGCGATAGACGCGCCCTGCGGCAAGCCGCCCTCCGCGCATACGCGCTCGATAGAACCGCGGCCTTGCGCGCTTCTTATTCCCGAGACCAATCCCAAGACAAGACGGCGGCATGGAGGCAGCGCCTGCGAAAAGAGATAAAACGATGAGCAATGCAATTCGACCTGGTACTGAACTTCGTCTGCCAGCGCTTCCAAGCGAGCAAAAGGCTACTGGCAGCCCGACCAAGATCAATCGCCTTAAGCCCTCGTCGCAGGCGCTGCGCGAGTTGTGGGGCGATTTGTTGGCCATTGCCTCGATCGGCGTGTGTGCGTGGCTGTTGTTGAAAACCGCTTTCCAGCTCTGGCGCTGATGGCGTCAGCAATCTGGCCGTAACGGAACCCATATCGTCCAAACCGGACCACTCGGCGTTTGTTCACTCCGCCGGGTAATTCAGAGAACCAAAGGCGCGTTATGACGAATGATTCATCTTGGCTTCACAACGAAATCCCCAATCCGGCACATGTAGCGCCAACTTGCCATTTGTGCACAAAGCCAGGCGTTTGCCTGATTCCGTTTCAGGTGAACCTGAAGCGGCGGATGGTCATCGCGACATACCGTTGTGAGAATGGGCATGAGTGGGTGCAAGTATTTCGCCCAGAACCGAAGTCGGCCCGCGCTCCATGATGCACTGCGCGAACGGGCGCTCCAGGCCACAGAAAATGCAGAAAATGGGTCAGAACTGCTCTGTAGAAAACCGGTACTAGCATGTGCCAGCTAGCAGCGGGGTGTCGGCAACAATCTATTTGTGAGGACCAGCAAATCACCGCGGCGCGTTTTGGAAGAAGCTTACCAGGTAGGCTTACGGACATTGCGCCTTTATTCGCATCAATACAGTCCCAAGAAGTTTACGCAGCCTCAGTTGTTCGCTTGTTTGGTGCTGAAGGAGTTTCTCCGCCTGGACTATCGCAAGTTACAGGCTGTTCTGAAGGACACGCCGACATTGGCCGCGGCGATCAAGCTGAGCCCGATTCCCCACTTCACGACATTTCAGAAAGCCGCCCGTCGCCTGCTGAAGTCGCGCCGCGTCGAGCGATTGTTGGATGTGACCGTCGAGCGGGCAATGAAAAAGCGCAAAATGGCGCGGCGTGTGAAATTGGCTGCGGTCGACGGTACGGGTTTCGAGACGCATCACATCAGCGCTTACTACGTAAAACGTCGCCAAAGGGGCCAAAAACCCGAGTTCCAGACCACGCCTTACACCCGCTACCCGTGTGCAGCGATCGTCTGCGATTGCGCGAGCCATATCATCTTGGCGGTCGTGCCTGGTCGCGGGCCAGGGCCGGATGATCCCTACTTCAAGCCGGCCATCCGGCAAACGGCCCGCCGCGCGAAAGTCGACACCCTGCTGGCCGACCCCGGTTTCGACAGCGAGGCGGCTCATGTCTTCGCACGCAACGAACACGGCATGCGGACACTGATACCGCCGACCCGCGGTCGACCCACGACGAAACTACCCACTGGCCACTGGCGGCGAGTGATGGCGACGCGGTTCAACAAGACGAAGTACGGTCAACGCTGGCAAGTCGAAACGGTGAACAGCATGCTCAAGCGTCTTCTTGACTCCGCACTTCGCGCTCGTCACTACTGGTCTCAATGGCGCGAGATATTTCTACGAGTTCTGACCCACAATGTGATGGTTCTCCGGATCAGGTTTTCTACAGAGCAAAAGGAATCCATTTTCTGGCTCTTCCGTTTCCAAGTGCCAGTTGCGGCTAAAAGGCCCGGGGCCCCGAGCTGACCCTGCTAGAATATTGTGCGGCGGGGCTTGGTTTCAGGTCATGGCGGAGTCGTGATCATGCACAGCGTGAATGTGGAAATCGAAGTCGATTTGCCTGACGGCGTGACGGTTCGCGGTTATGAACGGCATCGCGGGGCGCATGTGTTCGAGGTGGATTTCGATCTGCCGGCGAGATTCGCTTGCCCGAAATGCCGCCACGAGGACGCGGCGAACATCCGGCTGAAGAACGAGGTTCTGCCGGTTCGCGATCTTGACTTGTTCGGCCAGCCGACGTTCTGGGTGTATCAGCCGCCGCTGCACCAGTGCCCTCGCTGCCGGCAACGAACCCAGCTTCCCACCCCCTTCAAACGACCGCGTGCGGCCTATACCTATCGCTTCGAGGAGTGGGTGCTCGCATTGCTCGTCGGGCTCAGCGTCGAAGAAGTGGCGCGGCGGTTGGGCGTTTCCGCCGAGATGGTCGAGGGCATTCTAGATCATCGCTTGCAAGAGCAGCCGGCGATTCCGGTCGAAGCGAAGATCACAAGCCTTGGAATGGACGAGTTGAGCCTGAAAAAGCGACACAAACTTTACGTGACGGTGATGAGCGACTTGTCGGATCCCGAGCATCCTTGCGTGTTAGCGGTGGTGAAAGGCCGTGATCGCGAGGCGGCCGAGAAGTGTCTGGCGCTGCTAACGCCGGAACAACGCGCCGCGGTCCGCTCGCATCGCACGGACATGAGCGCCGTCTATCCACAGGTCTGCAGCGAGCAGTTGCCCAGCAGCCAATTGGTGCTGGATCGGTTCCACGTGGCGAAGCATTTGGGCGAGTTGGTCGACCGCGTGAGAAAAAAACGCGGCGTTTCAAGCTAGCTTTGTCGGCGGCGGAGCGGCGAAAGTTCCGCTCGCGGATGTGGCAATTCCGCCGTCGTCGTCGGGACTTGACGCCGGAAGACGAAGACGAATTGTATGAATTGTTCGCGCGGGTTCCCGATTTGGAGTTGCCCTATTGCTTTCGCGAAGACATCGCGGAAATCTTCGACACGGCCACGACTCGCAAGGGAGCGGCCGCACGGCTCGAGGAATTGCGCGAGGTGGTTGCGGACGAGCCAGAACTGCTGGAATTCTTCGCCTTCTACGATCGCTGGCGAGACGGAATCCTGGCCTACTTCGATCGTCGCGAGACGAGTGCCGCAGTGGAGGGCTTGAACAACAAGGCGCGGGTGATCACCCATCGCAGCTATGGTCTGAAATCGGCCGAAAGCCTATGGCGGCGATTAGTACTCGAGGTGAACCGCCTCGGCGGCGTCGCGCATCGCGCCGTCTCCGAATTGCACGACCTCGCCCGCGGCATCCAGGCCAAATTCACCGCGTATTACACCTAAGAACGGAAGAGCC
>JBKPMZ010000136.1:0-6930 GCA_046732415.1 Vulcanimicrobiota bacterium
TCCAAACGCTTAGCGATCACTCCATCGAAGTGCGCAATGCCGCCTTCCAGCCATTCCAGCGCTGCGTCGCGATCGCGCGTCGCGGGCGAGAGCGCGATGCCCGCATCGCGCGCGAAGTGCTTGACGGCGAATTCTTTCAGCGCTGATCGTCTGCGCTCGAGCGGATCCTCTGCGTACTCGTGTTTGCCGTCGGCGAGCATGTCGAAGACGGCGTACGACGCGGGCGTTTCAGAGGATAAACGTTTGATGCGCGAAGCCGCGGGATGAATGCGCTGCAGCAAGGCATCGAAGTCGAGGCCTCCATCGCGTTCGATGAAAATCTCCCCGTCGAGCACGAAGCGCTGCGCGCGCAGTTTGAGCAGCGTTTCGACGACTTCCGGGAAGTAGCGCTCCAGCGGCTGGCCGGATTTTGATTGCAGCGCCACGTCGCTGCCCTCGCGAAACGCAATGCAGCGGAAGCCGTCCCATTTCGGCTCGTACAGCCACTGCTCGCCGCGCGGAATGCTGGCTACGGTTTTTGCTTCCATCGGTTCGACGGGCGGCTTGAGCACGTTAGCGCGCAATTCCCATGAGCGCTTCCAAATCGAACCGCCCTTTCTTCTGCGTGAGCGGCTCCCAGAGGTCGCCGACCTTCGCAACGCGTTTCGGTACGTTTTTCATCGTAAAATCCGCGAGCTGTGCGCCGCCCTCGACTTCTTTCCACGTAAGCGGCGTCGAAACGCTGGCTTGCGGCGTGGGGCGCACGGAATAGATTGACGCAAGCGTCGCACCCAAGCGGTTCTGATTGTAGTCGATCAGCACGCGTCCACGCGGGCGCTTTTCGATCTTGTACTCCGAGGTGAGAATGTCTGCGTGCGCCTTTGCGAGTTCGAATGCGACGCGTTTGGCAAATGCCCACACGTCGTGCTGTTTTGGACCGTGTTTGATTGCCACGTACAGATGCATACCTTTGCTTCCGGACGTTTTGGCGAATACGGTCATGCCGAGCGCGGTAAGCGCGTCATTCACGATCAGCGCCGCTTCGCGCACGGCTTCGAACGGCGCCTGCTGCGGGTCGAGATCGAAGTGCAAGTACTCCGGTTGATCGGATGTTTCGCAGCGTCCGTACCATGGATTGAGATCGATGCAACCGAGGTTGATAAGCCATAGCAGTGAGGCGACGTCTTGCGCCATCGGAAAGTTGATGGTGCCGGACCCGTGAACGATGGCGCACGTTTGTATCCAGTCCGGCCGCGACGACGGCGCGCGCTTCATGAAGAAGAAGTCGCCGGAAATACCGTTTGGATAGCGCTTCATCACCATCGCTTTGTCGCGGACGTGCGGCAAGAGCACCGGCGCGATGTCGGCGTAATACTGCAGCAAGTCGCGCTTGGTCAGACCGAGGTCCGGCCAAAACACCTTGTTGAGATTGGTGAGCGCGAGCCTGCGGCCATCGACCTCAATGGTCGCCGCATCTGCACCCGCTGGAATTTTTACGCTGGATGGCGCCATTGCCAAGAAGTGCGGCAAGGTTGGCCGTAGTTCATGCTGCCGGGGCGGCCAAATACCGCACGAACCAGTCCTGCGCCAGTATGGCGACCTGTTCGAGTGCGCCTGGTTCTTCGAAGAGGTGCGTCGCGCCCGGCACGATCGCAATCTGGCAGTGCGCGTGCAACTGCGATGCGGCGCGCCGGTTTACGTCGAGTACCTGCGGATCGCGTTCACCGACGACAAGAAGGGTTGGCGCTTGCACGTCGCGCAGCGCATCGCCGGCGAGATCGGGACGTCCGCCACGCGAGACGATTGCGTCGACGTCGTCCCGCGTTGCAGCGGCAAGCAGTGCGGCGCCCGCGCCGGTGCTCGCGCCAAAATAGCCGATGCGCTGGTGCAGCAATTCCGGCTGCTCGCGCGCCCAGGCCGTCGCCAAATCGACCCGCCGCGCCAGCAGCGCGATATCAAAGCGAAGCGCGGCCGTGCGGCGATCGAGTTCCTCCTCCTCTTGCGTGAGCAGATCGAGCAGCAGCGTAGCAACACCCCGTTCGTTCAGCGATTGCGCGACGAAGCGATTTCGCGGGCTATGTCTGCTGCTGCCGCTGCCGTGCGCGAAAATCACCAGACCATGCGAAGCGGCGGGAACATTGAGCGTCGCGCCAAGGCGCTTGCCATCGAGTTGGATCGCCAGTTGCGTCTCGTGCATTAAAGTTTGCCCACCGCATGCGCGGCATCTCGGAGCAGCTCGCGTACGCGATCGTCCGAAACCTGTGAAAAATCCACGTACCATGCGCCCACACCGCGAAACGGCTCCGGCGTTGAGAGCACCACGAGCGCGTCGACGAACGGTGCAAGCATCGCGCACGTATCCGCCGGCGCAACAGGTACGGCTGCAACGATAGCGCGCGGCTCGCGTTCGCGCAGCGCGAGCACGGACGCGTGCATGCTCGCGCCGGTCGCAAGTCCGTCGTCGATGAGGATGACCGTTCGGTGCGCAACGTCGTGTGCGGCAAGGCCGCCGCGATAAGCCTCTTCACGCCGCTGCAGTTCGCGCAGTTCGCGCTGCGTGATCGCATCGAGCGTGTGCGGATCCACGCCGAGCGCGACGATTGTGTCTTGATTGAGCACGCGCACACCGCCGGAGGCAATAGCGCCGAGCGCCAGCTCCTCACGCCCGGGCGCACCGATTTTTCGTACTACGAACACGTCGAGTGGAGCGTGTAACGCGCGCGCCACTTCGTATGCCACGGGGACGCCTCCGCGAGGAAGCGCCAAGACGCGCGCGTCGCTGCCGGCATAGGCGGCAAGCTCGATTGCGAGACTGCGGCCCGCGTCGGCGCGGTCAGTAAAAATCATTCGCTTGCTATCGTTTCCCCAGTGCAAGGCCCGGGAAAACAAACTGGCTATGAACGGACCAGAAATGATGAGGAGCGCGAGCCTGTTAGAGGCGTTCGAGGAACATATCGACGCCATTAAGACGCGCGATATCGATCGGTTTGCCGCGACGTTGGCGAACGACGACGTGCATCTGGTCGGCGCAGACGGCGCCGTTATCGAGGGTCGTGAAAATGCGATTGCCGCGCATCGCGACTGGTTCATGAACGATGCCTGGACCTTCGATCCGGAAATCGTCTGGACGCGGGAAGAAACAGGCGCTGCTTGGGTGCTTACGCGCGTAACCTACCGCGAGTCAGGCACGAAACACTTCATGCTGATGTTCTTGTTCGTGCAAGAGAACGGCGAGTGGCGGCTCGTTTACGATCAGAACACGCCGATTCCCTAATGCGCGCAGTTTGGGTATGTAGTTCGAGCATCGAACTTTCAACACGACGTAATAGACGAAGGGAATGACATGGCGGTAAGCTTTGACAGGGGGGAGATCGTGCGCCGATCGCAAGGCATGATCAATCAGGCCGTCGATCGCGGGACCGGCATGCTGGCGGACCGCGTGGAGCATTATACAAATGTAGCGCGGGAGATCGGCGGCATTCTCCGTGAGCGCGGCGAACCGCAAGCGGCGGATCTCGTAGAGACCGTATCTCAGCGCGGTATCGAGGTCGCGCGCTATCTGCGCAACAACGATCCGACCTCGATGTGGAACGACGCGCAAGAACTCGCACGCGGCCGCACGTGGATTCTGGCGGGCGTGGGCTTTCTGGGCGGTTTGGCTTTGGCGCGAACCGTTCGTACCGCGGCCAGCGATCACGAACAGCGCGGCGGAAGTTGGGAGGATCGGCCGGCGTATCGCGATGCGTACGCGCAGCCGGTATCGCAAACGTGAACGAACGAGAATCATTGGGCGATTCGCTCAAGCATCTTGGCCAGGATCTCGGCGATCTGTTCCGCGCGGAACTGGCGCAGTTCAAGCAAGAAGCCACGACGGAAATGCGCAAGCTGGCCGTGGTCGGCATTTGGCTTGCCGGCGCCGCCGTCATGGGTCTGGCATTCTTAGGTGCGTTCACCGCGTTCGCGATTATCGTACTGACACTCGTGTTCCAGCCCTGGTTGGCAGCCCTGATAATTACCGTTGCCTGGGGCTTTATCGCAGTCTCACTGCTCGCCGCAGCAAAGACGAAACTCGACTCAGCGCTGCCAATCGAAATTCAAACGACGCGTAGCGTGAAGGAGGACATAGAATGGATCAAGAGCGGGATCAAATCCGCGAAGTAGAAGACGCGCGCCGGCGCGTCGCGGAAGACGTACGCTCTGTCGCGGAGAACGCGAATGTCGTCGAGCGCGCAAAAGAGACAGCGCAGAACAAGGTGGACGACATGAAGAGCGGCGTTGGCGAACGGGTACAGCAGGCGCGCGAGAAGCTTGCGGATGCGCGCGAGCAAATGCAGCGCATGGCGCAGGAGCGCGCGCGCAACATGTCGTCAATGAATCCGAGCGAAAACCCCATCGGTATGCTGATCGCGGGTCTGGCCGTGGGATTTCTTATCGGGCTTGCGCTGCCCGTGACTCGGTTCGAGTCTGAGCGCCTTGGGCCGATTACACAAGACATGAAAGACAAAGCACGTCAGGCAGGCAACGAAGTAGTGCGCCGCGGCGGTGAAGTGATCAAAGAAACAATCTCCGCAACCCGCGATGCGGCATCGACTTCGATACGCGAGCAGACTCGCGACATGGGAATCAGCGGAGAATCATAAAAGAGAGGGGCGGTACGCTACGTGCCGCCCCCCTTGAATACGCCGTCCGAATTGTTGCGGATAATCCAATAGCAGCGGCAGACCATCTGTTCGAGCCGCTCGCGTTCGAGTATGCGCAGGCGCCCATGCTGCGATCGCACGAGGCCGTCGCGTTGAAACTGCGAGAGCGCCAGCGAAACCGATGGCCGGCGGATGGCCGCGATCTCCGCGATTTGCTGATGCGTGATGGCAAACTCGAGCCGTCCGCATTCATCGGAAACCCAGAGCAACCAGCGCGCCAACCGCTGATCGATGTTGTGCTCGGCATTGCACGCAAGCCGGCATGCCGCGTTCAGCAGTGAAGCATTTGCAAAGCGCAGCAGAAGACGCCGCAGCGGCGAGTTGATGTTCGGCTGGTGTTGCTCGAACGTTTCCACCGAAAGACGCCATGCGGCGCCCGGCGAAATGATCGTCGCGCAAGTGTTGCCGAGTTCCGTTGCGAGCACGCGATTCCACTCGACGACACCGCGCTGGCCCACGGTAAGCACCGACGTTGGACGCTGCGTATCGGTCGTTTCCGTCCACGACCACGCGAACATGTCGATGGGGAAGTGGAGGAAGGCTATCGGCTCGCCGGGCCGTACCACTACTTGATCGCGCTGCAAAAATACGCGGCGCATTGCGGGAGCCAAGCGCTCGGCATCCTTCGGCGGGAGTGAATCGAGGATACGGTTGCCGAAAACAAGGCGGTGCGCCTCGGGCGCGCCCCGGCGATCTGGCTCGTATGGTAACTTCGGTTCAAGCATGCCCCAACGGTATACCCGCGCTCTTTCACGCAGCAGTAATTCAGCGCTTCCCAGGCTAACTTGGCATTTACCGTCGTGGGATGATGGTGGAATCGGTAGACACAGCAGACTTAAAATTTGCTGCTCGAAAGAGCGTCCGGGTTCGAGTCCCGGTCATCCCAATACGAAAACCCCCTTATTTTGTGCGATACTTCACCTCGTTAGACGGCTGAAAGAACCTTTAACAACCGTCTAACAAGGCGCGGGTTTCTCTAGCTTATCAATTTGTCGAACGCGCGTGTGCCGCCTTCACGTCCTGCTCCCTAAAGACGTGGACATACCGCTGCATCGTGATCGCTGTGTTCGCGTGCCCAAGTCGCTATATGCGCGATCCCATACGAATCACGTTTAGAGGCCCACTAACGCTGGCTAAAGGCGTCATAAGGGTTTCGTCGCGGTCCTCGCGTGTTTTCGTCGGTAATCGATCCAGCACCGAAACTCGTTTTAAAACGCCGGAGTTTTTCGCCTTTTGCTTTATTCAGCGTGGGAGCGTGCCGCTAATTCCTGGAAGAACCCTGGCGAAGGCGCACGGTGGCGCATTACCCCGACATAACCACCCGAGGATTTTGTGATCGACGGTCAGACCAAGCAGTCGATTTTCTTGCCCGCACTCGCAGCGGTCGTAATTGGCGCGGTTGCGTTTGGAACCGCCGCTGCGGACGCTGCATGGTGCGGTGCTGTAACCCGCTGCATTTGGTATGTGCCGTACGCAGCAGTCGGTGGAGTTTTGTTTGATCCGTTCGGGGCTGTGGGAGCATTGGCCATCGTTATCGGCCTGCGCATATTTAGGATTAAATTAGGTCCTACCGTCTTTGTTGGCATCGCCATAGTTATGGCGATACTGGGCTTTGCGTTCGGAATGGCTCCGGGTATTCATGGGCAAGGCCCTTGACCGTCCGCCGCGAGCAACGATTGGGGACCGCCGCCGTGTAACAATTCTAACGGACGCGCTAAACTGACCCGGAATCGCACCGTATTGGGGCGGGAACGGTGATTGCGAAAAGCCGTTACAGGATAAGGGGTTTCGGTATCGGGCGGGATTAGCCAAGACCCCAAGCGGTGGGTTCGAGTCCCGGTCATTCCATTTAAAGCGCTGATTTTATGCGGCTGTTCGCTGCGCGCTGCGACGAACTCTAACGGCGCGTCGCCGATCGCAACGTCAGCCGCTGCTATAACGGGGGACATGGCAGGCGTAGTTGAACAACGTAGGCATGAACGGGTGGAATTTCTGCGTTATCCTTGCGCTCGTTGTTTCTTTTTGCGGCGCCGTGCCGAAAACGAAGTATCCTGGTCGAGACGTGACCGTTGCTGTCACGGTGGTCGGTTACGAAGCAACGTCCTCGAATGAGCGCCGCGCCCGGAGTGCGCAGAACATCATATTGAGCGACCTTCGTGCGGGCGGATTCAACGCCATTCCTGGGATGTTGATCTGTGACGATCCGAATGAGGGCGCACAAAAAGTGGGGGCACGATACTATGTCCTGGTG
>JBKPMZ010000137.1:0-3342 GCA_046732415.1 Vulcanimicrobiota bacterium
CCGTCAAGCGTATTCATTCGCAAGGCGGACGCGTAACCGCACTCGAGTTCGAAGGCGGCAAACGCGAAGCGTGCGACGCGGTATTTTTGAATGCACCGCTGCGCCCGCGGTATCCGCTCGTCGACATGCTGGGCTGCGCGCTTCGCGAGGATGGCGAAATCCACGTCGACAGCAAAGGCCGCACGTCGGTCGCGGGCGTGTACGCAGCGGGCGATGCCGTAACGACCGTACATCAGGTCGTGCTTGCTGCAGCGAGCGGCGTATGCGCGGCGATGGCCATGAACGAAGACGCGCTCAAAGACGAAGTGCGTTTGCTGTCGTCGTCTGCGGCGCGTGAATAATCCGTGCGATTCCTTCTACCGCGTCGGTATGCTGCGGTACCCAGCCCGTTACACTTTTGAGTGCCGCGTTCGACATTCTCACCGAACGGCGCATCCACTTCCACGGATAGCCCATCGCAATCGGGCCGATGAATTCCGGCAGGCGCATCGGGGACGGTGCGTCCGCGACGGCAGCAATGCCGGTGATGAAGTCGGCATACCTGCGCGGCGTATCGTCGCAAACGTTGTACGCACCGCTCGGCGCCTCGAGCGCGGTCATGATAGCCCGCGCCGCATCGTCGATGTGCAGCGAAGGAACGTAATAGTCGCCCGCGCCGATGATCGGCAGCATGCGTTTGCGCAGCATCTGCACGATTTCCATGGTTACCTCGTTAGATGGCCCGTAGAATCCGCCGAACCGCAGGGCAATCCCGCGCCTGCCGTTGGCCGCAAAACGCCGCGCCTGCTCCTCGCTGAGCGCGACCGCTTGCATCGTGTCGATGCCGGCGGGATCGAGCGGAACGTCTTCCGTTACCCAGCGCGAACCGCTGCTTGGGTAGGCTGCGTAAAACGACTCGGTGATATAGACGTGTACCCGTGCGGCGATCGCCGCGGAAACGATGCGCTGCGCACTTACCGCGCGCAGCCGGTTTGTTTGCGTCCATGCGCTCTTCTTGCGCATGTCCAAAAGCGATTTCGGAATTTTTGTCGTTAGGCGAATAACCGCGTCTTTGCCGTCCATCGCCTTGCGCAGCGCTTCGGTATCGTAGATATCAACGGTGATGGCCTTTGCACCGAACATGGCGAGCGTATCACGATCCCGTGGACTGCGTGCGGTCGACCACACGCGGTGCCCGTGCTCGCTCAGTGCCTTCACCGCCGGCAGCCCTAAAGCGCCTGTTCCGCCAATAACCAGAACGTCCATAACATCAGATTGACGGCAAGCCCGTCGCTAGTGTGACAAGCTTCAGTAACCGGCGACGATCTCGGATTCCGCGCCGCCGGTAGGCAACGTACTGCTCGTCAGCCACTGATCGTTTGGCCCTGGCTCGTACGAGCACGATATCTCGCCGAGCACAGAACCATCGAGTTCCCTGCCCCACAAATAGCGAATGCGTCCGCCGGTCTTCCCCATTGCGTTGCGCGTTGCTTGAAAGATCGCGGCGTCGACGGCGGCACTGCAATCGTCGCGCGCATACCAGTAACTCAGATGCAGCGACTGCCCCGCCGGCGGTTCAATGCCGGCAAGAAACGCTTTCGCTTTGTCGATTGAGCGCTGCAGTACAGCCGGGTCTGCGGAGCGCAAGTCGAGCGTCGGGTGCATGCTCTCCAGACCGAACGCGACCCAAGAAAGCGCGTGCGCATAGTGCGATTTCAGTAGCGGCGCCACCGCCCATTGCGGCAGCAAAATCCGTACCCGGTCGGGCCGGTACGCGTTTGGAATGAGCGCGTCGCCATACGTTTGCATCCCGTCGGCCACAAATGCCGGGCGCGGTAGCGACCGGGCGCTGAATTGCCGACGAAGCGGTGTTCCCGGTGGATTGGGCGGACGCCGCAGTCGCCATGCCACATCGAGCGTGCGGTAAATCGTCGCGTAAAACTGCGGAATGAACGGCATGTCATATGCCGCGTGCGTCTGTGGCCTCAGCGCCGCCACCGCAAGATCATGTGTGGACGCATTGGCGTCACTGCCGCACAGCGCGTCGGACACGTTCGCGCCCGCATCGACAACGCCTAACACCTTGCCGAGCTGCGTGTTCGCAGCCGTGGCCATCACGCGCGCATGATCGCGTGCGCGATTCACCGCAAGGGCGCCGAGCGCTGCAATCGCGTCATTGCAGTCCGCCACGAACCCCATACTCCAATAGAGAGGCCAGCCGTTAGTGTCCTTGTAGCGCTTGGCGATCGCGATGATTTTCAGAACCTGCGCGGCGGTTATGGGACGCACACGCACGACGAGTTTCGCGTTGGCGGCATCGGGCAGACTCGCGATGTCATTCCTGTCGACGCCGGCGTCGAGCAGCGCGAGCGCTTCTTCAACCGGATTGTCCGTCAGCAGCGAGACAAGCAGTGCGTCGACTTTAACATATCCGATGATGCGGCCGGTGGTCGCGACGAACGGAATGTCGCCTGGCACCTGTAACGTTGCGTCGATGAGCGGCGCATGGTTTGGAACGCCGCGCTCGTTGCCGCTGTACGCAATCAGACCGGGCACCATCGCAGCGCGCGGTGGGATCGGCTCCGAAAGGTCGCCTTGTCCGCACGAACCGGTTTTTGCATACCCCAGTGCCTGCGCGATTGCTTTCCCGTTGCGATCTCTATCGCCGCAATCCCCCAGCCTCGCAGCGACGAGCTGCGGCGCACGCGTAGACAGCGGATGCACAAACTCGCCGATCATGCCGAGAACCAGAGTCAATAGAACGATCACCCGCATAGTCACGCAACGGTTCGCCGCACCGCGACGTGACGCCCGCACGCCTGCGACGCGGGCTTGACCTCTATGGCGGTTTCCGATATGTTGGTTGTCGACATATCGAGAACCGACAGAAGGATGCCGCCGATGCCCAGCGACTTGCGCGAACTGCTGCCTTTAAGCCCACGCGTGTTCTCGGTGCTGCTGGCACTTGCCGATGGCGAGCAGCACGGGTACGCCATTGCGCGAGCGGTTGAAACGCAAAGCGGCGGCACGGTGCGCATAACGTCCGGCACACTCTATCCCATTATCCGGCAGATGCTGCTCGACGGCTGGATAACCGAAATCGACGATGAGGATCCGCGCCGGCGTTCGTATCGGTTGACACCTCGCGGCCGGCGCATTGCGCAGGCGGAAGCGATGCGCCTTGCAGAGATGGTGCGCGTCGCACGCGACTGCAGACTGCTGCCCGCGGGGGCTTAACGATGCGCGCGCTCTTTCGCATTGCGTGTCTGGCCTATCCACAGGAGTTTCGCACGCGCTACTTCGCGCAAATCGTCGGCGATTACGAACAGCATGAGCGTGAGTTTCGAGGGGGCGCTGCCTACC
>JBKPMZ010000138.1:0-2878 GCA_046732415.1 Vulcanimicrobiota bacterium
AGGCCGCGACGCTGTCCACAGCCCGACGGCCGCCGTCGGCCACAGCTTCTCACGTATCCGGCTAGCAAGTTGATGACTCTTTCTAGCCCCGGACAGCAGGAATTGCTTTTGCGAGTGCTTCCCGGGATTCCAGAATCAACAAATCTCCGAGGCCACTGACATCCGGCCGATCCATCGTGCTCGGCGCAGGTTAGCCGCTGTCGACAGAGCCAGCTCTATTGCCTAAGTCGCTGCAGCCGCCTCACGGCGTGTTCAGGTTCGGCTTGTAGCTCGCGAAGGCGTTGGTGCGACTCATCTTCGCTTCCCGTTCAATACCGCATCGTTTGGCATGAGCTGCATCAATGATGAGAAGCTTCGCATTTGAGAACGCCTGGTGCATAGGCACTTGAACAGGCGAGCAATCGCGCAATATGTTCGCCTCGATGGTGGAAGACTTTTTAGTCGCTGTACTCTTTCGCGCGCTTGGGCGTCTAGCGCTTCCTTTACGAAGCGGAAAAGCCGGCAAGATCCCCGGTTTGGGGCAATCCTGGATGTTTTTGGCACAATTGATGCTGCAGGGTTCCGAGGCCAGACTGAAGCAACCAATTGCAGGATACTCAACTCTACCGTGAGAGCTCGGCCTCGTAGGACGCGAGCTTCGATTCAGGTCCGGTGTATCAAGGGTGGCTACTACATCGTGGAGGTTTTATGCCCGCGTCCTTGCAAGTCGTCATCATCAAGCCAAGCAAGTACATGGCAGACGGTTACGTAGAGCGTTTTCGCCGCGGGTTCATGCCCAACAGCACCGTGCCCTACATGCGCAGCATGGTCCCGGCTGAGCTAGACGGAACGCCCATCGAGACGTACACGGTTGACGAGTACGTTCATACCGACTTGCAATATCTCAAACTGCTTTCGCGTCCCCAGGGCAAGCGCACGCTCGTGGCCCTGGTAGGGGTTCAAAGTCACCAGTTCCATCGCGCGCTGGACCTTGCCGCCTACGCCCAAAACAACGGGTGCCTGACGGTCATCGGCGGGCCGCACGTCATGACTTGCGATACGTCAATGTTTCATGGCCGGGGAGTGAGTTTTGCCCAGGCGGAGGCGGAACTCGTCTGGCCCGAGATCCTGCGCGACGCCGCGGTCGGAGAATTGCAGCCGCTGTATGGCAGCGGCCGCCGGTGGCAGCAGGAACTCAAGGCGCCGGTGCTCGCTCCCCCGAGCAAGAGCGATCTCGGCCGCTACGTCATTCCCATGCTGGGCGTCTACCCGGCGCGCGGGTGTCCGTTCCTCTGTAACTTCTGCTCGGTCACAAAAATTGCCGGGCGGCGCATTCGCAGCCAGAGCCTTGCCACCACGATGGCGAGTCTTCGCGCCGCCAAGGCCGCCGGAGTGCGCACCATCATGTTCACTTCGGATAACTTCAACAAGTATCCGGAAGCGGAGGAGTTTCTCACGGCGATGGTGGAGGAACGGCTCGGACTGAAGTTCTTCGTTCAGTGCGACACGCAGATCGCCCGGCAAGAGCGCCTAGTCGACCTCTTGGCCAGGGCTGGCTGTTTCCAGATGTTCGTGGGGGTCGAATCCTTCAATCGGCAAACCTTGCTGGCGGCTCATAAGGGCCAGAACCGACCTGCGACGTACCACGATATCGTGCGCCTGTGCCGCGAGCACGGCATCAGTTCTCACTTTTCGAACATCATCGGCTTCCCTCAGGACACGGAGCAAGAGATCCGCGAGCACTTAGACGTGCTTCGCGAGATGGGCCCCACGTGGGCTTCCTTCTACATTCTTTGTCCGATCCCCGGCACCGAGCAGTACGACGACTTCCTGGCTCAAGATCTGATCACCGAGAAGAACCTCGATCGGTTCGACACGACGTGCCTCACCTGGCGCCACCCCTCGCTCTCGCGCGAGCGATTGTCGCAGTTGCTATTCAAGTGTTATCGCGAGTTCGTTTCGTGGCGGCACGCGCTCGAAAACGTGAGGGATGAATTGAGCTTTCGCAGTGGCGGGAAGCTGGCGAGGTCGGCGGCGAACATCGCCATGTCGCTGTTTACGCGATTTTGCGCGTGGCGGCACACTCATCCGATGTCAGGCGGCGTGATGCGTGTGCGACTCGATGGCGTAAACGATCTGCTCGCGCTGCGCAAGCGGACGTTCGGTTTGGAACTGGCGCCGCTGCCGCGAAGTTTGCAGCTACCCGCCGCCGAGAGCCAGCCTCATCAGCTCCTGGCCCCTGTCGCCGCCCCCTAACTTCGGGACCGCACAAAACGACGCTTTAAGTCTTACACGATTGGAAAAAATGGAGAACTGAAATGCTTGGGACCATTCTGCTCGTGATTCTAATTCTATTGCTGCTGCAAATTGGATGCCTAAGAGTCGCGAGATAAGCGGGTGGTACGAATAGTGCAAACGCCGAGAGACGCTGAAAGCTGCAGACGGCCTCGGGCATAGTCTGCGACATCGTCATGTCGGAGGGCCCGGCAATGCCCTTTGCTCCGGCTGGATGACGTGGCAGGAGTAGAAACGCCTGGATTCGCGGAGCGGCGGGCGCAAGAAAGGATACAGCGCAAAAATAATCGGCGCCCGCTCGGTGGGAATTAGACGCGAAGTCTTTCCGTTCCGGCGGGCGCCGGCAGGTCATCTCTCCTCGACCGATTGGTTAGCCGCGGCGATCTTTCCCGCGGGCTGCAGCCTTGTCGATGTGCGGCTGCCTTATGCCGACGACGTCGAAACGATCCCGGCGGATGAGGCGGACGATATCCAGCAGGCGGTGCAAGCATTGGAGTCGATTCTAGCGCGGGGCCAGGCGAAGACCGGCCAGTTTCGCGCCGACGTCCATGTCAAAACCCATGGCTATGCCCAAGGGGAATTCCGGGTGCTGCCGAACCTGCCC
>JBKPMZ010000139.1:0-2891 GCA_046732415.1 Vulcanimicrobiota bacterium
CCCCCCCCCCCCCCCCCCCCCCCCCCCCCCCCCCCCCCCCCCCACTAAAAAGATACGCCCACCACCGACATCTACACCGGATTATATTCGTCGGCAGCGTCAGATGTGTATAAGAGACAGGTGTAGAGATTGGCTTCGCGATCGAAAAACCACGTGCGGTCATCACCGTAGCGCATGATCGCATCGTTGAGATACGCGCGGTCGTGCGTCGCTCCGTAGACGAGCAAATCCGCTTTCCCGAGATTTGCGTCGCTTTCCAGGGTCTTGACTTGTGACGGGTTGGGCTGCGCCAACTGAAACGGAACGCCCGTGCACGCTCCGCCTTGGAACGCTTGCGACTGCTCGGCGTAGCGTAGTGCAGCCTTTGCCTTGTCGATTGCGCGCGTGTCGCCGCCGAGCACTTGCGCTTCGCGCATGAACGCGACGGCATCCCATGCGGGCGTATCGCTCCATGCCGGGCACGGCGCGCCGTCGCACGGCTCCGGAAATTGCGTTCCGTTGTGCAAGAGCTGCGCCATCGTGAACGCAATCGACGGATCGTGCGTCGTCATCCACCTCAGATACAGCGAGTACGTTGCCGAATCGGCGCCCCAATCGCTATCGCGCGCTCGGCAGTCGAGCGCATTACAGTCGCGCCACGAGCCGTTGCCTGCGTAGAACACCTGCATAAGCGTGGACTGCGCTTGCGCGGCCGCCAGACCAAACGTCGTGGCGGGCGCCGCATGGACGGCGCTTGGAACGAATAGCAAAAACAACGCGAGTGCAAGCGCATATAAAGCGCCGCGGCGAGCGGATCTCCCCATCTACACGAATAACGGAAAAATAGCCGCCAGGGTTGTAGCTGCCCGCCCTCCGGCCTACCATCGCGCGTATTGGCCTTGCGAGTGTCATCCTGCATTCCGCCGTGCGAGTGTCATCCTGAGGTATCGAAGGACGGTCGAGGTAACGAGGCCAAAGCCCCAAACCGTGACCACGACCGAGCATCGCACATCTCTGCCCGAGCTGCGCCATACCGCCGCGCATGTGCTCGCCTACGCCGTTGCGGACCTGTTTCCGGAGGCCAAACCCACCATTGGGCCCGCCATCGAAAACGGCTTCTATTACGATTTCGATCGCGAGCGGCCGTTCACGCCCGAAGACCTCGAGCGTTTGGAAACACGCATGAACGAGATCGTCGCGGCGAACTACGAGATGACCGGCGAACGCGTCACGCGCGACCAAGCCGTCGAGCGCTTCAAGAGCAACCCTTATAAGGTAGAACTGGCGCAGCAAATTCCCGAAGGTGAGCCGATCACGCTCTACACCATCGGCGAGTTCACCGATCTGTGTCGCGGCGGCCACGCGCACCACACGGGCGAGATTGGCGCGGTCAAGCTAATGAACGTCGCGGGCGCTTATTGGCGGGGCGACGAGAAGAATGCCATGCTGCAGCGCATCTACGGCACGGCATGGCACTCGAAGGACGAGCTCGACGCCTATCTGCACCAGCTCGAGGAAGCAGCCAAGCGCGACCATCGCAAACTCGGCCAAGAACTCGATTTGTTTTCCGTCGAGGACGAAGCCGGCGGCGGCCTCATTTTCTGGCATCCAAAAGGCGCCGTCATGCGCGGCATCGTCGAGAACTTCATTCGCGAAGGCCTGCGCGAACGCGGGTACCAGCCGGTCGTCACGCCGCACATCGTCAACGAGAAACTGTACGGCATTTCCGGGCATTTGGAAAACTATGCCGAGAACATGTTCGGCGTGCTCGAAGTCGAGGAGCAGCGCTTCCGCCTCAAGCCGATGAACTGCCCCGGCCACATTCTGATTTACAAGAGCCACCTGCACAGCTATCGCGAACTGCCGATTCGCTTCTCCGAGTTCGGTACGGTCTACCGCTTCGAACGCAGCGGTGTCCTGCACGGCCTAACCCGCGTGCGCGGCTTCACGCAAGACGACGCGCACTTGTTCTGCACGCCCGATCAGTTGCAAGGCGAGTTCGAACAGACGCTCGACGAAGCGCTCCGCTTGATGAACGCGTTCGGGTTCAAAGAATACGAATTCGTGCTTTCAAAACGCGAGCCGGAGTTGCGCGGCGACACCGATCCCATCGCCGAAGAGGCGATTCGCAAAGCGCTCGAGAGCCACAACATGCCGTACGAGGTCGATGAAGGCGGCGGCGCGTTCTACGGCCCGAAACTCGACATCATGCTGCGCGACGCGATCGGGCGCAAATGGCAGCTCGGCACCGTGCAAGTCGATTTCAATTTGCCGCGCCGCTTCGATCTGAAATATCGCGGCCCCGAAGGCGATGAAACGCCGGTGATGATCCACCGCGCACTCGCGGGATCGCTCGAACGCTTCTTCGGCATCCTCATAGAGCATTACGGCGGGAACTTCCCCGCGTGGCTGGCACCCGTGCAAGCGGTCATCGCGCCGATCTCCGAGCATCAAGCGGAATACGGACGTCAGGTGCGCGACGCGCTTCATCAACGCGGTTTTCGCGTGGAACTCGATGAGTCCAACGAGAAACTCGGGTACAAAATCCGGCACTGGAAGACGCAAAAGGTGCCGTATATTCTCGTCGTCGGCAAACAAGAAGCCGCCGACGGCACCGTGAACGTGAACGAGCGCGGCGTGGAAGCCAAACGCAACGCGACGATCGAGGAATTCGTCGCGGAACTCCAATCAAAGGTAGATTCAAAATCGTGAAACCCCTCGCCGCAGCACTCGCCATTCTCGCGCTTGCCGCGTGTTCCGGGAATTTTGCAACCGGCACCGGCATGCCGCAAAACGGCCCGGGCATTCCGCCGGTAAATCAGAATACGCCGCTGCCGCCGATGGACAAGAACGGCATGCCAATCGGCGAATCCGCATCGCCGTCGCCGAGTCCGGGAGCGGTGGGCAGCGCA
>JBKPMZ010000140.1:0-4904 GCA_046732415.1 Vulcanimicrobiota bacterium
TACGTACACACGCTAATAGCTTGTATTTGCAGGCGTTGGTGGAAGGCGGTATTCCGCTGTTCGCTGCGACGCTGTGGCTGGTTTATGTGTCCATTGCCACGTTCGTTCGCGACCGCCTGGAGTCGCCGTTCGTAGCGGCGGCGCTAGCCTCGAGCATCGCGCTTGCCATCCATCAACTCGTGGATTATTTGACCTTTTATCCGAAGGTCGGCATCGAGTGGTGGGTCGTGATGGCGCTCGGCGCCGCGCAGCTCACCGCTGCGGCGCGAGTACATCAGCAATATGCGCGCGGCTAGTCTGGTTCCATTGGGATTCGCTGTTGGCGCGGCGCTTTGCTCGCTGCTGCTGCGGCGCGCACCGGGAGATGTTGCGGTCGATCTAGCGCAGCCGCTCGTTGTCGTAACGTACTGGCAGCAGTTCGGCGCGCAAATGTGGCTCGCATTCGCACTCGCTATTGCAATCGCAAGCATCGGCTATATAGCGACGCTCCGCACGGTGGGTGGTGACGGCCTCGATACCTCGGCCACCCTTCGATACCTCAGGGTGACAAGGCCGCTCATCACTATAGCCGGTGCGTGCGCGCTTGCGTGCGGTGCTGCGTTGCTGTTTCCGGTCGTGTTTTCGAGCGACGTCTACGCCTACGCCGGCTACGGCGACATGGCGCTGCACGGCATCAGTCCGTATGCGCATGCGCGGATTGCCGTGCGCGATCCATTGCTCGATGCGATGCTTTGGCAGTGGGGTAATCCGCCGCCGATGTGCGTGTACGGCCCCGCGTTCGTGTGGCTGGCGCAGGGAATCGTCGCGCTGTTGTTGCCGCTCGGCGCGGCGGCGCCGCTGTGGGCGTTTCGTATACTTGCGTGCGTCGCGCTCGTCGCGTGCGCGCCGCTCGCGTATGCCGCTTTTTCGCGTTTTCCGCATTCGACGCGTCTGGCTGCAGCGGCCGGTATTGCACTCAACCCGATTGCGATTTGGAGCGCGGCGGAAGGGCACAACGACACACTCGCACTGGCCATTGTCCTCGCCGGATTTGCTCTCGCTGCGCGCAGCCGCGTCTTCACCGGCGCGCTCGTGATCGCGCTTTCCGCGCTGGTGAAAGCGCCGGGCGCGGTTGCGGCAATCGCGTTTGCGATTGCATCGTGGCGCGATCGCACGCGCTTCGCACAGGCGGCATGGGGCGCTGCACTCGGCATCGGAATCGTCGCGGCGTTAGCCATCCCGCTCGAGTACGGCGTACGCGCGCATCTCGCACCGCACGGGCAGTACTTTCCGCAGTTCTCGCTGCAATACGCGTCGATTCCGCTCACCGCGGTAGTGGTGGCGTTGTTGTTGGTGGGAGCGCGCTACAGCATGACGGCGGGCCAGTCCGTCGTGTTTGCCGTTATGGCGCTGTGGATCGCGATTCCGAATCCGTACCCGTGGTACGCGGTGTGGCTGCTGCCGCTCGCGTTTCTCGCGTGGCGCAGCTGCGCCGCGTGGGCGCTCATCGCCGCGTCGCTACTCATTGGCTTGCGCTATTACGGTGACGCGACGACGGATCTCTCGCGACCGCTCACGCTCGCAATCGTCGCGCTGCAATTCGGCGTGCCGCTGCTGCTGCTTATCGCACACATGGTGAGTGTACGTCGGGCCCGCCGGGAAATCCGTACGACGGTCCCTGACTTTGCGCCGTTCCATTCGCCGTGACGTTATCGTAGGCCCGCTCTTCGCGCAGCAATTCGTTTTGCAGATCGCTGCGCATGTGGGCGACGGTTTGATTCAAACGCGCGCGGGCTTGCGCGGCGGTTGCGCCATTCGCCTTGACGGTGCCGTCCGACGAGCGAATCACGCGGTGCGCAACAGTGAGATGCCCCTGCACGTGCTGCAACAACCCGGGATCGCTCACCGACGGAAGTAACGCGGGCTGCGTCGTCTTGAGCGTAAACCGCACGTTTGCGCTCGCGAGATAACCGCTCGCCCGATGAAGGATCCGAACATTCGTCACCACCGGCTGCACCGCATATGCCGGATGCGCGTTGCACGGTGCGGTAAGCAGCTGCGCTGCGAGAATCAGCATGGTGAGATGATAACGCAAAAGCCGCGCGTTTAAGCGCGGCTCTTCGCGACTCGCCCGAAACTGGTGCTAGTTCGAGCTCTTTACAGCAATGCGCTTGGGCTGGGCCTTGGGCACGAGCGCCAGCGTGAGCGTGAGCATGCCGTGCTCGACGTTGGCCTCGATGCGTTCCTCGTCCACGTCTTCCGGGATGGTGAACGTGCGCGTGAAGGTACGCTTCTCGTTCTTGCCGTTCACCGTCAGCAGGCCGTCCTCGAGCGTGACCTCGATTTGATCCGGCTTAAAGCCCGGGACGGGCAACTCGACGCTGTAGCCGGTTTCGGTGCGCGTGACGTCCACGCCGAGGGTAGGCGCCGCCCCCGAAAACACCCGGAACGGGTCCCAGTTCCAAAGATCGCCGAACGGACGGGCAAGCAGGCCGTCGCCATTGCGTTCGCGGTTCATAAGACTCGTCATACGAATGACACCTCCGAATAGAATTATCGCTGTTAGCACTCTATTGTCAAGACTGCTAATACGCAAAACCACGCTGCCTGAAACCGGGTTGCGGCATCGCGCTATCATCGTAAGGCTGTGAGCACCCTAGCCGCACCCGAACTCCGCACCCGAGAGAGCCTCGCCGGCCCGCTCGTGCGCGCCCTGTCGTCGTCCAGCCGCCCGCTGGCGACGGCGATTGAGGCGTTGCGCCGAGGCGCCGGGGCGTATGCGCTGCACGAAACGATTCCGGCCGCGCGCGCCGCGATTCTGGCTTCCGTCTATCGTGCGCTGGGCGGCCAAATGTTCGTGGTCGTGCCGACCGCCGACGTGGCGGAGCGCACCTTCGCGGATCTGCTCTACTACCTTGAAGAGGACGAGCCGCGCACCGTACGGCTTCTGCGCTCGCGCGAAGAGACAGTCGGGGCGATAGAGTCGCCCTCCGAGCGCAGCGCGCGGATGGCGCTGCTCGCCGAACTCGCCGACGGCGCTTCGGGCATCGTGCTCGCGCCGCTCGGGGCGTTGCGGCAATACATCGCGCCGCGCGCGCATTTTCAGCAAGCCCGGTTTCGCCTGCGCGTCAATCAGGATGCGGGCTGGGACGAAACGCTGCAGCGCTTGTACCGCCTGGGTTACCGTCGCACCGACGTCGTAAGCGCGGCAGGCGAATATGCCGTGCGCGGCGGGATTCTCGACGTCTTTTCGGCCTGCTCGGACAAGCCGACGCGCGTCGAGTTTTTCGGCGACACGATCGAAAGTATTCGGCCATTCGATCTGGAGTCGCAGCGCAGCGACGGCACGCTCGACGAAATCGAGATCATTCCGTGGACCGAGATTCCCCGCGACGATGCGCTGCGCGGGCGCGTCCTCGATCGTTTCGGCGGGCCGGCGAACGTCAAAGACGCGCTGCGCGCGTATCTCGATTCCGGAGCGGATATTCCGGAACCGTGGCTCTCGCTGGCGTTCGACGAGCGCGAAACGGTGCTCGACTATCTCTCGCAGCACGCCACGATCGTGATCGACGAGCCGGGCATGCTCGCGACGATCGAACGCGCGCTCGACGAAGAGCGATCGCGCGAAGAGAGCGTGCTGCTCGCCGGCGTGGAGTCGGGCGAACTCTCCGTTCGCGACGACGAAGTCAGTGAAGCGCTGCTCGCCGAGATTTCCGCGCCGTATCCGCGCCTGAACGATCTCGGCGGCGCGTTCGCGCGCCGGCCGGCACTCATTTTTCCGGGCGGAATCGAAAGCGCGCAGAGCGTCGATTGGCTCCCGCGCGTTTTGGAAAGCGGCGTGCTGCAAGCACAGCCGGCCGATCACTTCAACCGGCAAATCGAACTGTTCACGCAATCGCTGCGCGATTGGGTTACGGCGGGCGATACGGTGCTGCTCGTCACTTCAGGCGCAGGACGCACGGCCGACGTCGTTCGTGCCGCGGGATTGCAAGCGCAGCGAAGCGTCGGGCCACATATGCATCTGCGCGCGGTCCGTCAGGCTCATGATGGAGATGCCGGCGGCCGCGTGCTGATCGATCACGGCAGCATCGAAGCGGGATTCACGCTTCCCGATTTACGTCTGCGCGTGTTGGGCGATCGCGAGATTTACGGTCAGCCGCCAAAACGCGTCAAAATGCGCGCCGTCAAGGAAGGCGTGCCCGTTACGCTGGCCGATCTCAAAGTCGGCGATTACGTCGTGCACGCGGTGCACGGCATCGGCCAGTACCTCGGCCTGCGCACGGAAACGATTCTTGGTGCAACGCAGGATTATCTCGACCTGAAATACGCGGGCACGGATCGCATGCTGGTTCCGGTCACCCAGATGCATCAGGTCACCAAGTACAGCGCCGGCGAGGGCGGTACGCCGCGGCTTTCCAAGATGGGCGGCGCCGATTGGGCACGCACGAAGTCGCGCGTCTCCGAATCGCTGGCGAAGATTGCCGAAGGTCTGGTCGAGCTGTATGCGGAGCGCGAACTGGCAAAAGGCCACGCGTTCATCCCCGATACGCCATGGCAAGCGGAGCTCGAAGAAGCGTTCCCGTACGACGAAACGCCCGACCAGCTCAAAGCGATCGTCGAAACGAAGGGCGACATGGAACGGCCGCGACCGATGGACCGCGTCGTGTGCGGCGACGTGGGTTACGGCAAAACCGAAGTCGCGATTCGCGCCGCGTTCAAGGCCGTGGCCGACAAAAAACAAGTTGCCATCCTGGTGCCGACGACGCTTCTGGCGGATCAGCATTATCGCAATTTCAGCGCGCGCTTTGCCGGTTTCCCAATGCGCATCGAAGAACTTTCGCGCTTCAAAACCAAGGCGGAGCAAAAGGCCGTGGTGCGCGATCTTGCCGAGGGCAAAGTCGACATCGTCATCGGCACGCATCGCT
>JBKPMZ010000141.1:0-3871 GCA_046732415.1 Vulcanimicrobiota bacterium
GGCCAGTCAGGCTGAGCAGACCGTGAACGGCACGGGTCAGAACGATCGCGGCGGTGTGCTCCCGCTCGGAGCCACGCAGCCCCCCGTACTCGATCCCGGCGTGCGCGCGCAACTCGCCCAGCGGTTCGGCGTGCACGTGACGCTCGTCGTGACGGTCGACGAAAACGGCCGCACGGAAAACGTTTCGTTCCAGCCACCGCTCGACGCGCAAACCGAACACGCCATCGAAACGCTGCTTGCGAGCGCCACGTGGGATGCAGCGGTCTGCGGCGGCGGCGTGACGTGCGCAGGCACGGCGACGATTAAACTGTAGCGACGTGCGCGCGCAACGATTCGGCGGAAAAACCGCGCGCGTGAATGCCGTCCGCGATCCGCGCAAAACCTAAATCGGCAAAGCCAAGGCGATATGCCGGCATATCGGCGAACAGCAGCGCACGGCGATCGCCGCGCAGATGCATGCGCGCAAACCGCAACTCCGGAACGAGCCGTTCACGGTCGCCGCTCATTTGGGTCGCCGCGAGGATGCACGGCGCCCCGTGCAGCTGCGCGTCGACGATGAGCAACCCGCGGCGATCGAACACGCGGGCGGCGCGAACGGGCAGATAACGGTCGTGTACGGCGTGCGCGCGCAGCGGTGCTTTCCAGAATAGCGCCTGCCGCCCGCGGTACGCCCACTGCAGCGCAAAGCGCGTCGCGATAGAGAGCGCGTCCCCCGCGTCAATCTCGCAAACGCCGAGCGCATAAGGCTTAGCGGAGTCGACAAATGCGGCGAGTTCGCGCATTGCGCCCGTTCGCACGAGCCCGCGCGCTTTAACGTACGC
The DNA here is from genome assembly GCA_046732415.1 of Vulcanimicrobiota bacterium. Classification (GTDB taxonomy): domain Bacteria; phylum Vulcanimicrobiota; class Vulcanimicrobiia; order Vulcanimicrobiales; family Vulcanimicrobiaceae; genus DATGJX01. The sequence continues at coordinate 822 of JBKPMZ010000141.1, forward strand.
GACGTTTATAAGATCGATTTACCCAGGCCCGAGCAGATGAGGCCCACCGCAAGCGTTCCCGTTTGGTTTCGCGTGTCCAGAATCGGATTGATCTCGACCATTTCAATCGATCCCAGCTTTCCGGATTCCGCGAGCATTTCCATCGCCAGATGCGCTTCGCGAAAACTGAGTCCGCCTTTGACCGGCGTTCCGGTGCCTGGCGCTTCGCTCGGATCGATCCCGTCCATATCGAACGACATGTGAATCGGCGTCTCGCCCGCGCCGGCGATGCGAATCGCTTCTTCCATCACGCGCGTCATCCCAAGGCGATCCACGTCGCTCATCGTAAACGCCGTCACCCCCGACGCGCGCAAATTTTCTTTTTCCGACGCGTCGACGTCGCGCAGGCCAATCTGCACGGTACGTTTCGGATCGGCAGTTCCATCTTTGAGCGCGTACCACAGCGGCATGCCGTGCACGTTTCCCGACGGCGAGGTCTGCGGACTGTTGATGTCGCTGTGCGCATCAACCCATACCAAACCCGCCGCCACGCCCCGCGCCCGCCGCAGGCCGGCGAGCGTCCCCATGGCGATGGAATGATCGCCGCCCAGGATAATCGGAAAACCGTCGCTGTTCAGAATGTGCTCGACCTCGGTGGCGAGCTGCTCGCACACCTGGTGGATGATGTCGAAGTATTTGGCCTGTTTGTTGCCGTCTCCGAACTCCTCGCGCTGCGGCACCTGCAGATTGCCGTGGTCGTAAATCTCCGGTACGCCCAGGCCGCGCAGGCGCTCATTGAGCCGCGCGTAGCGTACGGCATACGGCCCCATGTCCACGCCGCGGCGGCTGGCGCCCAAGTCCATGGGGACGCCGACGATGTCGACGCGTTGGCTGCGCCGGGGGGAAACGGTTGTACTCACGGCGTCGCAGCTTCTTCAGCGCTGTCTCGCGGGTCCTTGGTAAGAACGGGTTTTGCTTCGTCCCGGCTCACGGACCCCGGAATGACGTGCAGCAGCAGCACGCGGATGATGCCGGCGACCGGCACGGCAATGAACATGCCGATGATGCCGTAAAGTTCGCCGCCGATGAGGATGGCGACGAGCACGGCCGACGGGCTGAGTTGAATGGTGCGGCTGACGATGTTCGGCGCGAAAATATGTCCTTCGGCTTGATTGGCGGCGACGAAGATGATGGCGACCCACACGGCTTCTTGAAAGCCGTTGGTGACGAACGCGATGATGAGCGCCGGTATGACGGCGATGAACGGGCCGATGTACGGAATCAGATCGAGCGCGCCGGCGATGGCTCCGAGCAGAATCGCGTACGGTTCGTGCACGATGAACAGTCCAACGGCTATCAGAATGCCGACCGACAGACCGACGAGCAACTGACCGCGGATGAAGCCGCCGATGACTTGTTCGAGTTCGCCGAGCAGCGTGAGCGTGGTGTCGCGCCGCTTGGCCGGAATGAAGCCGATGAAAAACCGTTTGATCGTTTCGGAATCGTATAAGAGATACGCGCCGAGCACGGGTACGGCAATGCACGCGCCGATGAACGCGGCCGTACCGATGATTACCATGATGGCATTGCCCGCGGCGGTCGCGCCGTGCGTTTGCAGCCACTTCACGACTTCTTGCGGAAGTTTCGCCAGCGCGTCGCGTACGAACTGCGGCGCGTGCCGCAATAGCGGGTTGTTCGGATCCTCGACGTAGGTGCGGATCTTGTTTTGAATCGACGGCCACGCGTGAATCAGCGTCGCGATTTCGTTGCTGATCGCCGGGATCAAATAGATGAGTCCGATCGCAACCAGCCCCGCGATGCATGCGTAGACGAGCAAGATGGCCAGTATCAGCGGCAACTTGCGGTTGAGCCACTTGACGATCGGATAAATCAAATACGCAAAAAAGATTGCGGCGATGATGATGATGAAAATGACGCCGATGCGCTCGACGAAACTGATGACGTAGCCGAAGATCATGATGATCAGCAGCACGGAGAGCAGAATTTTCCAACTGTAGTCTAGCGAGCTTGGCGTCAGCCAGCGGTACGGTTCTTCTTCGGCGCCGCGCGCGGCTTCGTGCCGCACGCCTTCAGCCTGCGCTTCGACTTCTAAACCGATCAGCGAACCCCGTGCGGGCCAGCGGTAGCGGATGTAGTGCACGATCCAGCCGTAGACGATGCGGATCAGCCCGCGTATTGCTTGCAGCGGGCCGCCGTTATAGCCGTCGTCCAAATCGAGAATGAACAAAAAGCCGCGCCGCCGCGGCAGCCGGTCGCTCCAGCGCCGTGCCAGGTCCAACCCCTCGGGCACGCGTTCTTGCAGGAGCTGCAGCACGCGCTCGTCATCGTTCCCGGACTCGCGCACGATCCGGGTGAAATCCTTATACGAGATGCCCAGCGCCCGAAGAAGACTGCGGTCCATGGGGCTCTGCCCGTACAGATAGTCCCCCAACGTTCCCTTCATGGCCGCGCGCGCTTTGTCGATCATGCGCGGCAGCCATCGTATCCCGCCCAATTCTTCGGACCACCGCCGGGGAGGGGTGGTCCTCAGGTCGAGTGCTTGCAGCTCAGGCACGAGGCCATCTTACCCAAGCAAGCCGCCGGGCCCGTCCGCCCCTTTGGGATGAGCCCAAACCGTCCGATAGGTAAGGTATGGTACGCATGGCGATTCGGTTATTCATCGCCGTGGCCGTTTGCGCTCTCACGCTGACGGCTTGCGGCGCAGCCACGGGGCACGCCCCGGGCCAACTCACGCTCGGCATGGTTACCGATATCGGGGGTCTCGGCGACAATGCGTTTAACGACTCGGCACACAAGGGGCTAGTGCGCGCGCAGGATCAGTTAGGCGCGCAGATCTCCGTGCTGGAGTCGAAATCCAAGGCCGATTATACGGCCAATCTCACGAAACTGACCGACCAGCACGTCGACATGATCTACGGCATCGGCTATTTGATGAACAAGGATCTGCAGACGGCCGCTCACGACAATCCCAAGCAATACTACGCGATCATCGATGCCGTCGTTCCCGAACCGAACGTCGTCTCGGTGACGTTCCGCGAACAGGACGGCTC
>JBKPMZ010000142.1:0-4564 GCA_046732415.1 Vulcanimicrobiota bacterium
GCCGACGATCGACGGCATTTGCGAGCGGCCTTTGATGAAGTAGAGCGCCGGCACGCTCAGCGAGCCGACGCCTACGCCGGTAACAGACGTAATCGCTGCAACGACCGATCCCATGATGCCCAGAGACGCGGCGTTATCCAAACGCTCGTGGCGCGCGCTCAGGCGCGACGAGAACGCGACAGCCGCCGCGCAAACGCACAGCACCACGCCGATGCCGTGGCGCATGACCACCCGTGAGGCTTGCATGTCGACGTGCTGCTTCAAGAATGCGAGCAGTACCACGCCGGCCAGGCTTCCCACGACGCCGGATACCGCGAGCGGAACAAACGACCGCCATTCGATGTTATTCGCGCGTTTGTGCATCAGCGAGCCGACCGCCTTGATGACGACGCTCATGAACAAGTCCGTGCCGGCCGCGACGAACGGATCGATTTTCAACAGAAAGATCAAGAACGGAGCGCCGAGCGTTCCGGCGCCCACGCCGGTTGCACCAACCATCAGGCCGATGAACAGCCCGAGGAGCACGACCGCGAGATCCATCATAGGCGCTGCGTTCGAACCGCTTCCCGCAGGCCGGTTGCAGCCGCGACGTAGTCGACGAGCTGTTCGACGCACGCGTCCACGGTTGAAGTGGCGGTGTCGAGCGTCAGTTCCGATTCGTCCGGCGGCTCGTACGGCGCCGAGATGCCGGTGAATTCCGTAATCTCGCCGGCACGCGCGCGCTTGTACAACCCTTTGGTGTCGCGCTTCTCGCACGTCTCGACGTCGGCGCTCACGTACACTTCGTGAAAACGTTCGCCGGCAGCTTTGCGTGCTATCTCGCGGTCGCGCTTCATCGGCGAGATGAACGCGGTGATGACGATGGTGCCGGCGTCGGCGAAAAGCGCCGCGACTTCACCGATACGGCGGATGTTTTCGGCGCGGTCCGCAGCAGAAAAACCGAGATCGCTGTTCAGCCCCATGCGCACGTTGTCGCCGTCGAGTACGTACACCGTCGCGCCTTGCGCGAAGAGTTTTCGTTCGAGCGCCATCGCAAGCGTCGACTTACCGGCGCCGGAGAGTCCGGTAAGCCAGATCACCGCGCCGCGATGACCATTGCGGCGCTCGCGCTCGTCACGCGAAACGAGATGATCCGCATGGTACAGATTGTCCGGAACGCTGCTGCTGACGGCACTGCTCACGACACCGCCCGCGACGGCGTCGCGGCCGCGCAGCAACACTAAACGCGCGGACGACGGCATGGACGCATGCTCGTCGAGCGGCATCAGCGCGCTCGAGCGCAGGCGCAACTGGACGAGCGCATAGCGTGGAATATTCTCGATGGGCAACGTCTGCAGCGACGACGAATCGACGACGCCTTCAATAGCGGCGATAACTGCGCGCGCCGTCGTCGGACCGAACTTCACCGTGACTTGCTCGCCCGTTTGCGGTGGTGCTTCGTCGAGCCAGAAACACGTCGCGCGGAAACCGTAGTCGAGCAGCGGCGGCTGGTCCATGTGACTGACGACGTCGCCGCGATTGCAGAATACCGGCTCGTGAAACGTAATGCCGACCGACTCACCAGCAGTGGCGATCGTCCGTTCCGGCGCGTTCCAACGCTCGATGCTGCGAACGGTGGCTGCCGAATTCATCGGCGAGAGCAGCACCTTGTCGCCCACGGCGATGCTTCCCGACTCGAGGCGGCCGACGGCAACGCGCGTTCCGTCGCTACGGTACACGTCTTGCACGCGCATGCGCAGCGGCGCGTCGACGATGGCGTTCATGGGATTGAACTCGCCGAGCGCGTCGAGCAGCGTCGGTCCGTCGTACCACGTCATCGTGGTAGAACGGTGAAGTAGATTCTCGCCGTTGCGCGCGGAGATCGGAATAAGCGAGTGCGGATGCAAATCGAGTGCAGCCAGCGCCGCACGCGTTTCGCGCGACACCTCGTCGAAACGTGTCTTGTCATAGCCCGCTGCATCCATCTTGTTGAGCACGACAGTCAACTGGCGGATGCCGAGCATCTGCAGCAGCTGGGCGTGGCGTTTGGTCTGCTCGCTCACGCCTTCGACGACGTCGACGACCAGCACGGCGGCATCGGCTTCCGAGGCGCCGCTAAGCATGTTCCGCACGAACTCACGATGGCCCGGAGCGTCGATAATCGCATAGCGGCGGCCGTTCCATTTGAACCAGACGCGCGTCGTGTCGATAGTGATCGCTTGATCGCGCTCGGTCTGCAGCGCATCGAGCACGAAGGACCACTCCAGCGCCATACCGCGTTTGCGGCTGAGCGCTTCGAGCTCTTCTGCTTTACCTGGCGGCAAACTGTCGGTATCGTGCAGCAGACGCCCGATGAGCGTCGATTTGCCGTGGTCGACGTGTCCGCCGATAACGATTTTTAAGGCGCGCGACATCTCTACATGTACCCCGCTGCACGCAGACGTTCGAATGCGTCTTCCTGTTCGTGATCCATCAAACGCCCGGCGCGTTCCGGCTCGCGCGTCGCTTCTAATTCGGCGATGATCTCATCCAGCGTGGACGCGTTGCTGTCAATTGGAACGGTGATGTTCTTCTCGCCCAGCGACCGATAGCGTTTGCCATCCTTCGCGAGATAGAGCGGAACGTACGGAATGTTCTCGCGCTGGTGATAACGCCAAATGTCCACTTCGGTCCAATGCAGCAGCGGATGGATGCGCAGGTGCATGCCTTCTGCAACGTCTGTCGTGTAATGGTTCCAGAATTCCGCCGGCTGGTGACGCACATCCCAATCGCCGCCGAACGACCGCGGACTGAAGACGCGCTCCTTCGCGCGCGTCGCCTGCTCATCGCGGCGAATGCCCAACAGCACGCCACGATACTGGTCGCGCTGCAGCAGCTGTTTGAGGCCCTCGGTTTTACGGGCCGCTGCGCGCGACCCCGGCGGCAACGTCTGGTCGACGCTCGACTCCGGCGGACACAGCTCGACCCGCAGATCGAGATCCCACTCCTTGGCGATGCGATCGCGGAACTCGTACACTTCGGGCAGTTCCATCTCGGTGTCCAGTTGGACCAGCGGGAACGGCACGCGCCCGAAAAACGCCTTGCGCGCAAGCCACAACAGCGCCGTGCTGTCCTTGCCGATGGACCAGAGCATGCACAACGGCTCGACGCACGAGAACGCCTCGCGCAAAATATAAACAGACTGGGCTTCCAAGTCGTCCAAATAGGCGTCTTGGGCCGCTCTCGTAGGAGTGGTCATCGTAGTGGGGGTTCGCAGGGCGCTGCTAAGGCCCTGGCGGCGAGAAGGGTCCATGTGGTTCATGCCTGCCAAGATTGCGTCAACCCACAAGTTATCGGCCGCGGCGACCGAACACTAAGAGCGTGCTCATCGATCTTCACCTACACACAACAAAGTCGGACGGCGTCTGGTCACCGGAACGTCTGTTCGAAGAAATCCGCGCTCGCGATTTGCAGCTCTTCAGCGTTACGGACCACGATTGTGTCGACGCATATCCGGTACCGAACGACCTGCGCGATCGCTGTATCCCTGGGCTAGAAGTCGACTCGCACCATGGCGGTCACACCGTCCACATCCTTGCGTACGGAATCGACGATCCGAACTGCGAACTGCTTGCACGCTTGAAAGCCCAGCGAGAGAACCGCGTGGGGCGCATGCACCGTATGATCGCGCGATTGCAGGCGCTGAATATCGACGTGACGATGGACGACGTCAGCGCGCAGGTGACGGGCGCGTCCAGCCTCGGCCGGCCGCATCTCGCGCGCGCGCTCGTCGCAAAGGGCGTCGTAGAAACGGTGCAGGAGGCGTTCGACAAGTACATTGCCGACGAGGGCGACGGTTTCGTTGCGCTGGAGCGCCTGACGTCGCAAGAAATTATCGCGATGATTCACCGCTGCGGCGGCATCGCGGTGGTTGCCCATCCCATGCGTTTGCGCGATCCCAAGCACTTGGAAGAGCTCTATGAATTCGGCGTCGACGGCATCGAAGTGATCCACCACACGGCCAACGAGGATGAACAGCAGATGCTGCGCGATTTTGCGGATGCGCGTGGGCTACTGATTACTGGCGGCACCGACTTTCACGCGCCTGTGCCGGGGCGGCCTATTGGCGTCAACATGGATGATCCGGTTGCAAACACTTTACAACAGGCCTTATTACTTAGCGACCGGAAAGTGTAAGGCTTCTATGGCGGTACATACACTCAGAGCGCGTCAGGCAGGTTTATTGCCGCGCATCTATCATTACCGTTGGCTGATCCTTGAATTGGTTTCGCGCGACCTTCGTTTGCGTTACCGCGGCTCGGTGCTGGGCTTTGCCTGGACGCTACTGAATCCGACGCTATTCATGGCGCTTTACGTACTTGTATTTGGTGCTTATCTTCGTATGGGCTTTCACAACTATGCGTTGTACGTCCTCGGCGGAAATATGGCGTTCAACTGGTTTGGCAGTTCAATCAACGCAAGTACCTCGTCGATGCGCGACCACCGTGTCTACGTATCGAAAACCGTCTTTCCGCCCGAGATTCTTGTAGCGTTGCCGGCGCTTTCAAACTTCGTTAACTTTTGCCTTGGACTACCTGTTCTGATC
>JBKPMZ010000143.1:0-2133 GCA_046732415.1 Vulcanimicrobiota bacterium
GTATTACGACGCTGCTCAAGGGGCAGTCGACGCTCGTCTACGACGGAACGACGATGCACGTCAACACCACCGGCACCTCCGCGCTGGCGACCGCGGGGACCGGCGACGTGCTCACCGGCATTATCGCAACGCTGCTCTCGCAAGGCTTAGCGCCGGTCGACGCCGCGCGCGCGGGTGCGTACTGGCACGGTCTTGCGGCAAAGCACGCAGCATCCATTCGGCCGCGCGGCGCGATCGCGCGCGACGTGTACGAGTCGCTGGCGGCGGCGCTTCCGAAAGCGGCGTTGGATGAACGTTTGCTGACGCGGGTTTTTTAAGGCCTCGATACCTCGGCCGTCCTTCGATACCTCAGGATGACAAACGCTGCGCTAAGGTGACTTGTCGCTGTAGTAATAGAGCTGCGGATCGAGTGACGAGCCCGTGATGCGGATGATGCCGTAGGAGAATTGCGGCTGACGGCGCCGATCCGTGGGCGAGCCGGGGTTGAAGTACAGGACGCCGTCGTGCATCTCGCAATAAGGAATGTGCGAATGGCCGAACAGCACAGCGGCGACGCGTTCGTTCTTGAACGCGTTTTGCGCGCGGGCCAGCGTGGAGCGACCGCTGCCGTCGTGGCCGTGAACCACGCCGATGCGCACGTCGCCGAACTCCAAAATTTTGCGTTTTCCGAAGCGCCGGTGCAAGTCCGGCGGATCGTTGTTGCCCGCTACGGCTTGCAGCGGCGCAATCGCTTCGAACAGCGGAATGGTCATCGCGTTCACCATGTCGCCGCAATGCACGATGGCGTCAACCTGCGCGAGGCCTTCGCGCAGCGCGGCCGGCAGCGCACGCGCATGGCGCGGCATGTGCGTGTCCGATACCACGCCGATCGTTATGGAACGCGTTGCCAATACGTTGGAAGCCAGTAATAGAGTGCCGTGGTGTCTTCGGGTTCGGCGAGCGCGTCGAAATCGACGGGGATTTGCGGCAAATCGTCGACGTCGCGATCGATGGGCCGCCAATCCGAATCGCGGTCGTACTGCTTATGCTTTGAGGGAAGGCCGGTCATCGCATAGTTTACTTGAGCGTCCGCAAGCGCGACGCCATTCGGCGCTCCGGCAAAGTACGGGAACCGCAGATGCATCAGGTCGTCACACCAGCCGCAAACCGGACACGTTTCTTCCGTGCCCGGCGGCCCGCCGAACACTTTATAGCCGCAGCACGGGCAGGTATAGCGCATGCCTTTTGCTACCCACAGTTGCGGCGCCGCTACCCAAGGAGCGCGCGCAGACCGTCCTCATCGATGACCGCAATGCCGAGTTGCTCGGCCTTGGTGAGTTTGCTGCCGGCTTCGCTGCCTGCAACGACGTAGTCGGTTTTCTTACTCACCGAGCCCGTCACTTTACCGCCGGCTTGTACGATGAGCTCGCTGGCCTCGTCGCGCGTGAGCGTGGGCAGCGTGCCGGTAAGGACGAACGTCTTGCCCGCCAATTTGCCATCGGCCGCGCGAGCGCGTTTGGGGGCGCTCATCACGACGCCCGCACCGCGCAAGCGCTCGAGCATCGCGCGGTTGGCGCTTTGCTCGAAAAACAGCTGCACGCTCGACGCGACCTCGGGTCCAATGCCTTCGCTGGCCCGCAGTTCCTCGGCGGATGCCGCGGCAATCGCATCGATGGAGCCAAAGTCGTCCGCCAGAATTTGCGCTGTTTGCGTTCCGACGAAGCGAATACCGAGCCCCGTAAGTAAACGCGCGAGGCCGCGGGACTTCGATGCTTCGATATTGCGCAGCAGATTTGAAATCGTCTTTTCGCCGGTGCGTGGTACCTTCTCCAGTTTGCGCTCGTCCAGGGCGTACACGTCTGCAATATCGCGCACCAGGCCAAGTTCGGTGAGTTGCTGCGCCATCACGTCGCCGATGCCTTCGATGTCCATTGCGCCGCGCGAGCAGAAATGGCGCACGCGTTCGAGCACCTGCGCGGGACATGCCGCATTGGTGCAGCGCGACATCGCTTCGCCTTCGGGATGGTCGACGTCCGCGCCGCAGATGGGGCATGTGTCCGGCATGACGAACTTGCGCGGATTCCCTTTGCGCTCGCTGAGAATCGGGCCCACCACGCGCGGAATGACGTCGCCGGCGCGCACGACGAGCACGGT
>JBKPMZ010000144.1:0-8194 GCA_046732415.1 Vulcanimicrobiota bacterium
TTTCCGACGAGCAGCCCATCGAATCGGGGCTCGTTACCAAATCGCTGGAACGCGCGCAAAGCAAGGTCGAAGCGCACAACTACGAGATCCGCAAACACGTTCTCGAATACGACGACGTGATGAACAAGCAGCGCGAAGTGATCTACGGCGACCGCCGGGCCATTTTGCGCGGTGAGTTCGACTCCCGCGAGTTCATGCTGCAGACGCTCGAAGGCAAGGTCGATTCCGCGGTTCAAGAAAACGCGCCGGAGAACGCACATCCGAGCGACTGGGATCTCGACGAGATGCTCAATCAACTCGAGATCATCTTCCCGGTCCGTCAGTCGGTCAAGGTGGAAGATCTCGACAAGAAAGATCGCGAGGAGATCCGCCGGATTCTGCAAGACGCGGCGCGCAGCGCGTACGAAGCGAAGGAAGCGGAAGTCACGGCGGAGATTCTGCGCATCGTCGAGCAGCGCTACCTGCTGCTGCCGATCATCGATCGCATGTGGGTGGACCATCTCTACATCATGGACCACCTCAAGACCGGTATCGGCCTGCGCGGTTACGGCCAAATCGATCCGCGCGTCGAGTACGAAAAAGAAGCGTACGAAATCTTCGAGGATCTCAAGAACAACATCGCCGACGAAGCGATCAAAGGCGTGTTCCGCGTCGTGATCGAGCATCAGGAGGCTCCGCAGCAGCAGATGCAGCCCGCGCTCGTTCCGGAGGGCGCACCCGCGTTCGAACCGATTCCCAGCGGTCAACTGCTGCCGCAGGCAGCGCCGGCGCCGCGGCGTCCTCAGCAATTGCACACCAACCGCGAGGACGGCGAACAGGCCAAGCCCGTGCACCGCGATCAGCCGAAGGTCGGCAGAAACGACGCGTGTCCGTGCGGTTCCGGCAAAAAGTATAAAAAGTGCCACGGCGCAGCCGCGGTGTGAACGCCGAGGCAACTCATCGCCTCTGCGCTCTTGAAATTTAAAGAACATCGTAGGTTTGCCGGAAAATGTCGGAGTTCACCCGACGAACGGACGCCGCAGCTTGCTTGCTAAATTAATTTAGGTCTTCTGGCAATGGCCGCAGTGGCCGATAGGCGGTTCCGAAAGGAGCCGCCGCTTTCATAGCATGGCGGTATGAGAGTACTCGGAGCCGTGCTGGTGGCGCTGGCAGCGCTGGTGTTCCTGTTTGCGTCGGTGCTCAAGCACCCGGTGTATACACCTGATGGCAGCGTGTACGCACGCTTTGCCGCGCGCGACGCCGGTTATTCGGATCGCGACGCGACGGCGGCGGAAAAGGCCTTTTACGGCGGCACGGCGCTGATGCAGAATCCACGCTATCGCGAGATCGTCGACCTCGCGCCGGACGTGTGGTTTGCGCGCTCCCATGTTTTTGTAAATCGCATTCTCTACCCCTGGATTGTTGGAATGGCGATGGGCCTAGCCGGTATGCGCGCGCTGTTTCTGGTGAACGCCGGCGCGTACGTCGCGTTCGGTCTGGCGATGTATTGGATGCTTCTCGCATTCAGGCGTCCGGTAGTTGCCTTCGCGCTCACCGTTGTCGCGCTGGCGTTGCCGCAGGTTCGCGGCGCCGCGGCCAGCGATCTCACCGACATGCTGGCAATGCTGTGGTGGGTGTTTTCGCTGGGCGCGCTGCTGCGGCTTTCCCGCGAAACGCGTCCTGCGACGCTGTTCGTGCTAGCGGTAAGCGGCGCGCTGCTGGCGCTCACGCGGCCGACACCCTACCTGATCGTGTTGCCGGCGATCGCAATTGGCATCGTGCGCGCATCGTGGGCGCCGCTGCTCGCATCGCTGGGAAGCGTCGCGGCCTATGCAATTGTCGCTGCCCTTACGCATGCCTTCGGTATTTCAGAGCAATTGCGTTGGATCTACGGAAATCTTCCGAACGGCACGAGGGCGTCGTTCGGGGCGTGGTATCAAAGCGCGTTTCTCTCGTCGGTGCGGTTCGTTGCCGCGCAGACCGTGCGCACCATCGTGCCGCTGCTCGCTATCGCCGCAGCCATTTACGGCGTGTGGCATTCTCGTACGCGCGCGCCGATGGCCGTGCTCGCAGCAGCCGGCATCGCGTGTCTGATTGCGGTTCCGTTCAATCCTGTACCGTCGTCGTTTGCGCGCGTTCTCTTGCTGCCGCTCATTCCGGTGTTTTGTGCGATGGCGCAGTGCCTTGCGGAAGTAGCGCTGGAGAAAAGAACGGCTGGGGCGCCGGTCGAGGTGGCGCCCGAAGCCGTCAAAGCGTAACGGGCAGCGGTCGTCCCGAGAGTTGCGGCGGCGCGAGCAAATCGCCGCCCAGATCGACGTTGCTCGACTGCACGTTCACGTCTACGCCTTTCCCATTCTCGCTCAGCGTCGTCGTGATGGTACCGCCTAGACCATTGTCGTCGCGCACAACCACGGATCCGTTCGCATTGCGTGTCACCGTTTCACCGTTTTCGAGCGCAATACTCTGTCCGTCCGCCAGCGTGATCGTGTGACCGTTCTGCATGATTGTGGCGTTACCGGAATTATCGAGCGAGACTTGCGTTCCGCCGAAACCTGTGGACACCGTTGCTTGGCGGTTATACGTTACGCCGTTCGCACCCGGCTGCGTCACCTTCGTCGAGACCTGGTAGCCGCCGGCGAACGAATCGGATTCGAGCAGATCCGGATGATCGGTCATGCTGTCAAAATGCGCCGCTTGCGCGCCGCCGTTGCCGGAACTGCCGTTGAACGCGAGGTGCGGATCGCCGGTTGAAGATCCTGACGCGTTTGCGAAGTATTGCTCGCCGCTCGCTGCGGAACCCAGTGGCGAGCCGACGCCGAACATCGAGAGCAACTGCTGGAGAGCGCCGAGCAATTGCGAGAGTATGCTGCCCAGCCCGCTTTGCAGTGGATTGGCGATTGGATTCCCGATCGGATCGAACACGAACTGCGGGCCGGTGCGGCGGATGTTGTCGCGTCCCAGCAGCGCGGACGTCGTCATTGCGCCGCCTGCGGTGAAGCGCCGCTGCGGCGCGATGCGCGGCAGAGCGATGGCGGCCGTGCCGCTCTCTTGTACGTTGGTCATTCGTACCTCCATTTGTCTCGATACAGTCACGCGCAGCTGCGGATTTGGAAAGGGCGCGCGGCACCCTCCCCGAACGTTTCGGCCGACATGAGCGACTCGCAGCTGACCAGTCTTGCCCGCCTTGCCGACCGTTTGGTGACGCTCAAGGAGCGTCTTTGACTACGCCGCTAAGACGCGCCTGATCAGCGAGCTGGACAGCCGCTCGCGCACCGAGAGTTTTTGGAACGACGCCGAATCCGCGCAGCGGGTGATGAAGCAGCTGGCGGAATTGCGCGCCGACGTGGACGCGATGGACGGCATCTCACGCGCGCTCAATGATGCGCGCGAATTGCTGGTGCTGTTTCCGGACGATCCGTCGGCGTCGTCGGAAGTCGACGGCAATATCGCCCAGGCAGAAACGCAACTCGACCAACTGGAAATGGCCGCCACGTTCGACGGCGAGTTCGACGCACATAACGCCATCGTCAGCGTCTACGCCGGGGCGGGCGGTGTCGATGCCGCCGATTGGACGCAAATGCTCGCGCGCATGTATTTGCGCTGGGCCGACGCCAAAGGCTGCGTCACGCAAGTAGTCGATGAGTCGCCGGCGGAAGAAGCCGGACTCAAGTCGGTGACATTTTTCGTACGGGGCCGCAACGCGTACGGCATGCTGGAGAGCGAGCGCGGCGTCCATCGCTTGGTGCGCATCTCACCGTTCGACGCGGCACATCGCCGGCATACGTCATTTGCTGCGGTCGACATCATTCCGGAAATCGAAGCCGGCGAAAACGTGCAAGTGGAGATCAAGCCTGAAGATCTGCGCATCGAGACATTTAAATCCGGCGGTGCGGGCGGTCAGTACGTCAACAAGACGGAATCCGCGGTGCGCATCATTCACGTTCCGTCCGGCATCATCGTTGCCTCGCAGCAGGAACGCTCGCAAGCGCAAAACCGCGACGTGGCGATGAGCATTTTACGTGCAAAACTCGTGCAGCGCGAACTGGAGATGCGCGACCAGCGCCTTGCGGAATTGCGCGGTGAGCGCAGCGCGAACGAATGGGGATCGCAAATCCGCTCGTACGTGCTCAATCCGTATCAACTCGTGAAAGATCACCGCACCAACGTCGAGGTTGGGGACACCGCTCGCATACTCGACGGCGACATCGACGCGTTCATTTGGCCGTATCTGCAGCAGCGCCGCGCCCGCGCGTAGCCGGCCCGTTTGCCGACGGCTGGCTGTGGTCCGGCACCGCAGCTTACGCCGCATTCTATTTTTTGCTCGGTGCGATTCGCTATGCGGGGCATCGCAACTTCGTAGACCTCGGCATCTTCGCGCAAACCGCCGCAAGCGCGTTCGGCTGTTTTTGCAACACGGTTGAAGGCTCGCATTGGGCCTACCATTTCTCCCCAATTCTGTATCTCGCGGGCGCGCTGATGCGCGTGTGGCCGTCGGCGCTGGCGCTCATTGCGCTCCAAGCGGTCGCGGGTGCGCTTACGATCCCGCCGGTGTATGCGCTGGTTCGGCGGTATTGCGATCGGCGCAGTGCGCGTCTTGCCGCGCTCGTCGTGTTTCTATATCCGCCGCTCGCGGGCGTTGTGTTCAACGACTTTCACGAAAACGGGTTCGCGCCGGCTGCGATTGCGTGGACAATGTGGGCCTTCGATGCGGGGCGCGCGGGATGGACGATCGTATTCGTGCTATTGGCGCTAACAGTGAAAGAAGATCAAGCGCTGTTTATCGCTGCTGCGGGTGTTGTGGGCGCCGTCGCCTACCGCGGCGATCGTATGCGCTTGCGGCTTGCGCTATTCGCCATGATTGCCGGAGCGGTCGTGTTTGCGGGGTACTTCATCCTTGCGCATCCGCATTCTGCGGGGCGTTTCTACGCATGGACGGCGACCGACGTGCACGCGCTGTTTCCTCGCGGCATCCTCGACCGCATCGGTTTCTTACTGCTGGCGTTCGTTCCGCTGCTGCTGTTGCCGTTTCGTACACCGGCGTTCGCATTGATGTTGCTGCCGCTTGCGGAAGTGCTCGGCGCGACCATGTCGACCACGTATACCATGGGTTCGCATTATGCCGGTGCATGGGCCGGGTGGGCGTTCTACGCGTTCGCGCTGGGGATCGCTCGGCTGTGGGCGGCGGACCCGTATCGTGCACACCGCGCACTCTATTGGTGCGTCGCTTTGTGCATCGTGGAGTTTGCGACGGCGGATCCGCTGCATCCCCGCGATCTGCTTGCGCAGCGCACGCATGCCGATGTCGCGCTCGACCGCTTTTTACGTACGCTGCCGCCGGACGCTTCCGTCGCGACACAAGAAGAAGCTTACACCCATCTCGCTGCCACAGACCCCAATGCGGCCGTGCTGCCGGAAACGGTCGACGGGCAGGTCGATGCGTGCATGTTGCTCACCGACGACAACTTCCCCGACTCACCGCGGCTCGTCGAATCGCGTCCGCTCGTTACGCAGTTGCTGCGCGCGGGCGTTTATCGCGTGCGCGAGCGCAGCGGCGGCATCACCCTGTATACGAAAACGGCGCGCTGCCCGTAAGTAGGTATTCGAGCGCGTCGGCTGCCACGAGCGGCCACTGCGCCTCCATGCTGACGACGCGATGCGCAGCGGCCCATGGTGCCCAGCGCCGCGATTGCAGCGCAAACTTCTCGCGCGAAAAACACGACACGACCGGCGTGCCGACCATGCCCGCGACGTGCGCGGCGCCCGAATCGGGTGCAACAAGTGCGCGCGCGGCGGCGATGGCGTTTTTCCATGGTTCGAGCGCATCGAACGACTCGACCGGCACGTTCGCCGCTTGGGTAAACGCCTGAACGTAGTCGTGCTCGCGCGTTGAAGCGACAAATCGCACGCTGCGCGTGCGCATCACGCGCCCAGCCGCCTCGACCACAGCGGAAAGCGGTGCGCCCAAGCGCTGCCACTTGTCGGTCACTTGAAACGCGACGCGTTCGTCCGCCGGCGGTTCGTCGTCTATCACGAGCGGGCGCAAGATACGCGCGTCGCGCGGCGGATCGAAGTCGCCCGTCAATGCGCGCGCCAATGAAAACACGACTTCGCATTCGTGCGGTGCATTCGCGTCCAAACCCGCGGTGCGAAACACCGTGCGCGTGCACAGCCGCCGTATCCAAAGCGATTTGAGCGGCTTGCCCCAGCCGTTTTCAAAGCCGATGCGCCGCGGCACATGCGCTTGCTGCGCCAGCCGGTATCCGCGGTGCTTTTCCGTAGCGATGAGTGCGGCATCGTAATGCTGCGCGCGAAGCTGGGCTAGGAGATCGCCGTCGGACTGCGCGCCGTCCACGTGAACCGCGTCGAGCGCGCGGCGCGCGAACACGCCGGCATTCACCGGGCGAAGCACCGCGCCGATACGAAGATTGTGGCGGCGCAGTGCCGCGATAACGGGGACAAGGGTAAGGGCATCGCCAACCGCGTCCAGACGGACGAGGAGCACCGATGGCGAACGCGGGATGGCGCCGTCGTGCGGCAGACTCACCATACAAGATTGTGATTGCGAAAGAGAACCTCGTAACCCTCGACGTACCGGACGGCTTTCGGGTTCTGCGCGACCTCGGCCGGGTCACCGGCGCCGCGACGCGCCCGCACAACATGCTGCGCGCCACGTTCCGCTCGATCGGCGCGTTCATCGGGCTGGCACCCATCGAGTATTTGACCGATGCGGAGCGCGCGCGGGAAGAAGCGCTCGACGACCTGCGGGTAAAGGCCACGGCGCTGGGAGCCGACGCCGTCATCAAGATTCGCTTCGAGGCCGTAGAGCAGCCCGACGGATCCACCATCGTCATGGCGAGCGGCGAAGCAGTTCGGCTGGCGCCGAAGAATTACGCCGCGTGACGCTATCCGAACGCGCCGCCCGGGAGCGCCTGCTGGCAAAGGCTGCCGCAACCGCTGCGGCGTGCCGAAAATGCCAAATCGGTTTTGACCGCCGCAACAATGTGTACGGTGAAGGCGACCCATGCGCGCGGTTGATGCTCGTCGGCGAAGGGCCCGGCGAAACTGAAGATTTGCTGGGCCGGCCGTTCGTGGGACGCGCCGGTGAGTTGCTCGACAAAATGCTTGCGGCGATCGATCTGCCGCGCGAAGACGTGTACATCTGCAATACGGTGAAGTGCCGGCCCACGTTGCACGACGTCGGAAAATTGCGCAACCGTGCGCCGACGCCACACGAGATGGCGAATTGCCGCGTGTATCTGGACGAGCAAATCGACATCATCGCGCCGGCGGTTATTCTTGCGCTCGGCGCGCCGGCCGCGAAATCGTTTCTCGGCAACGACTTCGGGATTACCAAGGGGCGCGGCCGCTGGTATACCGGCCCGAACGGCATCCCGCTGATGGTCACGTTCCACCCGGCTTACGTGCTTCGTCAAGGCGGAATGGCGCTGACGGAAACCAAGCGGCAGGTGTGGTCGGACCTCAAACAGGTGCGCGCACGGCTCGATGAAGTCGCGGCAGCAGCCGTGCAAGCCGCGCCGCCGGGCGGCGCCTCGGCCGAGCAAATCAGCCTCCTGTAAAGCCGGAAACGGTAGCCCCAGGCGCGGGTTCTATGGTATCGTGCACCCCGTGGACGCCCAAGCGATTTGGTTTGCCGACAAAGTGCGCCGCGCCGGATTCTCCAGCGTAGCCGACTTCGCCGCGCATTTCGGTCTGAAGCCCTATCGCCTCAAGCAGATGTATCGCGCGGCAGCCAAGGAACTCGCGGCCGACGTTGATGATGTCACGACGCTCCCCAAAGAACTGCGCGCCGCGCTCAAGGCTGCCGGGTTTTCGTTCGAATCCGTAACGCCGGTCGTCGTGCAGCGCTCGAACGACAAACAAACGAGCAAAGGACTGTTCCGTCTGGCCGACGGCTCGGAAGTGGAAGCGGTGCTGATGGAGCATTTCGGCGATCGCAACACGGTCTGCATCAGCTCGCAAG
Organism: Vulcanimicrobiota bacterium; assembly: GCA_046732415.1. Classification (GTDB taxonomy): domain Bacteria; phylum Vulcanimicrobiota; class Vulcanimicrobiia; order Vulcanimicrobiales; family Vulcanimicrobiaceae; genus DATGJX01. Next base: position 7,961 of record JBKPMZ010000144.1, read on the forward strand.
CGGGCTGCGCTTTCGCGTGCGCGTTCTGTTCCACCGGGCAAGCCGGCTTCACACGGCATCTGGAAGCGACTGAAATCTTCGATCAGGCGCGCTATTTTGCGCGCGAGCTCGCGGCGAAGGGCAAGCGCATTACCAACATCGTGTTCATGGGCATGGGCGAGCCGTTTCACAATTACGACGCGGTGATGAACGCCGTCGCGCTCCTGCATGACGCGCAAGGTTTCGGCTTGGGCC
>JBKPMZ010000145.1:0-2771 GCA_046732415.1 Vulcanimicrobiota bacterium
CCGCTGCGCCGATCAGACAGCGCGCGATACCGCGGTTGCGGTATTCGGGCAACACGCTCACGTCCTGATAGCGCGCAAGCCCTTCACCGGCTGGAAAGACGCCGCAACTTCCGGCAAGACGGCTCCCGTCGAACGCGCCGAGCCACACACCGTACGCATCGGAGATGTGACGGTGGTAGGCGACTTGCGCGGCCTTGAACTTCGCGTACGGACCGGTTTCATACTGATGTTCGCGCGTCGCAAGTCCGAGAGCGAGCTGCTCGCTCCAGTCCCGGTCGTCTCGCAGCGGGCGCACGTGCAGACCATCCGGTACGGGAAATTCGCGCACGTCGTCTGCCGTTAGCACGGCGTGATCTTGAAAGGCGTACCCGCGCTCGACGAACGCCTCGATATGCGCGGTCTCTTCGTCTTCGAAACTCCATGCGAATGACGCGTGCTTGACACGCTCGTCCGGACCGAACGCCTCGTCGAACAAACGCGGCCAGCGTTCTTCGTCGCCCGGCGCAGGCTGACGATCGAAGACGAGCATGTTGCCCATGAAGTAGCCCGGATTGCTCGGCGTGCGCATGATGACGAAGCCGTCGCGCTCCTCGAACGTGCAGCGATCGCGCTCGATGTGCGCCTCCGTACGCCACCCGAGCGTTCGGAAGCGCTCGTTAAAAGTAGTCGGCATCCTGCGGCGGGAACGCGACGGTTCTACTCTTGTCGAATTTCGGGCGCGAATGCGTGAGCACGTACGCCGATACGTCGTAGGCTTCTTGATCGCTCAGCGTACCGGGTGCGTTCTGCGGCATGTTATAGCGTACGAATCCGGCCATCGTCCACAAGCGGTGCATGCCCGCGCCGCCGTTGAACGATGTGGCGCCCCAGAGTGCCGGGAACGCCGCGGATCCCGCGCCGTTCGCGCCGTGACACGCCGAACATTTTTGCGCGTACAATTGCGCGCCGTGTTTGGGGTCCGGAGACGCCGGCGGATCGAAGTGTGCGATACGCATCGCCGGATCGGGTTTGGTGCCGAGTTTATAACCGCGTGACAGATACGTGATGTACGCCACCATGGCTTCCATTTCGCGGCTGTTGTACGCGGGCGGATGGCCGTTCATGCTGTAAAGAAAACATTCGGCCAAACGGTCCTGCAGCGAGATGACGCGCTTTGCGCGCTTGTTCCACTGCGGAAACTGCGCGGCGATACCGACGAACGTTCCGCCGCGCGCTTTGGTGCCGGCGTTCACGTGACACGCCTGGCAGTCCATGTTGGACGTAACGTACTTGCCGAGGTGCGCGCGTGTATGCACGATGAGTTCGTGGCCGTAGCGGATCATGTCGCCCACCTGCCCCGTGGGAACCGCCTGCGGATCGAACGTTGCCTGCGGGTCCGGCTGCGCCGGGCGGGACTGGCCGCCGCCGCAGGCCGCAACCAGCATCAGCACGACGGCGGGAATCAACCAGCGAAGCGAGGTCATGCGAACGTCAGCGTTTGGAATCCGTAGTGGTAGCGCTGCTGCAGCACCATGATGGTCCCCATCATCGACGGAACGACGTGCGTTCCGGGAATCAGATGCGTCAGAATATCGTCCGCAACGTCCGAAGCGCTCATACCGGACGGCGCGTTGCCCGCCTTGACCAGGCCGCGCGACTGCTCTTCCACCGCCGTGTGACAGGTCAGAAAGACGACGCCGCGCTTTTGCAGCGTTTCGATCGAGGTGTCTTGGTACATACTGTTCTCGTCGTCGGGGTCTTTCGACGAACTCAGCGTTTTCGCCGGCTTCAAAAAGGTGTTGGACGTAATCGCGTTGCCTTTGTCGTCTTTGAGTTTGAAGAACTCGCCTATTTTGTATTTGTCCCAAACGTAATCACTGTACGTGAACGCGCTGGACGCGCCGTGCGGCGCGAACATGATCGAGACGCGGTCTTCGGGATAGCCGAACCCAAACTGCAGACCGTTGAGCGCGTTCTTGATATTCGAGAACGCTTGCGGATGAAACGCAATCGATTCGATGACCATACGCACGTCGGCGGGTTTGCCCGCCATCCGCGCAAATGCGGCTTCGTCGAAATCGGCTTTGCGCTCCACCAAATGCGTTCCGCCCGGTACGGATTGCGCGGCGGCGGCGGGTGCGGCGCCGAGCGCGGCAAGCGATGCCGACGAGACAATGAAGGTTCCGCGATTCATACATCCTCCTAGCGGCATGCACGAGCATCGCAAAGCCGTTGATGCTTGCCGATCTCGCTGCAGCGTTCGCATACCCCGGCGCACCTCGCGCAAAACGTCGGCCGCGCACCGGCAATACATACAGCGCGCCGCTCGCGTTCCCGTGCAGATTCAGCGTGCCGCGAAACACCCCGCGCCGGCAAAAACTATGGTACGTAGAATGCCGCCATAAGTCAAATTAGTGTACTTTTTCTCTTATCATAGTTATACTAATAGTTGCATGGCCATCTCGTTCGCGCAATTGCAAGCGCTGGCGGCTCTGGCGCGGGAAGGCTCGTTCAGCAAAGCGGCACGCCGGCTGGGCGTCACACAGCCCGCGGTCACGCAGCACGTCGCCAATCTCGCGCGCGAAGCCGGTGTTGCGCTGGTAGACGTGCGCGGCCGCCGCCCTGCGCTCACCGATGCGGGCGAGTTTGTGGCCGAGCGCGCGCGCGCAATCCTGGAAGCGGCCGCGGCGCTGGAAGCCGACATGCGCGAATTCCGCGAAGCTCGCAGCGGCACGCTGCGGGTTGGCGCGACGCTCACGATCGGCACGTATCTTCTGCCCGCGATGCTCGCG
>JBKPMZ010000146.1:0-2297 GCA_046732415.1 Vulcanimicrobiota bacterium
AATTTCGAGATGCCTTCAAAATCGTCGAGCGCAACTCAAGGTTCGGCGGAATCTTCATCAATCATACAGACAAGTACCAATACCTAATTCCACGCGAGGTCTTTGGTAAAGTAAACGCCGCCTTGGCCGCAACGAGTGGTAACAAAACAAAAGCCGAAAAGTGACGCAGGGGATGCGAACAAGGCGGTCAGCCCGAGCGGCGGATCGGGCGGATTCAGAAATCAAAGGTTCTTGGCCGCCGCCGGGTCACCGCGGTCGTTAAACGGTCACACGCGAAATCATGCCCTCCCCCATCGCACGACAATCGGCCGCCAGTCCAGGCTTGCGATGAATGTGGCGGCGACTTCTTCACCGCCTCATCGCAAATGTGGCAGCTGTGCCCCGAATGTGCTCATTACCTTTCCACCGACCGTCCCTTTGGTCGTTTGCTTCGGCGCGAACTTGGCGAGCATTTTCCTCTGGCGGTGGCATCGTCCTGCGCAGTCCGGCCTCGTCACGGCATCACTGCGCTGCATGCACGTGCAGAGTTCACGACACCGGCATCGCGGGCCAAGACGCATCTTAGCCCATCTGCCGCAAGGCAGTAGGCTCATGGCATGGAGAAGCCGCCTTTTCAGCTACGGCCAAGCACCCTGTTTGCAGTGACCTCGGGACTAGCCTCACTCGCCTTCAACGTACGAGCGAACAAATTGCAACGGCTGCGGTCCCTTTTGCACGCGGAAGGATTTGAAGAGGCGGTCGTGGCTCGGCCTCCGCTCCTCGGCTCTGATTTCAAGCCGGCCGTCCTTGATCTCATCCCAAATCTCGACGATCTCAGTCACCATCTTCCCCTCAGTGACAATTGCCATTTGGCATCCCTTTTTGCCAGCGGCAAGACGTTCTAAGCGCTTGGCGCCATCCTTACTGAATTCGATGACCACCCCGTTCTCAACGTTCCAGAATTCCACGATGTCCAGGTCGGAAAGATCGTCGGGCGACTTCAGGACCAGCGCCTGGACGAGCACTTCGTCACGGTCACCAGTCGCGATCATCCGGCGCGCCATATGCTCGAGCGTGTATCCCACCCCGCGTGCAATTGGCAACCATGCCGCGACAACCTTACCATCTACCGTGATCTCGCGGTCCTTTTGATTGACGGTCGGCGCCTCAGCGTCCGGCCCGGTGTCCTCAGTGTCCGTGATTCGCGCATCAGCGCCGAAGCCCGCCAGTTTCGCGTACTCCTCGCCGGTCGCGATCATTTGGAACGTGATATGAAGCGGCCTCCTCGCTCGGTCCGCAACCTCGTCCATTAGTCGCCTGAGTTCTGCCCGGTCATTGGACTCAACCGAATAGTCAATCACGCCCTTCCTCGTGTAAGAAACGCTCACATTGGGGCTGACCCAAAATTGCAAGTGCGACAAGAACATGTCGCCGGTCTTTTGCAATCTCTGCTGCACATTGCCAAGCTGGGGATCGGTCAGAACGACAACGACATGGCCGACGTATTTGAATTCCTCCTTGGGCTCGTCGGCGAGCCCAGAAGGTCCGAACGCAAGAAACAGCAAGGCCGCGAACTGCCAGCGTTTCGTCCGCATGAGCATGATCATCCGATTAAATCGCACTGACTCGGCTGAGCGTTCTATTTTTACTTCCTTGGCGGAATCTGTCCTTTCGGCGGTATATTCCTTGGCGCACGCGGATCGTTCTTGCTCCGCCAAGAGTCTAGTCCGTTGCGAGGACATATGGCTTCATCGTAAATCTCTCTGACTTCTTTCCATTTATTCTTTGCTTCATTCCATTCGCGACGCTCCCTCAAGTAGTCGTTTAGCACAGCAAAGTGCTCTTGGGTTTCGCTGGGCGAATGCTCGGCCAGAAATTCAACGTGCCCTATCGCTAGTTCTGGCCGTTAGCTGGAAGTTTCTTGGTGGAGCAATTGGTCCTCCTGGGATCGACGAAGCTCCTCCAACATCAAAGCTGAGATCCTGCTGTTTCGCCGACCACGGGCGGAGACGGCTCACCGGTTCGCTGCATTTTAGCCGCCGCGGAGTCGAAGCCGCCACAGAGCTGTTGCTAGGGTCCAATCCGCCGGCGCGCAAAAGTGCATGCCTTCCCTATGGATTTCCACGGGCCGCCCTTTGTTCGTTCGCTTTGGCGCGAACGAAGCGTGCGTTTTCGTCATCGGGTGACTGCCATGGGGATTTCAAGTCTTCGAGGTGTGTGCGTACATTCCACGGGCCACCGACGAGGTGGTTTTTTTGAAGTTCGACGGATCACAGTTCGTGACGGACAAGCGTGAGGATCATCTCTGCCGTGTTGGT
>JBKPMZ010000147.1:0-12613 GCA_046732415.1 Vulcanimicrobiota bacterium
CAGTAGACACGAACATCACTTCGTTTTGCGAGGGCGGCAGCAGAATCTTGCGCTTGCGCATCTCGTGATAGTATTCGGCGTACTTGCGCTTGTCGGCGGCAAGCGCGTCGTCGTAGTTGCGGTTCGGCGGTCCTGGACGGAACTTGAAATCGACGATGGATTCGTGCTGCACGACGGCGTACGGCAGACTGCGGCGTTCAAAGATCGCGTCGATGCCGTCGGCAAGCCGTTTCCCGAGCGCGTCCATGTGCGCGTAGTATTCGGGATGCGCTTCCAGCAGATCGAGCGTGCGGTGCGCCATGCCCACGCTAAACGGATTGCCCGCATGCGTTCCGCCGGTAAACGTCGCGCCGATTGGCGCCAGCACGGACATGACGTCCGCACGTCCGCCGAACGCCGCTATCGGAAATCCACCGCCCATGATCTTGCCGATGGTTGTCATATCCGGCACGATGCCGACGCGCGCTTGCGCGCCTTGCAAGCCAAAGCGCAGCCACGTAATAACTTCATCGAAGATCAGCAATGCGCCATAGCGCTGCGTGCGCTCGCGCAAGCCTTCGAGAAATCCTTGCACCGGTGTGACGTAGCCCATATTCCCGCCGATCGGCTCTACGATAATTGCGGCGAGATCGCGTTCGCGGCCGCGCAGCGCCTCGTCCACGCTCGCAAGGTCGTTGTAGCGGCAGACCGCGACGTCGCGCATAACACCTTCGGGAATGCCGCTGCGCTTTGCATCGGCCGTGTGTGCGGATGCGCCCGCGTTCAGCAGGGCCAGATCGAAGTGGCCGTGATAATTTCCCGCGAACTTCAGAATGAGATCGCGGCCGGTAAACGCGCGCGCGACGCGCACGGCGCTCATCACTGCTTCCGTGCCCGTGCTCACAAAGCGCATGCGTTCCATCGACGGCAGATAGGCGCGAATTCGTTCGGCCAGGCGGATTTCTTCAGGATGCGTATTGCCGTGCACGAGTCCTAATGCCGCGAGTTCGTCGAGGTTTTTGGTCAGCGCCGGATGCGTATGGCCGAAGAGCAATGGCCCATACGCCATGATGTAATCGACGTAGCGTTCGCCGTTTTCGTCGTACGCGTATGCGCCTTCAGCGCGCATTTGCACGAACGGCGCGCCTCCGACGGCCCACCCCGATCGCACGGGCGAATCGCACCCGCCGGCAAGAACGGCGGCGGCGCGGTTAACGAGACTTTCGGTGTGCATGCAGAACCCGGAGCGCTCCTTTCACGTCGAACGGAAGCGCAATCGCGCCATCCGCGCGGGCCTGCACGTTCCCGGCGTATTCGGCTTGCCCCTGTGCATCCAAAACGAAGCGCGGACGTTCGAGCATTTTTGCGAAACGCATCGTTTGCATTGCGCCGCCGTCGATTTCGCTTGCGATAAGCACCGTTGCATCGGCGTGTGCGGCTTGCAGCCGGTCGCGATGCACGAGCGCCCATTTCGTCACCGGTTCGTCGGGAAGACGTTCGCTGGCGACCGCACCGCCGCGCGAAACGATCTCTTCTTCAAGTGCACGGTGCTCGGGTGGGTACGTCACGCCCAGGCCCGTCCCGACGTACGCGACGGTAGAAACGCCGGCATCGAGCGCACCGTGATGCGCCGCAGCATCGACACCAGCGGCAAGCCCGCTCACGATGGGCTGACCGTATTGTGCGGCCAGTTCTCGCGCGAATATCGCGGCGGCGGGCGGGGGCGTGCGGCTGCCTACGATGGCCAGACCGCCCGCGGGCAGTTCCCCGCGAACGCACAGGAACGCGGGCGGATCGTCCAGGTCGAGCAGTCCCGCCGGATAGCCGTCCTCGGCAACGGTCACGAGGTGCGCACCGATTTTTGCCAGGCGCTGGAGCGCTTCTTTTGCCTGATGGCGCGCATGTGCGACTTTGCGCGCGTTGTCGTCGGCGACCCACTCGTGCAAATCGCGCTCCTGGCCGCGCGCAAGCGCCCGTAGACGGCGTCCGGGAACGTGCAGAAAGGCGGCCGCCAGCAACACGAGCGACATTCCTCGCATAGTAACGCTTCGTTCGCATCGCGAACTACGGCTTCATGCCCCACATCGAGATGGAAATCGCCCCGAAGACCAATATCAGCGAGCTCGTCGCCCAACTGCCCATCGCCGCCGAGGTACTCGGCAAATTCGGGCTGCACTGCGCCGGCTGCGGCGTCAACAAATACGAAACGATCGAACAAGGTGCCGCAGCGCATGGACTGCGCATCGAGCCGATTATCGCCGCGCTCACGCAGGCGCGTCTTTCGGGCTTCGTTCCGAGTATCGCCGCCGAGGACCGGCAGCCGGTGCGCCGCGCGCCCGGCGAGTTCAAACGCCGTGCGAGCATCAAGCACGTCGTGCCGATTATGTCGGGCAAAGGCGGCGTCGGCAAATCATTGGTCACCGCACTGATCGCGCTGGGGCTGCGCCGCAAACATTACCGCGTGGGCATACTCGACGGCGACATCACCGGGCCGTCGATCCCGAAGCTTTTCGGACTCTCGAAACCGCTCGTGATCGAAGCGGATCCCAGCGCGCCCAAAACGCCGCAAGGCAATCCGCAGCCGCTGATGATTCCGGCACAGTCGCGCACCGCGATCGAGATCGTTTCATCGAACCTGCTGACCGACAAAGAGGACACCGCGATGATTTGGCGCGGGCCGATTCTTTCGGGCGTCATCCGGCAGTTTTACGAGCAAGTACTCTGGAGCGATCTCGATTTTCTGCTGATTGATTTGCCGCCTGGTACATCGGACGCGCCGCTTACCGTTCTGCAATCTCTTTCAGTCGACGGCGTCGTATTGGTGACGATGCCGCAGGCGCTCGCTACGATGATCGTGCGCAAGGCCGCCAATCTCATTCATCAACTCAAGAAGCCGATTCTCGGCGTAGTGGAAAACATGTCGTATTTCATTGCGCCTGATACCGGCAAGAAATACGAAGTATTCGGACCGTCGTACGCGGATCGCGTAGCGGAATTGGCGCAAGCGCCGGTGCTTGCGCGCATTCCGATCGATCCAACGAAGGCGTTACTCGCAGACGAAGGCCGCGTCGAGGAAATCGACGATCCGATTTGCGATCAGCTCGCCGATGCGCTGCTCGCGTCGATAGAAGCCCGACCTAAACCGAAGGAAACGATCTCGCTGATCTAAGCGGCTGTTACCTCGACCATCTCAGCAAATGTGCTAGGCGCTGGAATGTCGTAACCACCTTCTCGCATCCCTTCGATGTGAAATTCAACCGCATCGCGGATGAGTCGCTCCGTTTCGTCAAAGGTCGCGGCAGCGGCAACGCAACCAGGCAAGTCAGGCGCATACGCGCCGAATCCCGTCGGCGATTTTTCGATGACGACTGCGTACTTAAACGTCATGCTTACCTTCTTTGTCCCAATGCGCTTGGCGTCGAATGGACTTCCATACGACAATCGGCGGCTCCTCACGATCCGTCCCGGAGACTGTTACCAATCCAGGCTTTTGCGGATGCCTGAACTGCTGGTGGCTTCAGCCACTGCCTGATTATAGGGAACTTGGGCGGCATGCCACGCTATGGCAGCGGTGGACTCAAGGGTAGACTGGCTGTATGGCTACGAAAAAATGGTCGCACCGGGTGATGGAGCGTAGCGATGCTCTCGACTTGGAGCAAGGCGTGTTCACCAAAGACGATCCGAAAGCGATCGCCCGATCGCTCAAACGTTCCGCCGAAAAAAGCACGCGCCGCAAAGCCGAGCCATTCCGCTCTGCGATGTCGATGCTCACCTTCTTCATCAACCGCGGCGGCAAGAATTTGCCCGCGAAACAAAAGCGTACGCTTGAAAAAGCCAAAGACGAGCTGCGCATTGCTTTCGGCCGCGAACCCGCGCGATCGAAGCACTGAACTGTCGTCAGGTCGACGAGTATACGGGTTCGCCGTCGGCCCATGTTGCGAGCACGGCGCAATCCGTGAAGCGCGCGTCATCGAGCGGGTCGCGGTCCAGCACCACGAAATCCGCCACAAACCCCGGAGCGAGTATGCCGGTTTCATGCTCGGCATGCGCGAGCCGTGCAGCATTGTAGGTGTACATCGTCAATGCTTGATGCGGCGTGAGCCGCTCGGACGGTTCGTGATGCGCTACGACGGCCTGCATGCCTTCGAGCGGCGAGAGATTACACACCGGGCTATCGTCGCCGCCGCACAGCACCGCGCCGGCTTTCTCGATGCGCCCCAACGCATTCATGCTGCGCATACGCTGCGTGCCGAGGCGCGCTTCGTACATCTGCCCTGCACCGCCCCACAGCTCGTCGAACTGCGGCTGCATCGAAAGATAAATGCCCATGCGTGCGCACGCGTCGATGTGTTCTTGCCGCGCAATCTCGAAATGCTCGATGAAGTGGCGGTTGCCGCGCGCGCTCGGCTTGCCGCTGAGCACACGCTCCCACGTCGAAATGCATTGCTCGATTGCGCGATCGCCGATGGCATGCACGCCCGCCGAAATCCCCAGCGCTTCCGCATTCGCGAAGTATATGTAGAGTTCGTCGTCGCCATACTTCAGTTCGCCGCAGGTGCCGCTCGTGACGAACGGCTCGCTCACCGCCGCCGTGCAACTGCCGATCGATCCGTCCAAGAACACGTCGCCGCCGATGTACGGCAACCCCAGCTCTTGCGCGAGTTTCGCATCGGGCTCGCAGATCTTCGGATACCATTTTGCTTTCGGCAGGTCGCGCAATGCCGCAATCTCCACCGCATACTGATCGCGCGGTAACCCGACGAACTGCACGTGCAGATGCAGGTATCCGCGCGAGAGCGCCAGTTCCACGGCGCGCCGGTCGGCTTCGCGCCGAACGGATTCGGGAAGCGCCTTCATGAACCGCGCCTGCGCGCGCCAATTCGCTTCCAAGAGCAGTTTGCCGGTAGCCTCGCCGCGCTCGTCACGTTCGATGCCTTGCGTCTGCGGCGGCAGATTCAACCATGCAAACGTCTTGCGGTTTACGATGCACGAATGTCCGTCCACGCGCACGAGCATTGCGAGGGCTTCCGGAAAAAAGCGTTCGAGCGCGGCAGCATCGGCAGTGCGTCCGTCGCGCCAAAAGCTCTCGTCGTATTGGCCGGCAAATACGAACGACTCGCGCGGAATGCGCGCGACCGCCTGTGCGAACTCATCGTACGAGCGCACGTTGCCCAAGAAACGCTCGTCCAGAAAGTATCCGGTATCGGTGAGATGTACGTGGCAATCGGCGAACGCCGGAAGGATGGTTGCGCCTTGCATATCCCGTACGTGCACGCCTGCACCGGCATCGGACGGCTGAACCGAAACAATGCGCCCGCGATCGACTATCAGACCCTCGTGACGGGAATAGGAGCGGGTGGCCGGATCGTAGCGGTAAACGCGCGCATTGGTCAAAACCTGCATAGCAACGGAGTACCATGAAGGCACGAAACATTCTTCTCGGAGCTGCCGCCGGAGCCGCCGCCGGCTATGCCGCCGCGCGAGCATACGAAGCGGTGCGAATCGTACGCGGCAGCGAACCTGCCGCTCGCAGGCGCGATGCGGCCGCGTATGGCGGGTTGCGGCGCGCGCTGAGCGTGTCCGGCATCGCGCGTTCGCTCGCGGGAAGCGCGGCACTCGCGTACGGACCGGTGGGCAAGAGACTCGAACGCAGCGTACGCCCGTTGCCGCCGTGGCTGCGCGCGAGCGCGTTTGTCGCACAAGTTTCCGCACTGGAAGCGTTCATCGAGCTGCCCGTCGACTTCGTGGAAGGACACGCGGTAGAGCGCCGTTTCGGTCTGAGCGAGCAATCCGCGGCATCGTGGCTGGCTGATTACGGTAAGCAGAGCGCCCTTGGCGGCGCGGTCGCGGCCGGTCTGTCCGGTATTCTGTCCGCCGTACTGCGCCGGTTTCCGAGTTCATGGCCGTACATCTCGAGTGTCGGCGTTTTTCCGCTGCTGCTCTTGGCAAACATCGTCATTCCGCTCTACGTGCTGCCGATGTTCAACACGTACGAACCGCTGAGCGGACCACTCGAAGAACGCTTGCGGCGGCTCGCGGCGCGCTACGGCGTGGGCGATGCGGAAATTCTGCGTATGAACATGAGCAAACAGACGAAAAAAGCCAACGCCTTCGTCATCGGCATCGGCAACACGCACCGCATCGTAGTCGGCGATACACTTATCGAACATTTTCCCGAAGAAGAAATCGAATTCGTGGTCGCGCACGAATTAGGACACTACGTTTCACGCGACACCTGGCGCATGATCGCGATCGGCCAGGTCACGGCAATGGCCGTACTGTTTGGCGCGTTCGCAGTGGAGCGATCCGCTCAGGATGACGAGGGCAGCGCGCTGAAGCTGGCTCGCATTCAATTGTGGGCGACGCTGCTCTCGCAGGTGCTGCGCCCGGCAATCTCAGCGTTTGCGCGTTCGCGTGAATGGGCCGCCGATCGCTTCGCGCTCGAAACGACACGGGCACCGCAGGTCGGCGCGTCTGCCTTCCGCCGTCTGCGCGATCAGAATCTCGCCGAGGACGAGCAGCCCGCCTGGTACGAGTTCATCTTCTCCACGCATCCCTCGCTCAAAGCGCGGATCGAAGCACTAGAGAACGCGTAACCGCACCACGTCTATCGGCTGCGCGAATCCCTTGATGGGCAGATGCTCCGCGCTCGTGCGATCGGCGAAAGCCGCGACGAGCGGCGCGATGTCCGTGCGCTCCGCGTCGGTTCGCGCCATCGTCACTTCGCCCGCGCCGGCCGATGATTCCAACCGGGCCGCGAGATTTACCGTCGTTCCGAAGTAGTCGATACGGTCGTTGGCGCGCATCGCGATGCACGGCCCCGCATGCATGCCGACGCGCAGGCGCAGGGGTTGCCCCTCGCACGTGACGGCCTGCACCTTTGCGTCGAGCTCGATCGCCGCTTTCAAGCAGTTGGCGGGATTGACGAAAACCGCCATGACGGCGTCACCGATCGTCTTCACGAGCGCACCTTCGTACCGCGCGACGATCTCGCGGATTACCGTGAAATGATCGGTAACGATGCGAAATGCCGGCGCATCGCCGGTGCGTGAATACATCGCCGTCGAACCGACGAGGTCGGTAAAGAGCACGGCGATGGTTTCGATGCCCAGTTCCAGTCCTGGAGCGAGGACTTCGGATGAGAATAAGTCGCGAAACTCTTGCAGTGCCGTCACCTGCGCAGCGGTGACGACCGTGTCCGGCCAGCGCCCGTCCTCGATCCGGACAAGCGTTTCGGCCGCCGTCGCGTTGTCTATCGAAAGCCGCACGTCTCCGCTGGCGATACATTCCGGTACCGTCATTGCTTGCGGAGCGATGTGCACGGAGAGATCGCGCACCGCCGCCTCGTCGCGCGAAACGATGAACGGCACGGTGTGCAATCCGATGGCGTTCACATCGTAGGAGCCCGGCGCAAGCGGAATCTCTGCCGAAATCGTACCGCCCGGCGCAACGGCGCGCTGCGCGTGCACGTGCGCACTGCGCTGCGGGCTGGCAATGCAAAACAGCGCTTCTTCTTGCAGATTCGGGCGCAGCGGACGGGCGTCGAACGTCACTTCCACCGATCGGTCGAAAGCGGCGTCGAACGATACGTTGCAGGCATCACAGTGATTACCGCGCTGCAACGATGCCAGCGTATCGACGCCCGCGACGGCGCCGCGGCATCCGGGACACAATACGCTCCAACGCAAATTCAACGTGCCCGCACGCGTCGCAGCAAGAAATGCGCGCAGAACGTCACGGCGCGGCAAATTCCAGCGATCGGCCAATTCGTAGGGGCGCATGCGCCGAACGTCGCGGTCCTCGGCGGCCTGCAAAAACGCATCGAGCGCGCGCTGGGCATCGGTTTGTTGCGGCGGCGTCTGCGCTGCGAGCTTCGCCGCGAGCGAAAAAGCACGATCCGCTCCCGTTTTTCCTTGGCGGGCGATCAGCGGCAGCAGCGGCTCGAATAGCGGCAAGGCGGCTTCGAGATTAACGTCCACGCGAACGCGCGTGCGCTCCGGCGTGAGTGCATCGAGCGACGTGCGGCTGCGAAAGCGGCGCAGCGGCCCACGCGTGTAGTGCCGATCAACTTCATGAAATTCGGGCGCTTGCCAGATGGTTGGGCGCTCCTCCCATTCCACGGTGAACGGCCCGCGACGGAACGATGCGATGCGTCGCGTACCGCCTTGCGGCAGCGGTTCGTATCGCGCGGTAATGCGCGGCAAACCCGCATGCTCGTTCACCCAATCCGTATCCGCAAGATACGTCCAGAGGCGCTCGCGCGAGGCCGGAAACTCCCACGTCCACGTTCGCGTGAGCGCCATGCGAGCGGTTACATCAGCACGGGAGACGGCCGCGTTCCCAGCCACGCGGCCAAATCGGTTTTCTGCGTCACGTAGTCGCCGGTGCGCAGTTCCTCACGGAATTCGCCGAACGTGCCGCACGCCTCCGCGAACGCGTCGTGCTTGTGAATCGACTCGTAATTTACTTGACTTGCCGCTACGAACGTCGAGTCTCCAAAGTCGGCGTACATGTCCAGCGTGCTTGCGAGAATGCCGCGCACGACGTCTTCGACGAACTTCGGGTTGTGATGCGCTTTGTTCACGATGAAAAATTCGTCCGGGCGTTTGAGCAGATCGTAGGTTTCGCTCGACATGGCGTTTTCAACGATCTCTACCAGGTCTTCGGCGCGCACCGCATCCGCGTGCTCCGGCTCGACGCCGATGAGCACGCTGCCTTTGCCGCGCTGATTGTGCGTCGCGACCGGGAGCGCATCAAGCGCGCGCTCGGCATCCGCAGCCGAAAATCCGGCGTCGATCAATTCGTGCATGCTGTGCTCGCGCACCATGAGCTGCGCGCAGGGGCACGCCGTCATGCCTTCCGCCTCGACGCCCACGACACGGCGCGTGCCGCGCTCGTCGGCGTGCGCGATGCCGACCAGCGTGTACGTTTCCTCGCCGCGCTTGCCGCTGACCGGCGTCCAGCGTTCCAGGCCGAAGTCCGCGCGCAGCCGCACGTCGGCACGAATCGCGCGCTGCGACTGCACGATTTCCTTCGCAATCGCTTCGACCAGGCGCTCGATGCGCGCAGGCTGTGTTTCTCGCGCAAGCACGTCGAGCGCGGCTTCCTCTAATATCTCGCTGAAGCGCGACATATGCACGCCCGCTTTGTGCGGCGCCAGGTCGGCCACCATCGAAAACTCAGCGTTGAAAACGCGCTCTTTGCCGTCGACGTTCAGATGCACGATGCGCCGCACGCTCGAAACGCCGACGCGGCTGAGCGAGAGGCGCACGTCAGGCGCTTCTTCCTGGCGGTTCGCGTTGAAATGCAGCGAGCGCTCGCGGCGCCGCACGCCCGCGGTATTGCCATTACCGGCTGGTAAATTTAGATGCGGTGCGATCTCGGCAAGCGGCACCAGGTTGTAACGCCGCTGCAAGAGCTGCGGATGCATGTAGCCGTCGGCCCATAGCACGTCGATATCGATGGGGCGTGCGGCGAGTTTGCGTGTGCGCAACCGGCCGACCGCACTTTCGACGTCGCGCGCGAAGCGTTCGAACGCGTCACGGTCGAGTTGCGTTTCCAGCTCCGCCGCCACGTTCAAAAACGCGGGACCTTCCGCGCCGTCCGCCGCCTCGCTTTCGTAGAACGCGGACACGGTTCGCACCGAAGCTCGCGCGCGCAGCCGCTGCAGCGCCGCCAGGATATTGCCCTGCCGGTCACCCAGGTTGGACCCGATACCGATATATATGCGCACGGGCCGGTCTCTTCGGCGCGCCGCCGCGAAGGCCCCGGGCGCGTAGAGCCCATGGTTTCGTGAGATAATGCGACCAGGAGATCTACCATGCACGACGCTCGCAACGTCGGCGCGATCGAGCGCTGGATATCACTCGGGATGGGCGGCCTGCTTGCGCTCGGCGCGTTGCGGGTTCGCGGGATCGTCGGGGTCTTGGCCGGTGCCGGATCGGCCGTGCTGCTCTACCGCGGCGCGACCGGCTATTGCCCGATATACGCCTCGCTCGGCATCGACACGGCGGATCGCGAGGGCACGTATTACAATCCGGCGGCAAGCGTGCCGTACGGAACGGGCGTTCGCGTGGAGCAATCCATCGCGGTCGCGCGTCCCGCGAAAGAGTTGTACGACTTCTGGCGCCGGCTCGACACGCTGCCGCAGTTCATGGAACACGTCGAGGAAGTGACGATGCTCACCGACCGCCGCTCGCGCTGGCGCGTACGCGCACCGGTGGGCAGCCGCGTGACCTGGGAGGCGGAGATCATCAACGACGTGCCGGGACAACTCATCGGCTGGCGTTCGCTGCCCGGTTCTGCGGTGCATCACGCGGGTTCAGTGCATTTCGATCAGCGCGACGGTTTGACGGAAGTTCGCGTCGTGCTGGAATACGCGCCGCCCGCGCGATACATCGGTGCGTCGATGGCGCGCATTTTGGGCGACGATCCGCAGCGCGCGGTCGCCGAAGATCTGCGCCGCTTCAAAGCGATCGTCGAACACGGGGAACCGGCGAACCTGCAGTAACGCAGAGAAGGATATCGCAAGCCTGCCCGGCGAGCATTACGCGCATGACGTTACGCGTCGTCGCCGGTTGGGAACTCGCCCAGGTGTTCGAAGATCCGATCGAAGTCTGGGCTCCCCGTTCATTAGACGGGGCGCTCGTCGCTTTGGCGCGCGTGGATGAGGCGCTCGATGCGGGTTATTATATCGCCGGCGCGCTCTCGTACGAATTCGGCGCATTGCTGAACGGTATCGACGCGCACGAACCGCATCTGCCGCTGCTCATTCTCGGCGCGTTCCACAAGCCTGTGCAGCGCAATTTGCCGCGTGGCGGCACGCGGTTCTCGATGAGCGCGCCGCTCTGCCGCGTGGACGAGCGCGACTACGAATCGCGCATCGTCTATCTGCTCGGGCGCATCAGCGACGGAGAAGTGTACCAAGTCAATTATACGCTGCCGTTCGACGTGGCGTTTTCGGGCGATCCATTCGCCCTCTACCGTTTTCTCGCGCGGCGCGCGCGCGCGAAGTACGCGGCGTACGTCGAGCACGACGAGGTTTCCATCGTTTCGATCTCGCCGGAACTGTTCTTACGGTTCGACGGCCCGTGCATCAGCACCAAACCGATGAAAGGTACGGCGACGCTTTCGAATCTCGACGAACTGGCGAATCCGAAAAACCGTGCGGAGCACCTGATGATCGTCGACTTGCTGCGCAACGACCTTCACCGAGTCTGCGACGACGTGCACGTACCGCGGCTGTTCGAAGTAGAGCGCTATCCGACCTTCGCCACGATGACGTCGACGATAAGCGGCACGCTGCGCAAAGTGTCGTTCGAAGAGATCGTCCGGGCGACGTTTCCGTGTGGAAGCGTCACTGGAGCGCCCAAACGCGCCGCCATGCAGCACATCGCGCAGGTGGAAACGCAACCGCGCGGGTTCTATACCGGCAGCATCGGTTTTCTTTCGCCGAAGCGTCGCGGCTGGTGGAACGTGCCGATTAGAACGCTGCAGTTCGAGCGCGGTGCCGCTGCGGCGCGTTTTGATGCAGGCGGAGGCATCGTCAGCGACTCGCGCGCGTCCTACGAATGGGCCGAAATTTTTTTGAAAGCGCGGTTTTTGGCGCCGGCGCACAAGAATTTCACGCTGTGGGAAACATTGCGCTGTGGGCCGCAACCCAGCGATGCCCAGGCGCATGTCGCGCGTTTGAGTGCATCGGCGAGACGCTTCGGGTGGCACGTCGAGCACGACGCGCTGCTCGAACGCCTGCGCGAGCTCTATGCGTGCGCGGACCCGCAGCTCGTGCGCGTGCGCGCGAATGCGTCGCACACGCGCGTAAACGCGCAGCCGCTCGAAGAGACGGCGCAGCCCGTTCGCGTGTGCATGTCGGCGCTGCGCGTGCGCTCAGATGACCCGCTGCTCGTGCACAAAACGGCATGGCGCCCCATACATGCAGCGGCCGCGCACGAAGCGCGCGATCGCGGCTGCTTCGACGCGCTGCTGCGCAACGAGCGCAGCGAACTGACGGAAGGTTCGCGCACGACGCTTTTCGTGCGGCTGGGCGACACGCTGTACACGCCGCCGCTGCATAGCGGCGCGCTGCCGGGAATTCTGCGCTCCCGCCTCGTATCAGAAGCGCACGCCGTCGAACGGGTGCTCTTTTTCGAAGATTTGCTGAAAGCGGATGCGCTCTTTGTGGGTAATTCCGCCAGAGGACTGCTGGAAGCGGAGCTCGTGCAAGATGTCTGATCCAATGCTCTATCCATACGTGCTGCAACCCAAGCTCGCCGCAGCGATTTGGGGCGGCAGCGCTTTGATCGAACGTTTCGGCAAATATGGCGACCCGACGAAAACGTGGGGCGAGTCGTGGGAGTGCTGGGATGCCAACGTAGTCCTCAACGGACCGCTGGCCGGCGAGAGTGTCGCACAGCTGCGCTCGCGACTGGGCGCGCAATTTTTGGGCGAGATCGATCCCGCGCGCATGTTCCCGATTCTCACGAAGATCATCACCGCGCGCGACTGGCTTTCCGTGCAGGTCCATCCCGACGACGCGTACGCGCAGCGCGTCGTACACCAGCCCATCGGCAAGACGGAATGCTGGTACGTGCTCGACGCACAGCCCGGTGCGGAACTGGGGTTGGGTTGGTCGCGC
>JBKPMZ010000148.1:0-1503 GCA_046732415.1 Vulcanimicrobiota bacterium
GCGCAAATGGATGGGCGCCGCGGCAGCGGTGCTGCTCATCGTGTTCGTTACGCTCGTGGCGGTCTTTCACAACGGCGCCGCGCGCTTTGCGCTCTCTTCCATCGTTCCGCTCGCGACGGGCTACAAAGTCGACATGCAGGAGCTGCGCCTGGAGTCGCACCACGGCGCGCTCGTGGGCGTGCACGTCTCGCGCAACGGCCAGACGGTGCTCGACGCCAAGCGCATCGACATCTACTACAACCCGCGCGATTTGCTCCCCGGCAGCAAGCACCGCTTCGGGCTGACCGCCATCACGATCGATCGTCCGCGGATCACGATCGTGCACAATGAAAACGGCACCTACAACATCGCCATCCCCAAAGCGGTCAGCGGCGGAACGCGGCGTCCGGGCTACAACAACGTCCCGCTCGAGTTCACCGTGCGCGTGCGTGACGCATCCGCAAAACTGCTCGACGAATACCGCTACTATAAGGGAAGCCGCCTGCAGCAAGTCGACCGCATCAACGTCGACATGGCGATCGACAGCGCGCTCAAGACGCAGTACAAGGCGACCGGTTTTTTGGAAGACGGCGGACCGCAGCACTTCCGCATGGCGGGCACCATCGACTACGCGCGCGGGTACGCGCTGCATCACGTGCAGGTCAAAGCGATTCCGATCGGCACGATTGGCAACTACTTCATCAACTCGCCGGCGGCGCATATCTTGGCGGGAACGGTGCACGATTTCGATCTGCACGCGTGGGCGTACGGCGTCGGCCCGCGCACGTCCGCGGCGTATCACCTCTCCGGTAGCGGCTATCTCGCCGGCGGCCTGATGAACGTCAAGAGTTTGGATTCGCCGATTCGCAACATCAACGGACGCATCAACGTGTTCGACAGCGGATTTGCCGCACCGCGCGCGACGGCGGTCGTCGGCCACATTCCGATCGTTTTTTCGGGCGGCATCTTCGATTTTTCGCGCCCGCAATTTCGCCTGGGCGTGGACGGCCGCGGCGATCTTCGCCAGCTGGGCGAGGTCGCGCGCTTCGCCGCGCATCTGCCGATTTACGGCGCCGTGCATATTCATGCGCTGATCGAGGGCGACATTGCGGAACCGGTCTTGATGATCGGTTACAGCGGCAAGCAGTTCAACTACGGACAGGTGCCCATCGAACATCCGCGCGGCGTCGTCGCGCTGTACAAGAGTAAACTCATCGTGCTGCCGTTCCACGCCACGTACGACGGCATCCACATGCATCTGCAAGGCATGCTCGCGCTGGGCAAACAGGTGCAGAGCACGCTGACGCTGCATGCAATCGGGCCTTCCGCGCGCATGCCGTATCTGGGTGCGCTTCTGCCAAATCAAACGATGGCGACGGAAGCGCTGCTGCAAGGCACCGACGTGCGCTTTGACGCGCGCGGGTATCTCATCTCGCTCACGCATCCGCAAGATCTCAACGGCTTCTACGCGCTCAGCCGCTTGGGCGTGGGCACGTTCGGACCGATCAGCGTGCGCAATGGTCA
>JBKPMZ010000149.1:0-3197 GCA_046732415.1 Vulcanimicrobiota bacterium
CCTTGATGGCTGGCCGAATCGCGACTTGAATCCGGGCGCGATTATCGCGCTTTCGCCCGCACTCACCGCCGCGCAAAAAGCCGTGTACAACTCGTGGGGTCCCGGCCGCTACGATCCGCGTTACAACTTTGACGGCATCAACGACCCGGTACTGATTCCGCCGGCATACGGCTTGAACGGCGTAAGTCTTGCGACGTACAGCGGCGACGGCAGCATCGAGTACTGGAACGATTACGTCGCAATTACGCAGATGCACGGCCTGGGTTCGTTCAGCGAGCCGCGCCTGAACATCAGCGTGACGAACGGTACGCAGGAACTGGTTAAACCGGTGCTTCCTGCGCTCGCCGCCTACGAACACAGCTTGTCCAAGCCGTCTCCGCCGCCAGGCATCGACGCGGCAGCAGCATCGCGTGGTCAAGTTGTGTTCGCGGCGAACTGCTCCGTCTGCCATTCGGGTGCGCTGTTCACCGATGACACGAAACTGCACGCGCCTTCGGAAACCGGCATGGATCCGGCCTACGCGAATCGCAGCGCGACCAAACTCTATCGCACGACGCCGCTGCGCGGCCTAGCGTATAACGCGCCGTACTTCCACGACGGCAGCGCCGCAACACTGGCCGACGTCGTCAGCCACTACAACGGTTATCTGCATCTCGGCCTAACGACGCAGCAGCAATCCGATTTGGTAGAGTACTTAAAGACGCTGTAAATGACGCTACCACGCCGTCAGCGTTACTTCGTCGACCCATTCTTTGAATGGGCTGGGCGCGGGAGCCGGCGGCGTTGGCGTTGGCAGTGCGCGCGCGTCTTGCTGGAACTGCACTTCAAGAGTCGGCTTTGCCTGTACCGGTAACGGCACGACGGGATTGAGCGCGAACGGCGGATAGTACGTCGCGCCGTCGATTTCCAAACTCACGTATTCCGTTTGTAGCGTATCCGGATGCAGGCGGTACGTCCACGCGATGTGATGCCACATATATGGGGCGAACGTCGTCGCGGGATCGCAGGTGATGCCGGAATCGACCCAGTTCGATGAAGCGCCCTTCTGCCCCCAAATCTGCCATACCGGTCCGCCGTGCTGCGCATCGTGCATCAGGCATTGCGACGAAAAGTTGTAGTCGAACCCCGGCTCGCCCGGGCTTGCGTCGTTGAAATCGAACTCGAGCGCGCTCAAACGCAGCGGCGAATTCGTCGTCGTGTCCCACACCGGTTCGCCGACCCACACGTAGAAGTCGAAAATAAAGTTCGTGGCGAGCGCCGCCTGCCGCACTTGCTGCGGCGTCGCATCCGCAATAAGTGACGGCGTTTGATACAGCACGTCGCCGTCTTCGTCGGGATGAATGTGGAACTGCAGCAGCGTGCTATGGCCGCCGGGCAGCACGACCGGCGAAATTTGATCGGGCAATACGTCGTAATCTTGCGTCGGCTGCGGAGACGGAATTTTGCCCGTCGCGCAGGGCGTCCCCGAGCACGAATACGTCTTGCTCATCAAGCGCTGCAGTTCGGTAAACTTTGTCGGGACGGGCGAGGACGTAATCGTTGGTGAGATCGACGGTGCAGGCGTCGGCGACGCGCTACTTGACGGCAGCATGTAGATCGCAAACCAATACTGCACGTAGCGGTTCAGCTGCGGTGCGTTCGCAATGAACGTGAGATTCGGCACGCCGCTCGACGTATCGGGCTGCACCGGTCCGGCGAACGCTTGTTGCCAGCCGAGCGACGGGCGCAGCGGATCCCACATCGCCAGGTAATACGATGCGCCGGGCAGCACTGCGGTTTGCGGAATTTGCATGGAGATCGTCAGCGGGGCGGCCGGCACCGCCAGCGTGAACGTCAGGCCGATGTACGCAAGCGTTTGATTCGGCAGCACGTCTTGCGGCGTGCGTGCGACCTGCAGTGGAGTAATACCGGACGAAGGCGCGGCATTCGTCACTTCCTCGGTGACTTGCGTGTACGGATACGTCACCGCTTGCGTACTAAACGTTCCCGTGAAGCCGCCGCCGCTCGGAAGGCGCGTGCTCGGCGAGAGCATCATCGTATCTTGCACGTCAAACGCAACCGGCGACGGCCACACCGGCGGCGTCGCGGTTCCTGCGGGAGTCGGCGTTGCACTCGGCACGGCGCTTGGCGGCGTAAGCGGAGCGCTGCCGCCGCCTCCTCCGCAACCAACGAGCGCGAGCGCGATGAACGCGAGTGCGGCAAAGGCGTGCGCTGCCGCGGTGTTACGGTTGAAGCGCAATGCCGGTGCCTCCAGTCATCGTACCGGTGTCTTGATACACCGCTTTTGGTGCGACGTTGCCGCTCGCGCCCGGCGCGAACACGAGCACGTAGTTATACTCGTTCACGTAGATCGTACCGTCACTGCCAATCTGCATTGGTGGAAACGGGGTGTCGGTGCCCGCGCCGATGAGCGTGTTGCTGCCGCTAATCGTGTAGAGCGGCGTGACGTTTAGCGGCGTTGCCGGCGACGTTTGGTTCGCGGGCGGCGCGAAGAACGCAATCTCCGGCGTGCCGCTCGCTGCGACGTTGGAAAGCACCGCGATGTTGCCGTGCGGATCGATCGCGACGCCGCTCGGGTTATGAATGTCCGGACTGAGCATGATTGCTTGCAGCGCGCCCGTGGGTGAGAACTTCACGATGGACCCGTTGTTGATGGTCCCTTTCGGATTGCTGCCGTAACTGGTGACGTAGAGATTGCCGCTCGTATCGAGCGCCATCTGCTGTGGATTGCACAGCGGATTGGCCGCGCTGCATGGGCCCTTCGTATGGCTGAAGTCGGCGGGCGGCTGCGGCAAAATCATGTTTCCGCTCGGCGTACCGGTCAGCGCGATCTTGCCTACGTAATTCGCGTCCGGGCACGCGAGCGTGACGAGCAGATTGTGCTGCGCGTCGGTCAGCACGTACGCAAGGCCGCACAAATCGCCGATGTTTTGGCCGGTAATGCGCGCGAGCGGAATACCCGTTTCAACGCCGCTCGCGTTCTTCGATGGTGCCGCGTATACGGTGATTGCGGGAGCCGCCGCATCCATCGTATAGAGCAGACCGTTGTCGAACCACAGTGCCTGAATCCCATCCATGCCGGGATAGCCGAGCGAAAATTGCACGAACGGCGGTGCATTGCCCGCGCAGCCCTTGCAGTAGCCGGTAACGATGTCCGCGAGCGGCGTGCTGACGTACACCGACCCGCTGTTCTGATC
>JBKPMZ010000150.1:0-2733 GCA_046732415.1 Vulcanimicrobiota bacterium
ACCGGGCGGTGCTCGGCATCGATCCCGGCACCCGGAAAGTCGGCTTTGCGATTATCGAGGATGCGGATTCGCCCGCGCTGGCGCGCGGCATCGAGCCGCTCGAAACGCTGCTCGACCGGCTGCGTCCGCTGCTGGAACGCCACCCGATCGCGGCCGTCGCGCTCGGCAGCGGCACGAACGTCAACCGTTTGGCACAGATGCTCCATCCACTGGACGTCCCGGTGCATGTCATCGACGAGAGCGACACGACCTACCGCGCCCGAGCGTTGTACTTCTCGGAACACCCGCCCACCGGCTGGCGCCGCTTGCTGCCGCTGGGTTTGCAAGTGCCGCCCGGCCCTATCGACGACTACGCCGCAATGCTCATCGCACGGCGCTATCTTGCCCGGAGGGCATGACGGGAAAGCGGGTATGAAACTGTAGGTCGGTTTCGCCGATAGTAGAAATTACCTAACGCGCGGGAATCAGAGGAAGGCATGTCTAGGTTCGCTCGTGTCGCCGCATTGTTAGCGCTCGTGGCAGCGCTGTACTGTCGCGTGCAGGCGGCACCGTGGCCGCCGAACGGCGTTGCGAATCTCGATCCCGTGCGCATGTTCGATCCCGCCGCCGACTCGATGCTCGCCGCGCTGTTCACCACACCGAAAGAACTCTCGCCGCTGAGCGTTGCGATCTTTTACGCGCCCGATCCCAATGTGGTCGCCGTAGCCGCGCCCATAGCGCAGGAGCCCACGCAGATGGCGACGGTGCATGCGGTAACGCTGCGCGCATACGTTCCGCCCGTGCAGCTTCCAAACGAGCCGCTGGGGGCGCCATCCGTAACGCCCGCGCAAGCAGTGCATCCGCAGGTCGTGCAAACGCACGTACGCGCATCTTCGCCGCAGCCCGGCGTGCGCTTCGGCAACTACACGAACTACGCGCCGTCCACGCACAGCTTGTCCGAAGACGTGCACGTCCCGGTGCGGATCGGCGGCGTGCATTTCGCCGGCGTACTGAGCGGCACGCAGTCGCAAAGCGCGCACACCGATTCCGTGCGCGCGATGCAGTTGTGCGGCACGACCGATGAGGCCGCCGCATGTCCGTATCTGCACGACGAGCGCACGCAGCTCTTCTCCGCCGGAACGAACTTCGACGTCCGCGCCGGCAACGCGCGCTTCAATCTCCAGCTCTCGGGAAGCGTGGGACGCGTGAATAGCCACGACACCGCGATGTATCAGTACGTTCCGCTCGATCCCGATCCGCAGCTCGATTCCGTGCGTGCCGGATCGCCGCAAGACACCTCGCTGCTGTATTATCCGGGCCTCACGCAAATGGTGCGGCACGGCGTGGACGCGCGCGTCGCGGTGCCCATCTCACCGGCGCTTACCGTCGGCCTGCAATACGATCGCGCGCACTACCAAGGCAACTATGCCACGATGTTTGCGCCAGGACTCGACGCCCGCAAGGACACATATTTGGGCAACGTGACCTACCAACTGCCCAATTCCAACAGCTTGCTCACGCTTTCGGCGCAGCAGTACCGCTATCAAGATAACCTTGCGCCGTTCAACCTGACGGAGACCCGCGCGGATCTCAGCTTCACGGTGAAATTCTGACCGACGCGTCGCGGCGTGCGCGAGTACGCGGTGTGCTTGCGTTCGTGGTTGCCGTGCTCGTTCTCGCACTTGGCGCCGTTCAACTCGGATCGGACGCCATTTTTGCGCGCGCCGGCCAGCCGGCCTCGCTGCCCGCACATCTGCAGCCGCACGTCGGCGTCGCCATTTATCGCGCGCTTGGACGCATCTCGCAAGCGCCGTACGTGGACGGCATGCTCGCGCGCGCGGCGCTCGATCGTGGGGACCTGCCGCAGGCTCAGCGGTACGCGCAGCGCTTGCCCCAGTCCACAAAACGCGACGACCTGCTCGGCTTCGTGGCGCAGGCGCACGGCGACGATCGTGCCGCGTTGCGGTATTTCGTGCGCGCCGGAGATATCGAGGCGATCGACAGTGCGGTCGACCGTTTGCAGTACCGCGATCCGGCATATGCGTACCGGCTCGAATCAGATCTGAAAGATCGCTTGCAGCAAAGCGGCACGCATCCGGACGCGGTTGCCGAAGCGTACTGGCAACTCGGACGGCTCGCATGGATGCAATCCAAGCGCGGTCTGGCGATGCACAACTACGCGCAAGCAATTGCACTTTCACCGCTCTCCGAAAAATTTTTGCTCTCCGGCGGATTCAGCGCGTACGAGATGCATTGGTACGATCAGGCGCAGCGCTATTTCATGCGCGTGCTCAACGTCAATCCGGCAAGCGCCGACGCGTATGCAGGCGCGGGGATGACCGCCTTGCGCACAGGCGATCGCGCACGCGCGCAGTATTACGCGCAACGCGCCCGTGCGATCGACCCGCACGACCATCCGCTGCATTCCTTGGACGCATTGCTCAAAGAGTGATCGTAGCACTTGATATGCAGCTCGCCGTCGGCAACGCCACCGGCATCGGCGAGTACGTCAGCGGCCTTGCTCCCGCGCTGCGCGAACGCGGCGTCGGCGTCATCGAATTGCGCGAGCCCAAACTCGATCCATGGCGCTTCGATCGGCGCGTCGCGTGGGATCAAGTCGTGCTTCCGCAGCGCGCGCGAGCGAGCGGTGCGGATTTGCTGCATTGCGCTTCAGGCACGATGCCGCTGCACGTTTCGATGCCGACCGTGGTGACGGTACACGACGTTGCCTGGTTGAAAGTGCAAAGCCACACG
>JBKPMZ010000151.1:0-22136 GCA_046732415.1 Vulcanimicrobiota bacterium
GTGTACCGTTCCCGCTGCGTGGCATCGATTCAGACAGCGGCGGCGAGTCCATCAATTTTCACTGCTACGATTGGTGCAAGGAGCATGAAGTGCAATTCACGCGCGGTCGGCCGTACCATAAAAACGACAACAAAAACGACAACGCCCACATCGAACAGAAAAACTGGACGCACGTGCGCAAAATCTTTGGCTGGAAGCGCATTACGGAACCGAAAGCGATCGAAATGATGAATGACCTTTACGGCAACGAGCTGCGGTTGATGCTGGATTATTTTCAGCCCAGCGTAAAGTTAATCGAGCGCCGCCGAGTCGGCAGTCGCGTTCAGCGCGTCTGCGACAAACCGAAAACGCCGTTTGAGCGGCTTATAGAATTGGGTGTACTTTCAACCGAACAGCTCGCCGCGATGCGGGCTGAGCGCGATGCCGTAGACCCCATCGCACTTGCTGCTGCGATCGAAGCAAAGGTCGCCACGGTATTGCGGTTTGCGAGTGCGGCCCCGAGCAAACGCGGCCCGACTCAGGTCTATAGGAACACATTTGCAACGATGCACCCCGGCGGAGCTGCCCGGCATGCAGCTCAGGCAGCCGCCCCGGTAAGATCTAATGCGGCGCGATAACGCCAGCCCCGTAAGGAAGCTTTGTGGCGCTACGGGGCTGGCAGCGCGATTAGGCGCTGCGTCATGCGCGCTGCGGCTCCGACGTGTTCGCGATACAGCGCGCCGAGCGCCTGCGCGGAGTCCTCGAGCCATTTCTGGTCGTGCAGGTGCTCGAGCGTCACGCGCGCGACGCGTCCGGGCGTAAGCGTGCCGTGCAGTTCGTGAATCAGCATCGTCCCCGCGTCGATGTTCGGCTGCGTGTGATAGCGGAACCGGCGCGAATACGCAAGCACCATCGCGCGCTTGGCCGGCACGCCGATCAGCGGAAGGCGATCCAGATACGTGAGCGGACCGTTGATCGTCACCAATTCGGGCGCGTTCGCCGGGCTGCACGAGATCGCCGGCTTTCCGAGGGCGGCGAGTTCGATCGCTTTGGTGCCGGGAATCGTCACGATGAGTTTGGCGACGCGCGCCGCGCTGAGCGCACGCCGTACGATGGGAAAGCGCAGCCTACTGTCCGCCGAGACCAGGTACGCACCGGTCGAATCTTCGATGACGGTGCCGCGCTGCGCGTACACGCGCGGATCGCCGCCCGCTTCCACCGCCGCACGTACCGCCGCAACTTGTGTGAACGGCGAAATGCCGAAAGCGATTGGCAACGAGGGATCCTCGCGCCGTAGCGCCAGCGCGGACGTGAAGAAGAACGGAATCAACTGCTCGACTTCGTAACGGCGCGAGCCGGGCATAAACAGCACACCGGCCGCCGGCGCGCCCGACTCCGGTTGCGTCGCGGCTTCCATGAGCGCACCGTCGATCGCGAGGTTCCCGGTGCGCACGATGCGATCGTGCGCGATGCCCCAATGCGCGAGTTGCTCGGCATTGGCGTCGTCGACGGCAAACGCGATGCTCGTCGCAGCAGCATAGCGGGCGCGAGAAAATTTGTACGTGGCGAGCGCACCGCCGAAACGTTTGTGCAAGCGCGCGGCGTGCATGAGGTCGCCGCCCAAGTACAGCACGATGTCGAGCCCTTCGGGCAGGCCGTCGACGTGCGCGCCGAGCGCGACGCGGACATACGTTTTGGCGTCGTACACGTGCGCCGCCGGAAAGAGTTCGCGCACGACGTCGGGTTCGCGCCCCGTCGCATAGTCGTCGGGGACGTAAAACACGTGCACGTCGGCTTGCGGCACGTGACGGTAGAGTTCGGTGAGCAGGGGCCGCAGCCACCCGGCGGTTTCGCCGGGGCCGTTCACGGTGATGCCCAAACGCATCAGCGGTACCGTTGCAAAATGCGCGCGATCGTATCGGTCGTGCTCGCGCCCGGTACGTGCGGTGCGAGACGAATGACGCCGCCGTGGCGCAGCACCACGTCGCGCTCCGGCAATTCGTCCTCGCGGTACTGCGCGCTCTTCACATGAACGTCGGGCTGCAAGCGATCGAGCAGCGCTTCGGGCGTGCGTTCTTCGAAGCCGACCACCGCGTCGACGCTGCGCAAAGCGCACAGAATGCGCGCGCGCTCTTCAAACGGAACGATTGGACGGCTCTCGCCTTTGAGGCGCCGCACCGACGCGTCACTGTTCAGTCCAACGATCAGCGCGTCGCCTTGTTCGCGCGCCCACGCCAGGTACGTAACGTGGCCGGCATGCAGCACGTCGAAACAGCCGTTGGTGAAGACGACGCGGCGTGCTTGCGCGCGCAGCGCTTGCCGCCACGCCACCGCGTCGTCGAGCGAGTAGAGTTCGCCGAACAGCGCGTCAGCGCGTTCCATGATCGACCAGCGCGAGAATCTCGTCCGCCGAAGCGGTTGCGGTACCGAGTTTTTCCACGACGGCGCCCGCCGCATAGTTGGCCAGCTGCATGGCAAGTTCTATGGGAGCACCCGCCGCAAGCGCGAGCGAGAGCACGGCGATGACGGTGTCGCCCGCGCCGCTCACGTCAAAGACCGTCCGCGCAACGGACGGGATGTGCAGGCGCTCGCCGTCGCGCCCGAACAGCGACATGCCGTGCTCGCCGCGCGTGATGACGACGTACCGGCACCCGAGCGTTTCCAAGAGCGCCGCGCCCGCGCGTTCCAGCGACGCATCGTCGCGAATTGCGACACCGGTGGCCTGCGAGGCTTCGTGCACGTTCGGCGCTACGCACGTCACGCCGTGAAACAAGCGCAGGTTCTGCGGTTTCGGATCGGCGAGCACAATCGGGCACGCGAGCGCCGCTTCCACGATCTCGCGGGAAAACAATCCCTTGGCATAATCGCTGAGCACGACCGCGTCTGCTTGCGCCGCGTACGTGCGTACGACTTGCGCCAACTTCGCGCTGTCCGCGCCAGGCAGCGGTGCCGTCGACTCCCAGTCCGCGCGCACGACCTGCTGATTATGCGCCACCACGCGCGTTTTGCGCGTCGTGGGGCGATCGTCCAAACGCACGAGGCCGTCCGCGGCGATGCGTTCGCTCGCAAGAATATCCGCGACGTAATGCGCGAACCCGTCGGAGCCGATCGCTGCGGCGAAGGTCACCTGGGCGTCAAGCGCGCGTAAGTTGTTCGCGACGTTTCCCGCGCCGCCGAGCGTAAACGAATGATCCGTCACTTGAACGACCGGTACGGGCGCCTCCGGCGAGATGCGCGTGACCGCTCCCCAGATCCATTCGTCGATCATCACGTCACCGACGACGAGCAAATGCCGTTCGCGCATGCGCTCGAACAGCGCGCGAGCATCGTGCGTCGCTAACATCTGCATATCACTGTTCAAACATGATGCGCTGTTCGACGAGATCGCAAATGATGTGCGCCATCGTCTGGTGCACTTCTTGCACGATCGCCGAATAGCCGTCGGGTCCCATCAGCACGAGATCGGCAATCTCGGCGGTCTTGCCGCCGCCGTTGCCCGTGAATGCGACGGTCACCGCTTCGCGGCGTTTGGCTTCTTCCAGCGCGAGCACGATGTTTTTCGACGACCCGCTGGTGGTCAAGCCGACGACGACGTCGCCCGCTTGCGCAAACGCTTCGATCTGCCGGCGAAAAATGTGATCGTAGCCGTAATCATTGCCGATGGCGGTAACGGTGGACGTGTTCACGGACAGCGCCTCGCTGTACAATCCCGGACGCTCGCGCAAAAAGCGTCCGCTCAGCTCGGCGGCCATATGCTGCGCCTCGGCGGCGCTGCCGCCGTTGCCCATCCACAAAATCTTGTTGCCGCGGCGCAGCGCCTTGACCATCGCGTCGGCGATGGCTTCGCACTGCTGCCGGTAATGCGGGGCATCGTAGATACCGCGGCGATCGGCTAGCAACTCGTCGAAGCCGCGCTTGCCTTTGACGTCTACGGTTCGATCCAAAACAGCTCCTGACCCAGGGACACCAGCTCGCCGTTCTCGGGAATGATGCGCGTTACCACGCCGGCGTGGTCGCTGGTGATTTCGTTAAAGAGTTTCATCGCCTCGAGGATGCACAGCACTTGTCCGGCCTCGACGCGATCGCCGACTTTGACGTACGACTCCGCGTCGGGCGAGGGCGATCGGTAGAAGACGCCGACCAGCGGCGCGGTCACCTTCTTGACGTTGGCCGAAGCAGCAGGCGCCGCGGCAGCAGCTGCCGGAACCGCGGCCGCCTCCGCGCCCGAAGCCGCCGGGGCGCCGCCCCCGGCAGGCAGCACGGTGATGCCGGCCTCGCGCCGCACGAGTTCGAAGACCTTGTCGCCCACTTTGACCTTGAGGGCGTCCAGATCGTGCTCGTGCATGATTTCGAGCAGGTCCTTGAGGGTTTGCGTCTCGTCCATTTACCGGCGCTCCGCCCTAGGCTCCGCGCCCCCCGTCGATGACGGGGCCCCCAAAACTTCATGGCGCCTAAAAGTACTGCCGGTATAAGCGCTCCCCGAGGGCGCCGTCAAGGTGCGTTCCATCATGATCCCACCATTTCCACAAGCTGCGGTACGAGGTCTTTTCCGAGGGAAACTCGCGTGTCCGTGCGCTCCGCGAGGTCGCGCAGCACCGCCTGGCCTTGCTGTAACTCGTCCGTTCCCACGATGAGCGCGTACCGCGCGTTGTTGCGATCCGCGGTCTTGAGCTGCGCGAGCAGCTTGCGATCCTCGAAATCCATGAAAATCGGCACGCCCAGCGCGTAGCGCAGCAGCGCGGCCAAAATCACCAGAACGCTGCGCGCCTGCGCGCCGAGCGCGATTATTTGGATGCCGGTGCGCTCGATCTCCGGTGCGGCGCCGGACGCTTCGATCGTCATGAGCAGCCGCTCCAAACCCAAACCGAAACCGACGGCCGGAACGCTGGGGCCGCCGAGCGACTTGATGAGATCGTCGTAGCGGCCGCCCGCGCATACCGTGCTCTGCGCGCCGAGCGCGTCGGACACGAACTCGAACACGGTGCGCGAATAGTAATCCAATCCGCGTACGATGCGCGGGTTGATGACGTACGGAATGCCGAGCTGCGTGAGATACTGTTTGACCGCATCGAAATGATCGCGGCACGCCTCGCACAGGTACGCCTCGAACGTCGGCGCCGCATCGAGAAGGGCTTGATCTTGCGGCGCTTTACTGTCGAGCAGCCGCAGCGGATTGCGCTCCAAACGCCGCTGCGAATCCTCGCTCAAACTTTGTACGTGCGGACGGAAATGCTGCAGCAGCGCTTCGCGATAGCGCGGCCTGCACTCCTCATCACCGATGGAGTTGAGGTGCAGCACGGGCGCGAGTCCGTACGAACGGAATAGGTGCGTGGCCAGCGACATCACCTCGACGTCCGCTTCCGGGCCTTTGAAACCGGTGCATTCGATGCCGAATTGGTGCGCCTGGCGGTACCGTCCGGCTTGCGGTCTTTCGTAGCGGAAGATCGGACCGATATAATACAGCCGCTGCGGGCCTTCGTTGAAAAGATTGTGCTGCAGCGCGGCGCGCATGACGGGCGCCGTCCATTCGGGGCGCAGCGTCATCGAACGCTCGCCCTTGTCGACGAACGTGTACATTTCTTTTTCGACGATGTCCGTCGTCTCGCCGACGCCGCGTACGAACAATTCGGTCGCCTCGAACATGGGCGTGCGAATCTCGCCGTAGCCGTAGCGGTGCGCGAGCACGTGAATGCGCGATTCCAGTTCGTTCCAGCGGCCGGTTTGCGGCGGCAGAAAGTCTTGCGTGCCGCGCGGCGCGGTGATTTTCGAGGACATGGCTTCCGGTGTTTACTGCAACGAGCGCGGAAGTCCCACAACGAGCGCGGCCCGAAGGCGGGTACCCGCATCGCGCGAATACGCCGCTTCAAATGAAGCTTCGTACGTTTGTCGCAGCCGCGCTTCTGGCGGCCATGCTTCCGGCGCCCCTGCCGAGCGCCGCAGTCACTCCGGCGCCGACGGCGGCCCAGGTCGACCGGCTGCTCGCCGCGCGCATCAAACACGTCTTCGTGATCTATCAGGAAAACCGCTCGTTCGACTCGGAATTCGGCACGTTTCCCGGTGCGAACGGCGTGTGGTCGCGCGGAGCGCACGGTTTCAGGCAAGTCGATCCCGTGACGCACCGCAGCGTCACGCCGTTCAAACTGACCGATCCCGACGTGTACTACGAGAGCAACGACCGCGACGTGCAAATCCCCGCAATTAACGGCGGCAAGATGGACAAGTTCGTCGCCGCGCAAGGCAAGGCCGTACTGTACTACGAGAAGCATGCGACGCCGGAGCAGCGCTTTTCCGTGGGTGCGCTCTCGATGTATCACGTCGACTGCGACACGATTCCGTACCTCTGGTCGTACGCGAAACACTTTGCGCTGTTCGATAATTTCTTCCAAGCGCTGCGTGCGCCGTCGACGCCCAGCAACGTCGAAATCATCGCGGCGCAAAACGGACTGACCCAGTATGCGCGTAACAAAAAGAGCTACTCACCAGATGAGGACGACCCGGGCGATCCGATCTTCTCGGACCTCGATCCTGCGTACGGCCCCTACGAATCGGGGCATCCCGGCAAACACAAGACGCAGGTCGATCAAACCTATGCGAACGTGCTGCTCACCATGCAGCGCAAAAACGTCACGGCGGTCAAGAACAACACGAAATACGTGCAGCGCGACAAGACCGTGATTGAAAAACTCGACGGCGCGGCGATTCCGTGGCGCTGGTACGAAGAAGGTTACAGCGGCTCGCAGCACACGGGCCTCATCTCGCATCATCTCGCGCCGCAATACTTCGGTTACGTCGCCAAGAATCGCAGCATGGTCTCCAACATGCGCGATCTCATGGATTTCTACCGCGACGTCTCGCATGCGCGCTTACCGGACCGCGGCGTATTCTACATCAAAGGCGGATCGCACAACGTGCTGGGCCTGCACCCGGCCAATCCCGATCCGTACGTGCAAAAGCAGTACATGGGCGACGACGATCACCCAGGCTACACCGATTCGCAGTTATCGCAAGCGCACGTTGCGGCGCTCGTCTCGACGATCGTGCACAGCAAGTACTGGAAAGACAGCGCGATTATCATCGCGTGGGACGACCTGGGCGGCTTCTGGGATCACGTAACCCCGCACAACTTCGAAATGTGCCCCGACGGTCATCCGTGCGGCGACGGAGCGCGCGTGCCGGCGATCGTCATTTCACCGTACGGCAAGAGCGGCGTCATCGTTCACGACTTCAACGATCAGAATTCCGTGATCAAATTCGTCGAAACCGTTTTCGGTTTGCCGACGCTCGCGTCGCTGCCGGATGAAAAACCATACTTGCCGCTCGGACCGCGCGACGGCAACACGCTGATTTCGAACATGCGCGGTGCGTTCGATTACGACCGCCTGCGCGGCACCAAAGCGCCGCTGCCTGCGGACGGCGCGTTCTTTTCGTGGAAGACGATCCGCACGCTGCCTGCGCCGCTCAGTTGCAGCGACATCGGCATGACTCCGGCACCACCGCCGCCCGGCATCAGCGAAGCGCCGCCGGCGGGCTTCAACCCGCGGCCCTTCGAGCCGACGCCGCCGCCCGCGCACCCCTAGACATCCACGCGGACTTGCGTGATAGAGCAGCGTGGTCACCGCGCTGCTCGTCACGTCGGCCGCGACGCTGTTCGAAAGCGCACCGTTCATTCTTGCCGCACTGGTGCTGACCCAGACACCGGTGCGGTGGAACGCGCGGCTCGACGCGTACCTCGGATGCGGGTGTGGGGTCGGTCCGTCCGCGCGTTCGCTCCCGGCCGCCGCCGCAACGTGTCTGGTCTTCGGGCCGCTCGTTGCCGGCGCGCGGCTGGCGGGGGCACTCCTCATCGAACGTCTGCAGCGCGCCCGCCGCATCTGCGATCATGAACATCACCGCTCGCTGCTCGCCGAACTGCACGTCATCGCGCCGGTTGCCGCGCTCGGCGCTTGCGCCGCGCTCATCCTGCCGGCGATCGTTCCCACGCACGCGCCGGCGAGCGTGTCGTTTGTTGCCGGGGCGCTGTTCGCATTCGTTACCGCGCCGTGCGCGCTCGGAGCCGTCGGCCTCGCAGCGGCGATGCGCAGTGCAATGCCGCTGACGGCGGCCGGATTCTTGTGCGTCGCCGGTATCCTCGACGTGCGTTCCTGGATGCGGCGCGGCAGCACGCACGCTTCACACGACGCGCTCGCCTATGCGCTCGTCGCGCTTGCCTGTGCACTTGTCGCGGCGCACGGCGGCGGGGGCCTCGTTCATCCGAAGCTCGCGGTTGCATTGTGGCCGTGCGCCGGCGCGGCGGCCTGGTTTGCATGGCGCTATCGCACGCACGTTTGCGGGAAGATGCGCGCCGCCCCGATCGTCATGCTGGCCGGAGCCCTGCTCTCCGCGCCGCTGCCGCACTATCACGCGACGGAAACGACGCTCGCGGACGCGTTTGCCGGCGAGCGCGTCGACTTCACCGGCGTCCTCACGCGGACCGGCAGCGCGGCAACGCTCGTGCGTTATGCCATCACGTGCTGCCGCGCGGATGCCGCACCGATCGTCGTGCGATTACTGCAGGCGCCCGGCACTACCGTGCGCGGCTGGGTGCACGCGCGAGGCGTCATGGTCGCACGCGGAAGCGATTTGCGGTTGCGAGCCGAGCAACTGCAGATGATTGGCGCTCCGGCCGATCCGTTCGTGTATCGTTAGGAAAGCGACGCCGTCGTGCGCGGCTCCAGCAGCTCGACGGGAATGCCGTTCGGATCTTCGATGAACGCGATTGCACGCGAGCCGCCCGGCGACTTCTTCACGTCTTTGAGAATCTTCACGCCTTTGCGGCGCAGCTGCGCAACGTACGCTTCCAGATCGCCGTCGACTTCGATCGCCAGATGTTCGTAGCGATTCCCCAGTTCGTACGGCGGATGCTCTTCCAGATCGTAGACGAGTTCGATGTACGCATTCCAACTCTCGCCGACGAACGCCATGTCGGCATTGCCGGGATAGTGATACGGACCGTCCAGCAGGCGCAGTCCGAGCTTTTCCGTGTAGAAATCGATCGACTGCTGCATGTCGTTGACGAAGATCGAGGTATGCAGATAGCGGGGCATGGCCTTTGTTTACCCGCTAGTGCAAGAAATACCGGTGCGTCGAGAACACCAGTGCTACGCCAAGCCGGTTCGCCGCGTCGATGACTTCCGCGTCGCGCACGGAGCCTTGCGGCGCGATGATCGCCGTGCAGCCCGCGTCCGCAGCCGCTTCCAAGCCGTCGGCGAACGGAAAGAACCCATCGCTCGCGCACGCCGCACCCTTGGCGTGTTCGCCCGCACGCCCAGCCGCGATTTTCACCGCGCTCACGCGATTGGTCTGACCCGCGCAGATGCCCCGCGTGGCGCCCCCGCGCACGATGACGATGCCATTGCTCTTCACATGACGTACCACGTCCCATGCCAGGGCCAGATCGTGCCACTCCTGTGCGGTGGGCTTCCGCTCGCTCACAACGCGCCATGTCTCGGGTTTGAACGTGCGATCTTCTTCCTCGGCGAGTACGCCGCCGAGCGCGCTGCGCAGTTGCACCTCGCGCTGCAACTCGTCCGGCAGTCCAGGCGCGTAACGCATGATGCGCAGGTTTTTCTTTTTCGTGAGCAGCGCGAGCGCATCGTCGTCGAATTGCGGCGCGGCAACGATCTCCAGAAAGAACGTCGAGAGCGCCTGCGCGGTCGCACGATCGACCTTCGCGTCGACGGCGATTATGCCGCCGAATGCGGAGACGGGATCGGCGTCGAGTGCGTCGCGTACGGCTTTTTCGCACGTCGAACGCTGCGCGACACCGCATGGCACCGTGTGTTTGACGATTGCCGCACGCACGAACCGCTCTCGCTGCGACCCGAACTCCGCACCGAGCGCAGCACGCGAGAGCAAACGCAGCGTCGCGTCGAGATCGAGCAGATTGTTATACGAGAGCTCCTTGCCATGCAGTTGTTCCGGCAGACGCTCGCGATTGCTCAAATAAAACGCGGCCCGCAGTTGCGGATTCTCGCCGTAACGCAGCGGCTGCGCGAGCGGCATCGTGAGCGCGAGCGCGCCGGGTAATTCGCTCGGCAGCACTTCACCTTCCGTCGCGAGATAATGCGCGATTGCGGCGTCGTACTCGGCTGTGCGCTCGAACGCCGCGATGGCCAAACGGCGGCGCGCCGCTTCGTCGAGGCCGCCGTTGCCCAACGCGTTCAAAAACGGCGGATACTGCGAGGGATGGCTCAAGATCGTCACGTTCGTGAAATTTTTCGCCGCGGCGCGCAGCAGCGAGACGCCGCCGACGTCGATCTGCTCGATGGCTTCGGTGAGCGTCGCGCCGCGCTTGGCAACGGTCGCTTCGAACGGATACAGATTCACGACCAGCGTGCTCACGCTGTGAATCGCGTAGACGCGCGCCTGCTCCGCGTGCGCGGGATTGGCCCGGTCGTACAGAATTGCGCCGAAGACTTTCGGATGCAGCGTTTTCACGCGCCCGTCGAAGAGCGGCGGGAAGCCGGTCAAGTCCTCCACGTCGCGCGCTTCGATGCCGTGTTCGTGCAAAAACGCCTTGGTGCCGCCCGTTGCGTAAATGACGACGCCGCGATCGACGAGCGCCCTCGCTACTTCCGCCGCACCCGTTTTATCCGACAGCGAAAAGAGCGCTGCCTCAGGCAAGCGCGGGCTCCCGCTCGCGTTCTTCCCGCGTGAGTTCCGCGGAGATGATCGAACTGATGCCGGCCTCGCCCATCGTCACGCCGTACATGCGATCCGCCAATTCCATCGTCTGCTTGTTGTGCGTGACGATGATCATCTGCGAGCCGCCGCCGGCAAGCTCGCGAACCATCTTGGAGAAGCGCTCGACGTTCGCGTCGTCGAGCGCGGCGTCGACCTCGTCCAGCAGATAGAACGGCGACGGGCGCACCTTGATGAGCGCGAAGATGAGCGCCGCGGCGGTCATCGCGCGTTCGCCGCCCGAGAGCGTCGGGAGCGGCATCAGTTTTTTGCCCGGCGGCTGCACGGAGATTTCGATGCCCGTTTCCGAGAGATTCTCCGGGTTGGTCTGCCACATCTTGGCTTGGCCGCCCGGAAACAGGCGCGCGTACATTTCGGTGAACGCTTCGGAAACTTGATTGAACGTTTCGTTGAACTGCACTTGCGTTTGCTGTTCGATCTCGCGAATCGACTGCAGCAGCGTCTCGCGCGCCTTGGAGAGATCTTCGAGTTGTTCGCGCAAAAACTGTTCGCGCTGCGAGAGTTCCTCGCGATCCGTTTCGGCGTTCAGGTTCACGTTCGATAGGCGCGACAACTCCTCGCGCAGACGCGGAAGATCGTCGGTAACGGTGTCGGCTTCTTCCGCATACCGCTGCTCGACGTCGCGGCATTCATCGTCGGTCGCGGGGTTTTGCGCGAACTGCGAGACGAGCATTCCCAGTTCCGCTTCGATCTCCGCAAGCCGCGTGCGATAGCGCTCG
Source organism: Vulcanimicrobiota bacterium (assembly GCA_046732415.1). GTDB lineage: Bacteria > Vulcanimicrobiota > Vulcanimicrobiia > Vulcanimicrobiales > Vulcanimicrobiaceae > DATGJX01. Next base: position 11,439 of record JBKPMZ010000151.1, read on the forward strand.
CCGCCCGCCTGCGCCTCGCGTTCTTCGATCTCCGCGCTGCGCATCTCCGACTCCAGGCGCGTCACGTTGTCCGCGAGCGTTTCACGCTGCTTGCGGGCGGCATCGAACGCCGTATCGGCCTGCGAGACGTGATTGCGCAGCGACTCCAGGCGCTCCGACGCCCGCGCGATCTGTTCGGCCAGCCCGGCGATCTCCGCGGCCATTTGTTCGCGTGCGGCGCGTGCGCGCTCGCTATCCTGATCGATGATCCCCAGGCGACCTTTCGCACCGTCGCGCTCTGCCGTGAGCGCCGCGTAGCGTTCGCGCAAATCGCCCGCGCGCGCGCTCGCCTGTGCTTGCCGCGCTTCCGCGTCCGCAATGCGTTCGCGTGCGGCGGCAAGGTGTTGTTCGAGGCGCTGGCGGTCTTCGTCGCTGCGCGCCTCTTCGGGCTGTGCGCCTTCCAGTTCGCGCTCGCGCTCGCGTGCTTGAACGCTCGCGGCGTGCAATTCTTCCACGCGTTTGCGCGCAGCGTCGAGTTCTTGCTGCATGCGCTCGACGTCGGCGCTCACGCTGGCCATTTCACCGCGCACTTCGGTCAGCGAGACTTCCGCGCGGCGCAACGTCTGCGCCGCTTCGTCGCGCTGCGCGACGGCTTGCTGGCTTTGGCGCGTCGCTTCATGGGCGGCGGCCTCCAGACGGCCCAGCTGCGCCTGCATCTCCGCGAGCTGCTCGCGAAGCGTTTGCCCTTGCACGCGCCGCGAAAGGATCGATTTCTCACGCTGATAGCGGCCGCCGGTGATGGCGCCGCCGCCGGCGATCTGCTCGCCCGAAAGCGTCACGACGGTGTCGCGCAGTCCGCGGTTGCGCACGAGATAGATGCCGGTCTGCAGCGTGTCCACGACCAGCACGTTGCCGACGAGAAACTTGACGATGCTCTCGTACTGCGGCTGCGTGCGAATGAGCGCATGCGCATACCCGATGACGCCGCGCACGTCGCGCAGCTCGGGCGTGAGTTCCTTGCCCGTACGGTTCTGCAGCGTGTCGAGCGGCAAGAAGGTCGCGCGACCGAGTTCCTTCATGTTGAGATAATCGATCGCGCGTTCGGCGTCTTCCGACGTACGCGTGACGATGTTGGAAAGGCGCGCTCCGAACGCGATGTCCATCGCACGCGCGTACTGCTCTTCAGTCGTGATCAGATTGGAAACGACGCCTTCGATGCCGCGCACTTCGCCGCGTCCGAACGCCTCCATGACGGCGCGCGTACCGGGCACGTGGCCCTCCATCGAGTTTTCGAGTTCCTCGATGGTGTGCAGACGCGACTGCGCCGCCGCGACCTCGCTTGCGTACTCGCGGTGCGCGGTGATCGCGTGCGAGAGATCGTTCTGCGCCTGCGTGACGCCGCGTTCGGCGTCTTCGAACCGTCCGCGCGCATCGAGCAGCTGCGTCTCGAGCTGCGCCAGTTGCCGTTCGCGTTCGCCGAATTTGTGCGTCGCCGTTCCGCACGCAATCTCGATTTGCTCGGCACGCGTGCGAGCGGCGTGCGCTTCCTGCTCCAAACGTTCGGCTTCCGCGCGCGCGTTTTCGCTCTGCACGCGCCGTTCAGCCTTACGCGCGGCCACCGCCGACGCGGCGGCTTCGACCTCGCGCAGTTGGGTGAAGATCGCATCGAGTTCGCCGCGTGCTTGCGAGAGCGCGCTCTGCGCCTGCAGCTCGGCTTCGCGCGCCTGCTCCAAGTCGTGCTGCAGCGGTGCGATACGGCCTTCCAGGTCGGCAATCGATGCTTCCAGCGTTTCGCGTTCGTGCTGCACGCGCGCTGCGTCTTCGGAAGTTTGCGTGCTCTGTGCCTCGAGCGTTTCGCGGCGTGCAAGGGCGGCGGCGTAATCGGCTTCCAACCGCGCCAGTTCCGAGCGCAGCGTTTGGCTTTGCGTGCGCAGTTCTTCGAGTGCGAGTTCGTGGCGGTACGCCTGCGTGCGCGCGTCGGCGAGTTGCGCGCCGAGCGTTGCGGCTTTGGCCGCTGCGGCGCTGCGCGTTTCCTCGTTGCGCTCGAGATCCGACTTGAGCGTCTCGCGCTCCGCGCGGCGCGACGCACTGGCCCGAATGTACGAAAGAATTTCCAGATCGCGAACGCGTCCGCTGACCTTGCGATAGCGTTTGGCGCGGCGAACTTGCGTGTCGAGCTCGGGAATGCGCCGTTCGAGTTCGGAAATCAAATCGTTGATGCGGATCGCGTTCTGCTCGGTCTGCTCCAGACGGCGCATCGACTCGTTCTTGCGCGCGAGAAACTTGTTGATGCCGGCAGTCTCTTCGAACAGCGCGCGGCGATCGGCGGGTTTGCTCGTGAGAATCGAGTCGATTTGCCCTTGCGAAACGATCGAATACGAACCCGGACCCAGACCCGTACCCATCAGGAGTTCGAGAATGTCGCGCAGCCGGCATTGATTGCGGTTGATGTAATATTCGATTTCACCGGCGCGGTACGCGCGGCGCGTAATCTCGACTTCGGTGAAATCCGTCGGCAGTTTGCGATCGCTATTGTCGAACGTGATCGAAACTTCGGCCAGGCCCAGCGGCTTGCGCTTCTCGTTGCCGGCAAAGATGACGTCTTCCATTTTGCCCGAGCGCAAGCTCTTGCTGCTCTGCTCGCCCAAAACCCAGCGGAACGCGTCGATGAGATTCGACTTGCCCGATCCGTTCGGCCCCACAATGGCCGTGATGCCGCCGCCGAAGTCGAGCGTCGTCGGTTCCGCGAAGGTTTTGAATCCGAATGTTTTGATCTGCTTTAATTTCACGTCTAAAAGGCGCTCCGGTCTGACCTGCGCGCCCCCCAACTAGGTTGGGGCCCCCTCGATCTCATGGCGCCTACATGAACTGCTAACATAGACGCTCCCCGAGGGCGCCGCATCGGTCTCATCGCTTCTTCGCTTTCTTGTTGCTCGAAACTCGCGCGCTGGCAAGCAAGGTCTCTAAAGCCTTGCTCGCGGCCTCGAGCTGTGCTTGTTTCTTTGACCTGCCGGTTCCGGAACCCAGCACCGTATCCTTGAGGATAACCTGCGAGGTAAACTCGGGTGCCTGCGGCGTACCCACCGACTGGTCGCGGTAGAGCGGAATCTGGCGGTAGCGCTCCTGCATGAGATGCTGCAAACGCGACTTGGCATCCGTGACCGACTCGTCCGAGAGGTCCACGAGTTTGAGATGCTGTTCGATCAAAAAGCGGCGCGTCTTCGCTTCGCCGTACCGCACGTGCAGCGCACCCACGAACGCCTCGAACGCATCGGCCAAAATCGTTTCGTTGTGCGCTCCGCCCGAGCGCGCCATGCCTTCGCCGACCTGCATCATCTCGGGAAAGCCCAGGCGCAGCGCCGTTTGCGCGAGCACGCGATCGTTCACGATCGCGGCTTTGCGGCGAGTGAGCCAGCCTTCGTCGCAATCGGGATGCTGCTCGTACAGCCACGTCGCCGCAACGAAACCGAGCACGGAATCCCCCAAAAATTCGAGCCGTTCGTTCGAAATTTGGCGGCGTTCGCGCGCGGCACTCTCGTGCAGAAACGCCTGCTCGAACAGATCCAGATCAACCGGTGCAGCATGCGCCTTTTTCAGCAGAGCGCGCAGGCGCCGGCGCCGCTGTTCACCGGCCATTGCCGTGCTAGTCGCGAACCTTGCTGAACACCAGCACGCTGTTGTGCCCGCCGAAACCGAACGAGTTGGAAAACGCGACGTTTACCGGTGCGTTGCGCGCAACGTTCGGGACGTAGTCGAGCGTGCACTCCGGATCGGGATGTTCGTAGTTGATCGTCGGCGGCATGATGTCGTTCTGCACCGCCAGCACCGTCGCAACGCCCTCGATTCCGCCCGCGGCGCCGAGCGCGTGGCCGTGCATCGACTTGGTCGAACTGACCGCGAGCCGCACCGCGCCATCGACGCCGAAGACGCGTTCGATCGCTTGCGATTCGGCGGTATCGCCCTGCGGCGTCGAGGTTCCGTGCGCGTTGACGTAATCGACGTCTTGCGCGCGCACGCCGCTGATCTCCAGCGCGCGACGCAGCGCGAGCTCGACGCCCGTGCTTTCCGGATCGGGCGCCACCAAATTGTACGCATCAGCCGATTGCCCGTACCCCAGCATTTCGCAATAGATGCGCGCGCCGCGAGCTTTTGCGTGTTCGTAATCCTCGAGCACGAGCACGCCCGCGCCTTCTCCGAGCACGAAGCCGTCGCGTTCTTTGTCGAATGGGCGGCTGGCCCGCGCGGGATCGTCGTTGCGCGTCGACATCGCTTTCATCGAGCAAAACCCGCCGACCGCAAGCGGCGAAATCGTCGCTTCGCTGCCGCCGGTCACCATCATCGGCGCTTCACCGCTCGCAACGTAATGGTACGCGCTGACGATCGCGTCGTTACCGCTCGCGCACGCGCTGGAAACGGCGAACAGCGGACCGCGCAATCCGTACGCCATCGAAATTTGCGCCGACGCGGCGTTGGCCATGAGCATCGGAATGAAAAACGGCGTGACCTTCGACCACGTGCCGTCGCGGTTGGCCTTTTCCGAACTCATCCAGAACGTCAGGATACCGCCGATGCCGGTCGCGATGATCGCGCCGGAACGTTCGAGCAGCTTCGGTTCTGAGAGATCCAGCCCGGAATCTTGCAGCGCTTCCTTGGCGGCGACCACCGCGAACTGCGAGAAGCGATCCATCCGTTTGGACTCGCGCTTGCCGAGCTGCGCCTCAGCGTCGAAGTCCTTGACTTCGGCGGCGAAACGCGTCGAAAAATCGGCGGGGTCGAATGCCGTGATTGGGCCGACGCCGCTCTCCCCGGCGATGAGCCGGCGCCAGAATTCGTCCTTGGTATTGCCCAAGGGCGTCACCGCGCCCAAGCCGGTGACGACGACACGTCGCTTGTTCAAAACGTCCGGGAATTACGGCGGGTCCTGGCGGTCCCCTCTTGCGAACTAGGATACCGATGGGACGGCCGCTCGCGATGCTACTTCTTATCGTCCTCTTTGGGACGGGCGCGGCAGGCCGTGCGCCCAGCCCGCCGCCGGCATTGCCGGCGACCTTCGTGCCGCCGCCCATCCTCATGTATCACCGCGTCGACGCGGATCGCGCAGGCGATCGCATCGGTGAAGAACTCACCGTGACACCCGCACAGCTCGAAGAGCAGCTCGCCTACCTTAAGAGCCGCGGGATTGCCGGGATCAGCATGGCGCAGCTGCGCGACCGGCTCCAGCGCGGGGTGCCGCTGGATCACACCGTCGTGCTGACCTTCGACGACGGGTACGCGGACCAGTATCAGTATGCGGTACCGCTGCTGCATGAGTATGGCGATACGGCAACGTTTTTCGTCATCACCGGCGACCTCGACACGCCGCGCCATTTAACATGGGCACAACTCGACGTCATGCTTGCGCTCGGCGACGACGTCGCCGCGCACGGTGTAGCGCACGACGACCTCTCGCAGATGACACCGGCGCAGCAGGCCTATCAAATCGACGATTCCATCGCAGCGCTTCGCGAGCGGCTGCACGCGCCGGTGGACTCCTACTGTTATCCGTCAGGGCGTTTCAACCGCGCGACGCTCGCCTTGGTGCACGATGCGGGCGTGGCGCTTGCGGTCACGACCGATTCCCGCTTTGTCCTTGCGCCGGAAAATCGCTTCGAGCTGCCGCGCATTCGCGTGCGTGCCGACTGGAACGTCGAGGCATTCGCGCAAGCCATTCGCTTCGGGCTGGAACGCGCGCAAATCGTTCGCAGCTAATCCTGCGCCCGCTTGGCAACGCGTGCTCGACCTCGCTCGTTCTCTCTACATGCGCACACTCACCACGATACTTCTGGGCGCGCTCATCGCAACCGCCGGCGGTTCCGCCACGGCGCTTGCGCAGTCGCACCGCGGCAATCCGCACGGCTGTGTCAATCCCGCTGGCCACGTGCGCGGCTGGTGCAAGAACAACAGCACTCGTACAAATCAAGCCGTCATCTCGGGCACGGCGCTCGCGGTAAACGGTGACTTGGTGCAATTCCGCGAAGACAACGGCACCACAATCTCCGTCGATCAGCGCAGTCTCATCGCGGCGGGACAGCCGCTCACGCTGGGCGGGCACTTCGCTTTGCACGGCTATTTCAGGAACAACATCTTCGTTGCGCAGCCGGGCGGCACGGGCTACAACGGAAATTCCAACGGCTATCCGTATCCCGGTTCAACCGCGAGCGTGAACGGCGTCATCACTTCGGTCAGCGGCAACCACATAACGATCATGCAAGGCCTGTTCTCGACGATCACCATCGACGACCAGCAGGCACTCAACAACGGCACCGCTCAAAATCTGTTTGTCGGACGCACGATTACGGCATACGGCTATTGGAACAACGGCACGTTTTACGCGACGAGCATCGGGTAGCACGCGCAGGGCGGCCCTTTTCCATTGACGCCCCTGGGGGGGCTCTGGTATAGTATCGCGGCTATGTTCCTTTTCGATCTGCAGCTTTTCGCGTCCAAGAAGGGCGCGGGTTCCACGCGTAACGGCCGCGACTCCAACGCGCAGCGCCTGGGCGTGAAGAAGTTCGGCGGCCAGCGGGTCCTCGCCGGCAACATCCTCGTCCGTCAGCGCGGCACGCAATTTTATCCAGGCGAGAACGTCGGCCTCGGAAAGGACCACACCCTCTTCGCGCTGATCGAGGGAACGGTCGAGTTCGCTACGCACCGCAACCGCAAGCACGTTCACGTGCGCCCGGCCGCGGCATAAGCACCGCCGCGAAACAGCATTCAAGCAAGTCGGCCCGGCAACGGGCCGATTTTGCTTTTCCGGCTAGAATACACCCGTAAGTGCAGTTCATCGACGAAGCGACCATCGTCGTCGCGGCAGGCAACGGCGGAGACGGCCTGGTGGCCTGGCGGCGCGAGAAGTACATCCCCAAGGGCGGCCCGGCCGGCGGCGACGGCGGCCACGGCGGCACGATCTATCTGGAGGCCACGTCGGAACTCTCGACGCTCGTGGAATTCCGCTTCAAGCGGCAGTTCGCGGCCGAGTCGGGCAAGCCGGGCGGCACCTCCAACAAATCGGGCCGCAGCGGTGAGGACCTGGTGATTCCCGTACCGGTCGGTACCATCGTCTACCGACGTCCCGAGGGCGAGGACGAAACCTTCCTCGCGGATCTCAGCCACGCCGGCGAGCGCATCGTCGTCGCCAAAGGCGGCCGAGGCGGCCTCGGCAACCAGCACTTCGCCACCTCGACGCGGCAAGCGCCCCGGTTCGCCGAAAAAGGCGAGCCCGGCGATCGATTCACGTTGCGCCTGGAACTGCGGCTGCTCGCGGACTGCGGAATCGTGGGCCTGCCGAACGCAGGCAAATCCACACTGCTTTCGGTGGTTTCCGCCGCCCGCCCGAAAATCGCGGATTACCCCTTCACCACCCTGGAGCCGCAGCTCGGCGTCGTTCGAGTCTCCGACGAGGAGTCGTTCGTCATGGTGGACGTGCCCGGCCTCATCGAGGGTGCCCATCAAGGCGCAGGATTGGGCGACCAGTTTCTGCGGCACATCGAGCGCACGCGCGTGCTCGTTCATTTGCTCGACGGCGCCAAAGCGCTCGACGAGATCTTGCACGACAAGGCGATCATCGAAGACGAACTTGCCGCATGGAACGCGCAGTTACCGCAAAAGCCCACGCTGCTCGTCGTCTCGAAACTCGATCTGCCGGACGCGCAAGAACGGCTGACGGAATTGCGCGCGCAATTTCCCGACATTCGCGGCATCAGTTCTGCGACGGGCGAGGGCGTGAAAGATCTGGTGTACGCCGCGTGGACCGCAATCCAAAGCGCGCCGATTCCCGAGATCGTCACGCCGGAGCCCGCGAAAATCCATTTGCGGCCGAACGAACCGTTCGGCATTCACAAGGAAGACGAAACCTTCGTCATCACCGGTGAGCGCGTCGAACGCTTGGCCGCGATGACGAACTTCGATTCCGATGAAGGGCTCGCACGGTTCGAACAGATTCTTGCGAAGATGGGCGTGGACAAGAAACTGCGCGAACTGGGAGCGGTCGAAGGGGATACGGTGCGCATCGGGCCGTACGAGTTCACGTACTCATAATGCGCTTGGGAATTTTCGGCGGGACGTTCGATCCCATTCACAACATCCATCTGTTCGTTGCGGAGTCCGCGCGCTTGATGGAGCGTTTGGATCGCGTACTGTTCGTGCCGACGAGCAACGTGCATTACCGCACCAAGCCGCAAGCCTCGCCGGAACACCGCTGCGCGATGGTACTCGGCGCCATCGAAAGCAACCCGCACTTCGTTCTCGACGACACGGATTTGCGCCGCGATGCTTCCGGGTACACCGCCGACCTGCTGCCGAAGATCAAAGCGAAGTATCCCGGCGCCTCCCTGACATTTATCACGGGAGCGGATTCGCTTGCCGGCAACGCCTGGGTGCGCTTCGAAGAAGTCCTCGAATCGCTGGAGAGTTTCGTCATCGCGCCCCGCGCGGGCGTGAGCAACGAAGCCGTCGGGCGCGTGGTCGCCGCGATTCCAAATACGCTGCGAAACCGCATAAAAACGCTGAATTTGCCGGAAATGCCGGAAAGCGCGACGCTCGTGCGCACGCTGCTCTCGCAAGGTAAAACGATTCGTTATCTCGTTCCCGAACCGGTTTGGGAGTACATCACCGCACACAAGGTGTACGGCGTTGAAACGCCTGCATAACGCGATCGGCGTGCTGGCCCTGCCGCTCGCGCTCGCGTCGTGCGCCGGCGGTGCGCAGAATTGGGCGAACGCGGATGCACGCTGCAGCGCAAACGCAAACGGACACGTCGAGATCTATTTGCCCAGCGCGACCGTTACGCGCGTCTTGGGTGAACGTGAATCGCGTAGCGGAGTGCACGAAGGGTTTCTGATCGCGCCATCGGCCGCACAACCAGCGCGTACGATTAAAGTGGAAGACAACGTCGATATCACCGGTCCGATTCCCCTGCACCGCGGTGACGTCGTCTCGCTGCTCGGTCAACTCGAATGTAACGATTACGTGATCCACTGGACGCATCACGATCCGCGCGGGCGCCATCCTTCCGGGTACGTCAAAGTGAACGGCAAGCTGTATGAGTAACGCGCCGCGCGTCATTCTGGCGAGCGCATCGCCGCGCCGGCAGGAACTGCTGCGTTCGCTCGGCTTCGAACTCGACGTGATTCCGAGCAACTACGACGAACCCGAACATCCGCACTTGGTTCCGCGCGATCTTGCGATCGTGCACGCACGCCACAAATGCCGCGACGTGCGCGAACGCGTGTCACTCGAGAACGCGGTGCTGGTGGCCGCGGACACCGTCGTGGACGTCGACGGCATCGCGTACAACAAACCGGTGAACGAGCGCGATGCCAAACGCATGCTGCGCGATCTCTCCGGGCGCACGCACATCGTGCATACGGCGTTCGCGCTTGCCGCACGCGATCGCACCGATTTGATCGAACATTGCGAGAGCACGTTTGTGACGTTCTTTCCGCTGAGCGACGCGGAAATCGACGCGTATGTCGCAAGCGGCGAGCCGATGGACAAGGCCGGCGCGTACGGCATCCAAGCGTACGGCGCAACGCTCGTAGAGCGCGTGGAAGGCGATTTTTACACGGTGATGGGGTTCCCGCTCGCTCGGTTCGTGCGTACGTTGTACCGGTTGGGAATCTCGCTGCCGATAACGAATGCAAGTGCGTAAGGATCGCACGTAGCGCAGCCGGGGTAGGAGCATTTTTACATATCGGGACGAGCGTAGACTCTTCGCGGTAATCTCTGTGATTATCGTGACGGCGCTCGTTGCACTCGTGCAAGTGAGCGCTCTGCGGTCCGGCGCGCCCAGTCCCCTGACGACCGCAGTGACGACTGCCGGCATGGCCGTCGAGGAAGCAGCGAGCGCGGTGATCGGCGCCGTGCGGGGCGGCGGTCAAACCGTCGTCAATCTGCCGTCGCTGGCGCGCGAGAATCAGGCGCTGCGGCAACAGAACGTCGCGCTCGAGCACGACAATGCGCGCCTGCACGAGCTGCTCGCCGCCTACCAGCAAGACACCGGCCTGGCCCCTCGCCTGGCCGAATATCCAAGGGCAATCGCGGCGCGCGTCATCGGCTTTCCGCCCGAGAACGGCATCCAAAGCGTCATGATCGACAAGGGCACGCGCGAAGGCATCAGCCGCGACGACGGCGTGCTCTCAGCCGACGGCGTCGTCGGCCGCGTCGTCGAAGCGGGGCCCTTCACCAGCAAAGTCGCGCTGCTCACGGACTTCACCAGTACGATCCCGGCCATCGTCCAGCGCGGGCGGTACTGGGGCGTGGCCAAAGGCAATCAAAGCAGCGTGCGCCTGGATTACGTCTCGCAAGACGCGCCGCTTCGCATCGGCGACAAGGTGGTCACCGGCGAGGCGCGCTCGTTCCATTCCGGCGTGCCCATCGGCACCATCGTGAAGATCGAGCGCAGTAACTCGAGCCTCTATCAAACGGCCGTCGTCAAACCCGCCGCCGATTTCTCTCGACTCGATCGCGTTGTCGTTGTTCCGAAGTAACGAACCGACCGGCGTGCGCGTGAACACGCGCAGCGGTGATGCCGGCGCCACGCTGGGCGCACCGCCATGGTGGATCGCGGTCCTCTACCTGCTTCTCGCGCTGATCGCGCAAATGGAACTGCTCCACTTCGTGACCTTCCGCGGCGCTCAAGCGAGCGCCGTTCTGATTGTGCTGGTATGGTACGCGCTACGC
>JBKPMZ010000152.1:0-3897 GCA_046732415.1 Vulcanimicrobiota bacterium
ACGCGTATGCCGCGAGTTTCGGAACGCGATCGGTCGTCATGATTGCTTCGGCGGCGTCGAACGCCGCCTCACCGCCGCTCTCCAACTCCGCAGTCGCTCGTTCCAGGCCCTTGGAGATGCGATCCATCGGCAGCGGAACACCGATGACGCCCGTGGACGCGACGATGACGGACTGCGGCGGCACACCGAGCAACGCAGCGGCCTGCCGAGCCGTCGCGCGCGCGTCGCGTTCGCCCCGCTCGCCGGTACAGGCGTTGGCGCATCCTGAATTGCAGACGAGCGCGCGCATCGCGGAGCCGCTCTGGCCGATGTGTTCGCGGCTCACCAGGAGCGGAGCCGCTTTGATTTCATTGGTCGTAATAACGGACGCGCAAACTTGCGGCGCGTCAAACGCGACGATCGCAAGATCGCGCTTGCGCTTTTTGATGCCGGCGTGCACGCCCGCGAGGCGCACACCGGGCACGACGCCCAAACCGCCGCGCAGTGCGATGATGCGTGCGTGATTCGATACGGCGATGCTCATGAGTAGTGCTCCAAACCCGTTTGCGCGGGGTAGCCGTGCATGATGTTGAGATTCATCGCTGCCTGCCCGGCAGCGCCGCGGCCCAAGTTATCGATCGCGCAAATCACGCGAACCACTGCACCGTGCACCGAAACGTGCAGTTCAGCGTTGTTGGTGCCGCGCACGGAGTGCATACTGGGGACCATACCTTCGTCGAGAACGCGCACGAACGCGTTGCCCGCATATGCGTCCGCAAATTCCGCATGCACGGCTTCAGCCGCAACCGGCTGCGCAAACATGGCGTAAACGTTCACGAGCATGCCCCGGGAAACGGGAACGACTTGCGGCGTGAATACCAGATCGGCGTTGATCCCGGCGGCGCGCCATTCTTGCAGAATCTCCGGCTCGTGGCGGTGCCCGTCCAAGGCATACGCCCGAACGTCGCCCTCGACTTCCGCAAACAGCGACGCGGTCGCAGGAGTACGGCCCGCGCCGGTGATGCCGCTTTTCGCGTCGACGATGATTCGCTGCGGCGCAAAGCGCGCGAGCGGCAGCGTCGCCAGCAGCGTCGCCGTCGGATAGCATCCGGGATTCGCCACGAATTGCGCGGCGGCGATGCGCTCCCGATACCGTTCCGCCAAGCCGTAGACGGCGGGCGACGGATCGAGACGAAAATCTCCCGAAAGATCCACGACGCGCGCTCCGCGTTCGAGCAACTGCGGCGCGATCGTCTTGGCAATGCCGTGCGATCCCGCAAGTACAACTGCATCGCCCGCTTCGAGCCGCTCCGACACGCAGCCGGGACCGTCGAACGTTCGGTCGATCCAGCGCAGCTCCGGAAAATGTTTTGCGAGTGGTTCGCCGGCATGGCTGGCGCTCTCGAGCGCGCCGAGTTGCGCGCGCGGGTGGCGCGAGAGCAGCGCAATCAACTCCGCCGCGGCGTAGCCCGAGGCGCCGTATACGTGAACTCGCACGACGCCTACAGCTCCGATAGTTCGCGCTTGATGCTGTCCAGCGTCTCGCGCACCGCTTGCGGCTGCGTCGAACCGCTGGTTACTTTGCCTTGCACGGACGCGCGCGCGTCCGGCCAGTCGAGCGGCGTGCCGAGCTGCTCGTGCGCGACGATGGCCTGACCCACGGCGGCATGCGCTTCGCGCGACGTTTTGCCTTGCGCGATCAGCGCGTCGGCCGCATCCGTTGCGACGGTATATCCCTCGCCTGCGAGCGCGGTCATACGGCCGCGATTGAACTGCACGCGAGCGAGCGCCCGCGCAAACGCGTCAAGTGCCGCGAGCGCCTCCTCAATTGTTCCGATCGCAGCGCCTTTGGCTATCTGCAGGTCGCGATGGTACGAGAGCGCGATGCCGCTAGAACTGGCGAGCGCACCCGCAAAGCGGCCGATGAGCGAGGCAGCGATGCCGCGCACGAGTTCGAACGGGTCGGGGTTGCGCTTTTGCGGCATCAAACTCGAGCCCGTGGACGCCGCGTCGTCCAAACGCGCATAGCCGAAGTTGGGCGTACACCATATCACGAGTTCTTCGCACACGCGCGACGCGCTCATTGCCGCTCGCACACTCGCGTGCGCGAGATCCAATGCGACGTCACGATTTCCCACGGCATCCATCGCGTTGCGCGAAGGCGCGGCGAAGCCGAGCGCCGCGGCGCTCGCCGCGCGATCCAGCGGCAGCGAAGAACCCGCAACGGCCGCCGAACCGAGCGGGCACGACGCAAGCGCGAGTTCGCGCACGTGCGCAAATCGCCGGGCGTCGCGCAGGAACGGCTCGGCGGCGGCGCAGAGCCAGAACGCGAGCAGCACCGGCTGCGCGGGTTGCCAATGCGTCGTCGCGGCGAGCAGCGTACCGGCCGCGAGTTCTTCTTCCGCGAACGCCGCAAGTTGCGAAACGATGCCCGCTACGATCTGCTTCCCGTGCGCAGCACGGTCCGCGCAGTGCAACAGCAATGTTGTTGCGACTTGATCGTTGCGGCTGCGCCCCGCATGCAGCGTTTCACCGGCAGCCGGTGCGAGTTCCCGAACGCGCGCGTCGATCGCTCCGTGCACGTCTTCCGCGCCGCTCGCACGCGCGTACTCCACGAACGCGCCGGTCGAGATCTCCGCTGCAACCGTTTCAAGAGCCTGGTACAATTCGCGCGCCCGCGCCTGCGATATGATGTTGCCACCGGCCAAGGCGGCAACGTGCGCTTGCGAGCAGCGTACGTCGAACGGCGCGAGCACGAGATCGTCTTCGACTGACGATCCAAACGCGAGCAGCGACGGATCGGGCGGTTCGCCGAATCGCCCGCCCCATTGCAGCGCCTTGCTCACGTGCGGGCAACCATTTCGAGCGGCAAGCCGTGCAGTTTGATGAATCCGGCCGCCGCCTGGTGATCGAATGCGTCACCTTTGCCGTACGTCGCGAGCGCCTCCGAGTAGAGGCCGTACTCCGAACGCACGCCGGTCACGACTGCAACCCCATGGTGCAGCTTCACGCGGACACTCCCGGTAACGCGATGCGCGCTGCTGGCATTAAAGGCGTCCAGCGCATCGCGCAGCGGCGACATCCACAAACCGTCGTACACGAGCTCGGCGTATTTCTGATCGCATCCCGCTTTAAAGCGCAGCTCGTCGCGCGTAAGCACGACGCGTTCGAGCGCCTTGCGCGCGGTGATCAGCAGAACCGAGCCCGGGCATTCGTACACTTCACGCGATTTGAGCCCGACGACGCGATCCTCCACCATGTCGATGCGGCCGATGCCATGTTTCCCGGCGATGGCGTTGAGCTGCGCGACGAGCCGCCATCCATGCTCCCCGTTCCAACGCGGAAGACCGTTTTCAAACTCGATGACGATTTCGTCGGCTTGGGCGGGGCGAGCTTGCGGCGAAGCCGTCCACGCATACGCGTCTTCCGGCGGCGCGTTCCACGGATCTTCCAGCACGCCGGCCTCGATGGAACGTCCCCACAGATTCGCGTCGATGGAGTACGGCTTTTCCGCTGTGTGCGCGACCGGCACGCCATGCGCGGCTGCAAATGCTATCGCATCGGGACGCGAGAGCGGCTGCTCGCGCAGTGGCGCGCGGCAGATCAGCGCCGTGTCGAGCGCACGCACGCCCAGCTCGATGCGGACTTGGTCGTTGCCTTTGCCGGTACACCCATGGGCAACCGCTTGCGCACCGTACTGGTGTGCCGTCTCGACGAGCAGATGCGCAATCAGCGGGCGCGAAAGCGCCGCCGAAAGCGGATACACGCCTTGATACAGCGCGTTGGCCGCGAGGGCTTTATACGCGAACTCGTCGATGAAACGCTGCTTCGCATCGACGAGCACGGCATCACGCGCGCCGAGCGCGAGCGCCTTTTCTTTTACCGCTTGCAGCGCTTGTGCCGCGCCCCCGCCCGCAA
>JBKPMZ010000153.1:0-1514 GCA_046732415.1 Vulcanimicrobiota bacterium
CCTATTCGCTACGGGCGGGCGCAATGTGACGATTTGGGATGCAGCCAAGCGAAAGCCGCTGCGTACGATTTGGGGCAGCCGCGTTGCTGGTCCCTCATGGCTCTTACTGCCAGGTTTTGCCGGCTGGCTCGTTGGTTGGATGACACTGCGTTCACGAAAGGTCAGCTAACTCGCGAAAAAGCCGCCATCCAATAAGGCGTTGGAATGGACGCATTACGGCAGCATGACGCGGCCGCCACAGACGACCAGCGTTTGTCCCGTCATGAAGCTCGATTGCTCTGACAGCAGAAATAACGCCGCGTCGGCCACGTCTTCGCTGCGGCCGATGCGGCCCAGCGGCGTCGAATCGACGATCGCATCGAGCCGCTCCTGGCTGACGCCGGAGAGAATCTCGGTGTCGATCAGCCCCGGAGCAATGGCGTTCACGCGGATGTTGTGCGGGGCGAGCGCCTCGGCCGCGCTTTTCGTCAAGCCGATCAGGCCGGCTTTGCTGGCGGCATAGGCGATCGACATCGGTCTGGCGCGCAACCCGGCAATCGAGGCGATGTTCACGATCCGGCCAAACCCACGCTCGATCATAGTTTGCTTCACGGCCCAAGTGACGAGATAAGCGCCGCTCAGATTGACATCGAGCGTTTTACGCCATACTTCGAGCGTCGTCTCTTCGTGCGAAAGCAAGTGGAACACGCCGGCATTGTTGATGAGCAAATCGATGGGGCCCAAGACGTCGGTCGCTTCCTGCACCATGGCGGCGACTTGTTCCGGCGAAGTCACGTCGGCGCGAACCAAGTGCGAGCGAACGCCGGCCTGTCGGACCGACTCGGCAGTCTCGCGAGCCGAGTCGTCGCTCGAGAGATAATTGATGGCGACATCGGCGCCGGCCTGAGCCAATCGCAAGCAGCATGCGCGGCCGATGCCCTTCGCACCGCCGGTGACAAGCGCCGTGCGGCCAACTAACGAGCGGTCGTTCGTCAGATCACCCGTCATTCATGCCTCCGGCTTCCCTTTGTGCAGGTTTCGCAGATGGCATGGCAAGCGGAGCACTGCAGCTTGCCGCGGATTTCGATCAACCGCCCGCCGCAATCCGGGCAGGCCGGGCGTCGCTGCGCCTTGGCATCGGACTTCGGGGAAAACTGAGCCGGCGGTTGAGCTTGGCCTCCGGCTGCATGCGCGTCGTCCATCGAGGCGTAACTTATCTGCCCGGCTGCCGGCGTCAAGTAGTTTCAACTCGATGCTCGACATCGGTTGGTGGCGTTCTCAAAGTCGAATGTCCTCCCTCAGTCAGCACCGATACTCTGATAGCCGACAGACGACGAATTAAGCAATTATTATCGTACGCGGGTCCGGCGCCCCCGATACGATCTAACCTACGCAGGTCGATGCCCGGTATGATGCTTTCGTGCTAAAAAAAGCTCTCTTGAAGAGCCGGCAGCTTGGATTGCTGTTGGGGATGAGGTCAGGTCAATGCCTTAGCCTTTTCCCCAACTAAGGAGCTTCCAAATGCCTTACCGCGT
>JBKPMZ010000154.1:0-2690 GCA_046732415.1 Vulcanimicrobiota bacterium
GCGCTACGTCACCGCGCGCGGCCGCATTTCGGATTATAGCGGCGGCGTTTTGCCGGATGGATCGGTGCAACTGGTTGCGACGATTAACGGCGCGCGAGTGCGCATGACGTTCACACTTCTGCCGGATCGCACGGTGCGGCAGCGGTTTGAAACGTCCAAAGATGGCGGCAAGACGTGGTCACCGCCGAACGATCTCATCTATATGCGCCGTCCGTAAACCAGCGTGCCGACATGCTGCGTGGGCATGTTCGCGCCTTCGACGAACCAGATGCTGCAGTCCGGCGTGCGCGTGAGCCCGTCGAGATTGCGGTACTGTATGCTGTAGCGTTCGAAACTTTTGCCGTTCGGCGGCAACCGGAGCACCTCGGGCGCGTATTCTGCAACATACAAAGCACCGTCGCAGCCGCTCACCATGGCATTGACGTACAGCGTCGCATCGGGAAGCGAGTAGTGCGCAAGCACGCCCTTTTCGTTCATGCGCGCGATGTACGAACCGGCAGCAATCCAGATGGAGTCATCGGCAGCGGCCGTAACGACTCCGGGATAGCTGCGGACGTCAACGAGTTTCTGCGGAAGCGGCGTCGCGGTGAAATTGCCGCTGGCGGAGACCCGCACGAGCTGCGTCTGTGAGACGAACCAAAAACCGCCGTCCTTCCCGGGCACGAAGCGAAGCGCGTCGCCGAGCTGCGGTGGAATTGCGAACGTGCGCGAGCCGTCGGCGCGCGCGATTTCCTTCGTCGGATGGGAACGCGCGAACCATGCCTCGCCATCGGCGCCGAGCACAAGGCGAATGGGCGCCCCGCCGCGCTTGCGTTCGGATCGGTCGCCGACAATCTGCTCGGTAAGCGTGCGCGACGCATCGAGTTTGTAAATCGCAGGCTCCCAGACATTGTTGAACCACACGTTACCGTGTTTGTCGTACGCGATCGCAGTTGGCATTGGCGGCCAGTTCGGGCCGCCGATGCGCGGCGGACCTGTGGGCGGCGCTGATTGGAAGACGTCGTGCCCGAGCTGCACGGTGCGAATCCGTCCGCTCTTCGAAACGTACGCGATCGAACCGGCAAAATTCATCGCGCCGCGACTGAGCGCGATAACGACGCCGCCGCTGGGGCCCGGCACAATGGGCCCGACCCACCATTGCTTCATAAAGCCGGGCGCCGGCGGAATGTCGAACGCATGCAGGGTCAACCGCGTGTGCAGCGGCTTCGGCGTTTGAACCGCAATCGGCGCAACGCGCGCCGTGGCGTCGGCGAAGCGCAGTTCGCGCCGCGCACACAGCACCGCAACATTGCCTGACCATGGCACAATAGCGCTTACCGTGTTGCAGTTCACAGAACCGATCGCGCGCGCACCGCGCGCATCGAACGCGTAGAGAATTGTTCCGGCGACGGCGTAGTTCGTGCCGGTTGGTCCGGCAGCAACGGCAGAGCGCAATGGACCGTTGGGTAACGCGCGCAACGTCATTGCTCCCGGTGAACCCGTGGCAATGTACGCATTATTCGCTCGCGTCACGAGTAGCGATCCGCCGGGAAGCGCAGCTGCGAGGTCGAGACCGTCTAGGCGCGACGGATGCGCCGCGGACGGATCGCGATCGGCGTCGTACCGGTACCACGTCCGGTTGACGCGCAGATAGACGTATCCACCCGCTACGTACGCTTTCATGGGCAGCGAGTTCCGATATGTTGCGGCATTTTGCTGCGGGTCGGGAGCGTACGTGTATTCGTCGATTTTCTTTCCGGTACGCACGTCCAGTGCGGCGACCGTCAGCGGAACGTAGTTGTCCAGTTGCTCGGGAAACCACGTTGAATCGATATATGCCGTGCTATCGCGGAAGCCGAGCGGCGCGGAGCTGTTTGAAAGCGACTGCCACAGCGCGTGACCGGTCTTCGGATCGAACGCGTAGAGCACATTTTCCAAGATCGCGCCGTCGTCCATAAACGACTGCAGCAGCACGCCATCGTGCATAAGCGGATCGCCGCTCACCCGTCCCCCGCCGCCGTACGTCTTCCAAAGGTGTTCGCCACTTTTCGCGTCGATCGCCATGTAGGCGTTGTCGTCAAAGCCCTCGACGAAGAGCAACCCGTCGATGGAGCCGCCGGCTGCAGTATGCGAGATGGCGAACTGCGTCGCTCCGGTTTGGACATCCAGAGAAACGAGTGCTCCGTCCTCATGGCGCTCAAAGACGACGCCATTCGACGTGGCCGAGAACGTGGTCCCCGGCATCGCGTCGGCCGCGCGCCGCCAGCGCGTTTTTGCGGTGCGTAAGTCGAACGCGATAATCGCGCCGTTCGCATAGTAATACGCCGTACCGTCTCCGGCCGCGACAGGCGCGCCTGTAACGTCCGTCGGTAACGCATGATCCAATGTGGGTGCTGCGAGCACGGGACCCGTGTTCACCGGCGCACCGTTATCGATCGGCAGCGGTGTCGTCTCCTGGCCGGGCGGCGTCGTAGAGAGAGCCGCTACGGCGGAATGCATCAGCGGCTTGGGCGCCGGCGCGGCACACCCGGCGAGCAACAGCAACGGCACGAGTAGGATGCGCCTCGATACCTCGGCGATGCTTCGATACCTCAGCATGACACGCAACAGTTCTACGCGCACACTGCGAGCACCAGCAGCAACGGCACGAGTACAACGCGCCTCGATACTTCGGCGATGCTTCGATACCTCAGCATGACACTAGAACGTGC
>JBKPMZ010000155.1:0-4004 GCA_046732415.1 Vulcanimicrobiota bacterium
ATCGCGCCCGGATTCAAGTCGCGATTCGGCCAGCCATCAAGGCGATGGCCGATGCCTGGAGCGAACGCATTGTCGACCGTGGAGTGGCAGAGCGCGCAACTGATGCCGACCGACGTCAAATGGTTATTCGCATCGACCCGCCCCATAACGCCTACCACGGCATTGAGTTTGAGCAGCGCAACGGTCGTGGCCGGATCGTTCAAATCGACGGTCCCATTTTGAATGCCGGCGACGACGCTTGCCGGCAATGCATCCATGTCCACTTTCAGGCCGACCGAGAGCGCCGTCTTCGGCGAGACCGCGCTTTCGATCACCGTGTTCATCTGCAGCGTGTTCGTCCAGAACTCTTCGTCGCCGAACGTATCGAAGCGGAACACTTGCTGGCCTTGCGCGACGAGTTGCGCGTCGGACGGCGACGATGCCGTCGGCATGGGGCTTGGCGTGCTGCCGCCCCCACACGAAGCGAGCAGCGCGGCAAAGATGGCAACGGCGATCGAGCGTCTCATAATATCCTCCACGCTGATCCTATGCTGCGGCTACGGATGCTGTCTTGTAGAATTATGCTGCGGTGTTGAACGCGGCGAGCACATAGTCGCGCCACTCGGACGGCGTCATGTCGAACTCCGTGCGAAATGTTTTGCTGAAATGCGCATGATCGAAGAAGCCGAGCTCCAGCGCGACGTGCGAGAGCGCATGCTGGTCGGCGATTCGCGTGAGCGCCGTACGTAACCGCTAACGCCGGGTGTAAATGCGTAGCGGCAAGCCCAACTCACGATGAAAGACGCGCGATGCGGTAAACGGGCTGAGCGCAGCGGCGCGCGCCACGTCTTCCAAGCGCGAGGGCCGAGCGATTTCATTGTTGACGTACCGCTGCATGATGCGCCCGTAGCTCGGTGAATGTGCGGAGAGCGTTGCGGGCTTTTCGCGAGCGCTGCGTACCCGCTCGACGAGCCGGGCCACGCGCGGGCGAGCGCATGCGCCGCCGGGTAGCAGCGTCACGCAGAAGTGCTGCGCGAAGATCAGTGAATCGATGATGCGCGCGGACGGTGCGTTACCGAAGTCGATTCGCGAATCGCAGAAGATCGTCAGCGAAGCCGGCCCGCCGCATGCGGTCAGCGCCCCAGGTCCGCTTGCGCGCGGAAAGAGCAAGCAGTGGTTCGGGTCGAGCAGCACGTCGCTGCTGCGCGTCTGCCATGCAACTGCACCGCTTCGTATGAAGACCGCGCACCCGCGTGGCACCCCAACGCTGTGAGCCGTATGCAGGCGAAAAGCGATAATATCCATGTCGTGTTACCGGCCGCGGCTCCGAAGCGGTTAGTACGGTAACGAGTATCGCGCGGGGGTGGATTGGGCGTGCTGAACGGCTAGAGCAAACGGCGCAGTTCTTCGGGTGTTAACTTCACCGCAGTAAGAATTGCACGAAGCGTTCCGGGCGGTATATCGGCCCGCTCGTGGATCGGAATGTTGGCTCGGCGTCCATCGGCATGGTGAAGGAAGCAATGTGAACCGGTTTGGCGCAAAATTCGAAAGCCTAGGCGCTGGAGCACGCGTACAAGCCGCGCCGGCCGCACCTGCGGTAAGGAGCCCATCGGGTTGGTTGCTACGCCGCGTGAACGCTGACGGATTCGAGGCGGGCGGCCGCGGCGTCCGGCGGGGGTATCTCTTGGCCAGCGTCGCGGCGCACGGCAATTGAAAGTTCAATCGCGTCGCGCGCCATGACTAACGCCTCCTCGGCGGTCGAGCCGAACGTGTGTATCTCCGGAAACGCCGGCACAATCACGGAAAAGGCCCCTGCGTCGGGTTCCAGCACGACGGCGTACCGCACCTCTGCCATGCTGCGTGTTTCGACGTGCATACGGTCCGTCATGCCGCGAGTAGCGGCGGCTGGCGGTGCAGTT
The DNA here is from genome assembly GCA_046732415.1 of Vulcanimicrobiota bacterium. Classification (GTDB taxonomy): domain Bacteria; phylum Vulcanimicrobiota; class Vulcanimicrobiia; order Vulcanimicrobiales; family Vulcanimicrobiaceae; genus DATGJX01. Next base: position 1,899 of record JBKPMZ010000155.1, read on the forward strand.
CCACGCGGCGGCGATGGTAATAGCGCAGCGCGCGATCTACTTGCGCGGGCGTGAGGTCGTGCCGCCCGTGATATGCGATGCGCAGGCATTTCGCATAGCCGCGAATCGCACTGCGGATTTCCGCCTCCGGCACGGCGCGCGAACCGTCGCGCTTAGCGCACTGCTCGATGAAGGCGCGAATGGCTTTCTGAAACTGGCTGTCCATACCCGCATCGTGCCCCAGCGCCGTGCCACCTGTATGTCATTCCGTGAGAACGGGAAGCGTAAGACGCGAGCTGGAGTGGACCGTGTTGCGTGAAGAGCTGCCAACCGAAAGATGATGCATGCCCAGCGGCGGCGGGCCGCCGGCGCGATCGTCGCTGCGCAATAGCACGCCGATGCGGTGGCCTTGCTTGAACCGGCGCGCGTTGTCGACGAGCGGAATACGATAGTGCTGTACGCTTGCGGGCGTTACCGTGCGAGGCTGCCCCTCGTCGTTCACCGCCGCACGGCGCCAGCCCGCGGTCACGTCCTGCGGCGTTCCGTTCTCGTCGATGTCCGAAAGCGTAACGAACCAGGCCGTGTCGTTTGCGGTAATCGATGCATCGAGATCGAGCACGATCTCGCCCGCGATGTCCAGGTCGGCCTGCAGCGGCGCGCTTTGCCATTGCAAAAAGTGCGTGAGCGGTGCGTCGGGCGTTTCCGCATCGGCGGCGTCTTCCGGAAGATAGGCGTAACAGCGCGATCCGGAATCGCCTTCGTCCGTGTGCAGCACGCCGTCGGCGCGCAGCGCGTACGACACCGCATGCGCGTTCGGCGGCGGCCAGCTTTGCGCGGCATGCCACGTCTGGTCTTCGCCCGGTAAGATGTAGCGGACCGGCGGGCCATCCATGACGCCGGTTTCGCGCCCGCGCAGCCAATGATCGAACCACGCGAGCGCCTCGACGTGCATGCTTTCCCACGGCCACGTCAACCCGTGCGCACCCATCAGCGCGACGCGTACCGGAATGTCTTTCGGAAGTGCGTTCAGCGCCGCGAACGTGGAACCCAAATGCACGGTCAGATTTTCCCAATCGCACCCCAGGTACGTGGGAATGCGCACGCGATGCAGCAGCGGCAGCGTGTCGCGCTCTTCCCAGTACGCGTCGAGATACGGATGATCGAGCATGAGGTCTTGAATGAAATTATCCCAGGGATGCGCCGGATAACGGCCTTTGACGAGGTTTTGCAAGAGCACCATCGTCGCTTCGCCGTTGCGGTGCTGCCACTTGGCATGGATGCGCGGGTTGCGCATGATCTTCGTGAGCGCCGAGGCGAGCGGCCCGCGCAAAAAGTCGTCGCTCAGCGACGCGAACAAACCGACGGCCCGGAAGAACATGTAGATGAATATTTTGTTGAAGAGGCCGCCGTGCATGGTGATCTCGCCCGGACTGGTGGAGGTGGCGAGCGGAAAGATCGCGCGCAAATGCGGCGGCTGTTCGACTGCCGCTTCTAGCTGCGCCATCGCGAAATAACTGATGCCGATCATACCGACGTTTCCATCGCACCACGGCTGCTGCGCAGCCCATTCGACGATGTCGTGTACGTCGCCGCGCTCCTGCGCATCGAAAAATGAATAGCTGCCGCCGGATCCGTTCGTTCCGCGCGCGTTGGCGATGACGTGCACGTATCCGCGCGGTACGAAAAAGTCCGATTGCCCGGCCTCCACGAAACCCATCGGAATGCCGATGTTCTGGATTTGCCGCGGATACGCTGAAAATGACACCAGCGCCGGAAATTTTCCGTCTGCTTTGGGGCGATGCACGTCAGCCATCACGTTCACGCCATCGCGCATGGGCACGTGAAGATTGATGTCGTGCGCGATTTCGAACTCGGGCTGCGAGAGGTTGACGTAGGTTCTTCCGGTGGTTTGCGGTCCGTTGAGTTTGCGCTGACCCGGTTCGATGCCGGACGCAGTAATCGTCATAGCGCCTCCCTGCTAGTAAGCGCCAGTTTCAACGCACGAGCGCAATGTCATGTGGGCGCTCGCCCTCGTGCCAGGTGGATGTCAGTTTGGAAGAAATACGCGGAAATGGCGAGTTGGATGCCGTGTTCCGGCCGCGACCGCATCGGCGGCCTGCTCTGGCT
>JBKPMZ010000156.1:0-1226 GCA_046732415.1 Vulcanimicrobiota bacterium
GGCCTATTCGCCCGACGGCCGCTTCCTGGCGAGCACCGGCGAAGGCCGGCTGCTGAAAATCTGGGAATTGCCCAGCCGGCGGCTGCGAGCCATCATATTTAGTCCTGGCGGCACGCTCTACGCAGTCGCTTTTTCCCCCGACGGTCAGACGCTCGCGGCCAGCGAGAACCAGTCCGACTATAACGTCTATCTTTGGGACGTGTCTGCGCTCGATTAAGAGCCGATCCAAAGTAGAGCAGGCGTCTCGCCTGCTGACCGGCCCACGGCGTAACGCCCAGGACCATCCGTCATCCGCATGCATTAATCGTTGAACGGTCCGTTGAAGTGACGCTTATAGAAACTCATGAAATGGTATGCCGACCGCATACCGCATCCCGGAGGTGATCTCCGCCAGGCCGTGCTTGACCGACTGGAGGCCGTACAGGCCGCCGACGCGAACGAGCCGAGCGCGCGTGCAGAACAAGATGGCGTCGCCAAGGCCAGCCGGCACGGCGCGGCGATCGGACGGCTTGCGCTCGGGCTGATCGCAAAACAGGAACTCGCCGCCGGTGAATGTTTGCAGGTCGCTTGTGGATGAGTTGACCCTGGGGCTGAGGACAATCACTAGCTGCAAGGGAAAGAACACTTCGCCGCGAAGATCCTGGTGCAGCGCATTGAAGCCGCCAGCTTCGTACCGCAGCAGCAGCGGCGAGGGAGTGATCTGTCCGGCGGCGGCGCAACGACGTTGGAACTCAGACCACGTTGCTGGGTATTGTTCTTTTTCTTCGAGCAGACACTGCCAGCGATTGGCGATTTCGGCGACGTGCGGAAAAACCAACTGGCGAATCGTATCGACCAATGGTGGAATGGGCGCCGCAAAGTATCGATAAACGCCTTTTCCGAAATGGCTCTTGTTCATCGTCACCGTCTGGGCAAACAGCCGGTCCTCGTCGAACATCGCCCGTAGCGCTTCGCAGCGCTCGGCGCAAAGCAACCCGGGTTCGTGTGCGAAGCCCTGGAGCGTCAAGCGGTTGTCGAGCTCAGGCCAATTGAGACGCTCGATGCGAGCTGCCAAATCGGGCCAGGCATCGCTGGGAGCAGGCGCGGGCGCATCCACGCGGCCGAAGGTTTGCGATTCTGAATCCGCGCGTGCGTAGGAACCGCACCCTGCAGCTAACAAAACCTCATACGCGGCTAACGCGTTTCGGTAGTTCTCCAGATGCGGAGCGTGCCGCACCGCTTCACGT
>JBKPMZ010000157.1:0-3418 GCA_046732415.1 Vulcanimicrobiota bacterium
CTGCCGCTTGAGGGCCCTTAGCCGCGGCTCGGCATGGCGGAAATGCATCCGAGCGGAACCGAAATCGCCCGCCATTGCCTCGGCCAGTGCGAGCCGTGCTTCAATCTCGTCAGCGAGGGGGGCCGACGGTGGACTTCCCTTGGCGAATTCCCGTTGCCGGCGATGAGCTTCCGCTAGCCGCTCGACGGCCACATGAGGATTACCTTCCTCTAAGGCGATCATCCCCTCCGCCATCAGAAGAGACGGCACAGTCATATCGCTCAGAGGCTCCTGGCGTGCTCGGCGCGCGCAATCGTTAGCGCGCTGAAAGTCATGGCCCACGTCCAGCAAAATGTTGGCCATTCCAGTCAAGAGCGTTGGGTTACCAGGTTCAAGTTCAAGGGCCTTCTCCCACGCGGCAATTGCCAGATCATCTTGACCCGCAACACGATAGACCGCTGCCATCAGCGGCCAAAACTGCGGCTGAGGAATCGCTTGGCCGTCGGCAAACGGCATAAAAACGTGATAAGCCTCTTCAGTGCTGCCGAGGGCAGCCAGCGCCTTTGCCTTGTGCCAAGCGGCGGTGTAATCCGGCACCTCGGCGGGAAGACGCGGTAACAACCGCAGGACTTCCTCGGGGCGTCGCCAACCCTCCGCTTCCAGGAGCCGATCGTAGAGGGCGCTGCTTGACATCCCCATCAGCACCAGAACCGGCGGGCTGAGAATCGCTGCGCTAAGCACGGCTGCGAACATCGTCCAAGAAGCGTTCACGGCTCTCAGGACCAAGCAGACGACTGCAACCAGCAGGAAGAACTTCCACATCAACACATAAAGTCGCAACAGCAAGTGAGCGTCGCGGCTAAACCGGCCCCGAGTGCGATTCAGCACCAAAACGCGGGCGCTCAGCCCATGTGTCAACTGGATGGGCTTCATCGCTTTCGCCATATAGTCATCGGTGTGCAACACGATGTCGGTGCATCCGCGATCTTCCATTGTCCGAATGGCTGATTTGGCCGACTCGGCCTCAACAATTTCTGTGGCCGTCCTGCCCGATGGTTTTTTGACTGTAAGAAAATATTGAGCCATGAGATTTGCGAGCCGTGGCGCCCGTGATTAGTAAGAGCCTTTTTATGCGCTCGGTTTAGAAGAATATCAAATGAATTCGCATTACCGCGCACTGGCAGTCGTGCTCTATCATGGGTGCCAAGCGACAGGAGATGCAGCAAGCCGTCGAGCAGCTAGGACAGCCGCAGTAGACTTACGGCGGCGTCGGCCACTAACTCGCCGTAGACGGCGGCGAGCCCGAGACGGCGCCGGCGGCGTTCGTCGAGCTACCGGCGTTACCATGACGGCCCCGAGATAGTCGCTGACAGGCCCGAGAGGCTGCATTTGGTCGGTCGGCGCACCGGACTGGCCAGCACCCTGCCGATGGGAAAAGGATCGCGAGCCATAAAGACATTTTGTCCTTTTAAATTCGCCCCCCTTTTTCACCCAGCAGGATGCGACGCACGAGAAGGGAGAATCGCCCTCGGCTCGAAGTCATCGCGGCGTCAGAGCCACTCAAAGCGATACCCCAACAGAATCCAGAAGGTGAAGCTGAACCAGGCCAGGAGGGGAATCGCGGTGACGAGCGCTGCGAACATCGCTGGCCAAACCGTGAAGAACCGCCACGGCGAAAGTGCGATCAGGCCAGGCGCCGTGGCATCCACTTTCCGCCAGCCGCGGATCACGCCGCAGCAAGCAAGCCAGAACGCGGCGAGCTGCAGGTAGTTCTCGGGAAAGTCAAAAAGGTACTGCAAGCCAGTTTGCCAGTCGATGCCGCCTTCGGTGAGGTTCTTTGTCAAGTTGCCGCCGATGGCAACGGCGGCTGTCGCCATCGTCAACCGGCGTTCGTGATAATAGCGGCGCGGCTCGCGCCGCCAACGAAGCATCGGTGCCTGCAGAGAGTCGGGCGAAGACGTAATCAGCCGGTAACTCGCTGCGCCCGATGCCACCAGGAGTAGGGGCGCGGCATAAAGACAAATCGACAACATGCTCGAAGCCGTATTCGCGGCCAGATGGGGCGAGAACTGCGGCAGCCCGACGGCCTTCAGCCAGACGCCGTAACTCGCCGCGGCGGCAATTCCGAACAATATGCCGACCGCATCCAGGTAACGGCGCCGCCTGCCGCCAGGCCAGTTCCGCGCCAGCCGCCTGACGAGCCACAGGTTGAGCGGGACGAGCGACACGGCCGGCAACGAATGCACCGCAAAACGCTGGCTGCGCGCAACCAGGTTCAGATCGATATCGGGATTGGCAAACTTTAGGGGAAAGTTGTTTTCGATACCGGTGATGGCGAGGTGGACCAGGAACACGATGAAAGGCCAGTTCGTCCAGACCAGCAAGCAAAGGCCCGCGGCCAGCAGCCACGACACGGCAGCTACGAGCTTGCGGCCGACCGAACCGGTCGATTGCCGGGGCGCCAATTGCGGCGCACTTGCCAGGATTAGCACGATTGCAAAGTAAAACGTCAGATCGCAAAGCTGCCGGCGTTCGTCGAAGATTTCGAAAGTCTGCCTGGGCAGGGCGATCCAACCTTCGCGCCGGAACGTCTCGAAGACGCAATAGCCAATGATCAACGCCATGGCCACGACTCGCCAGGCGATGGCCAGTCTGGCGGCGAAGCGCAACCATGAATCCTCCCCCGGCGTGCGCCGCAACGCGGCGCGCAAGTCGAGTATCTGAGGAGCGAGGCCGATCAGGAACCAACATAGCACCGCGGCCAGTACGCCTTCATGCCATCCGGCCCACGACAGCCGCGCCGCGGCCAAACCCACGGCAATACCGGTCACGGCCGTCATCAAGCCTCGCAAGCTGAAACGAAATTTTGCTGCCGAGCCGGAAATAATCTTTGCCCTCGCGGTTGGCGCTTCGGCGAGTAGCATAACATTGCGAAGCGGCGTCCGCGCGGCGAACGCATCGCGAGTACCTTCGCAACCATTTGCAGACGAGCTTGGCGATGCCCGAAGACGCGATCTAGCGGTAACTCGGTGGCTTTTTTGGCCGCAACCAGCATTGCGCGCCGAGGGCGATGCCTCCCAGTGACGAAAACGCGCGCTCCGTTCGCGCCAAAGCCAGGGACCAAAGGGACGGCCCGTGGAAATCTGCAGCTAAGGCATGGGCTTTTCCCTGCCGGCGATCAGGCGCTATCTCAGCACGTGCTGTTGCCACTGGGATTTAGCAAGTTAATGTTTGACCTTGCCAATGGGCAATGCGCTTATTCGAGAGCCGCCGCAATAGTCTCGCCGCGTAGCGAAAAAAATTTGCCTGGACAGCGTCATGGCCGCGCTAGTCAAATGCCCTCGCGGGGCGCCCATTTCATGGAGGTTGCAAGATGCGGACGAAGTCTTTGCTGGCGTTGGCGGCGGTGGCGGTCTTGGCGTGGGGGGCCAATTCGAGT
>JBKPMZ010000158.1:0-9895 GCA_046732415.1 Vulcanimicrobiota bacterium
GGTACGCCCAGCCGCACGGCAATCCGACGTTCGCCGGGCAATTCGGATCGTTCGGATTCACGAACTGCGCGGGCAAAAAGAACTGCTCCGGGAAACCGTTGAAGAGTCCGAACAGCGCGCCGAGCAGGGCGAACGAGTTCGACTTGAAGGAGTCCACCGGATGCAAGTGGCTGAAATCCGCGCCGGCTTGCAGCAGGTTCTTTTCGCTGAGTTGCTTCTGAAGCGAAATGGTCAGACCGTTGGTCATACCGCCCTGTGACGGGAGGTACACGTCGCCCACAAACGATCCGGACGATGCCGGACCGTCGAACGTCGTGACCGAGTTGACGCGATACGCGGTAAGCGAAAGAAACGTCGACTCGTTGAGGTTGTTCGTATACGCCAGTTTGAACGCCTGATTCGGTTGCCAATACGTGAACGGCGCACGATTCGACGGATCGCAGGTGTTGAACGCAGCGCCTGGCGGCGGCGGGCACGACAGCCACTCGTTCTCAGAGTGTTGCCCCGGATAGAGCGCGGAAATGGCCGTGACCTCATCCGGCGTCAAGCCGAAAATGCCCGGTCCCCACGTACCGGTGTAGAGCGGATCGCAAGTCGAATAGCACAGGCCCTGCAGTCCGCCTGCTCCGAGGTAGAAATCATGCATCGCGATGTCCGTGAAGAACTGCAGCGATTCATGGTTGTTGTTGCCGAACCGGTAGACGAAGTTGTCGAGGAACTCGCGATCTGCGTCCATACGCCGTCCGTAGAACGCCCCGATCTGCGCGTAGGGATGCTGGTTGTTTCCGTAGTTGTACGTCCGGTTGTCACCGGCGAACGACGCGTAGTTCGAGAACCGTCCGTTCGGCGTAGCGAAACTGTAGTCGAACGTGAGACGGTGATCGAAACCCGGTCCCCCGATGGACGTACCGAGCAGCGCGTAAGCCGGATACGTTCCGCGTTTCGCAACGACGTTCAGCGCGCCGAAGCCGCCGGAGGTTTGCGTGATGTCACCGCCGCCCGGAGTGAGTTGTACAGAGCCGATGCCCTGCGTCGTGATCGCCAAACTGTTCGTGAACTGATTGGAATAAGCGTCGGTATACGGGATGCCTTCGAACTCGAAGCCTTCTTCATATTCTCGACCGCCGTGAATCACGGGATAACCTGACGAGTCGAGTTCCGCGCCCGGCAGTGACGAGATGAGGTTCACCTCGTTGAAGTTGAACGTCGAGCCTTGAAACTGTTGGATCTGCTGCGTCGAAATGCTGACGGTATCCACCGTTTGCGTCGGCTGGAACGCACTGCCCGCGCTGCGCGCGTGGGCGACCGCAATGGTCTTGAGCGATTTCGAAAGCGATTGATTGAGTGTTTGCGACTGATCGGCAAAGACCGTTACACCCGGAACGGAAGTCGATTGATAGCCGCCCGCTTCAAACGAAACGGTATAGGTGTCCGCCGGTATGCCCGTGAGCGAATAGAAGCCGCGCGCGTCGGTAGTCGCGTGATATGCGCCCGACGGCGAGGCCGCCGTTACGCGCACGTCGGCAATCGGCAGGTTGGTTCCAACAGCCGTTACGCGCCCGCTTAGGACGCCGACGGTGCTGGCGAGTACGGTACTTGGCAGCTGTGAAAAAAACAGCGCCGCCAATGCGAATGCAGTGGCAAAGCGCCTTATCGATATATGCCTCATTGAGCCTCCACACACAATTACGGCAGTAGCGAGGCTTTACGGCTGCATCTGGCTTGCTCGAGCCGCTGCCTCTTCGTCCGAGCGCGCCCAAGGGCTCAGACTGCTTTAAGAATACTAGAGATTTTTTCTTTACACAACGCGTACGGTTAACGGCCAGCAAGCTGGCATCGCGGTACTCATACCGGCGAGCGCTGTTCTTCGATGAAGCACTGCAGCGCGGCAATTGCGCGCTGCGCCATGGCGCGGCGGCGCTCTTTCTTGTCGCGCGGATTCGATAGGCCCGCGATGGCGCCGTCTGAGAGCGGCGGGAACGGCGCCCACGTAACGTTCGCCGGCTGAAAATCCGGTGTTTGCGTGTTTTGCAAGTGCGCCACGACCGCACCAAGCGCCGTTTCGCGCGGAAATTCAATCTCCGGCAGGCCGCGCAGTTGACGCGCAGCATGCATGCCGGTCATCGCGCCGCACGCTGCGGCTTCGACATACCCTTCGGCGCCCGTGATTTGTCCCGCAAAATACAGCGCCTGCGTGCCGCGCAAACGCAAATGAGCATCGAGCAAGCGAGGCGAGTCGAGAAACGTATTGCGGTGCATGACGCCGAGGCGAAGCCATTCGGCATTCGCCATCCCCGGCAACCTGGCGAATGCTTCCTTCTGCGACGGCCACGTGAGCCGCGTTTGAAAACCGACCAGATTCCAAGCCGTTCCCTCGACGTTTTCCTTTCGTAGTTGCACCACCGCGTACGGCGTTTTTCCGGTGCGCGGATCGCGCAAACCCACCGGTTTGAGCGGTCCGAAGCGCAGCACGTCGTCGCCTCGATCCGCCATTTCTTCGATCGGCAGACAGCCCTCGAAATATTTCGCCCGTTCGAACTCTTTGGTGGGATGTCGAGGCAGCGTGCGCAGATCGCTTAGCAGTTGCAGATACTGCTCTTTGGTCAGCGGGATGTTGAGATAGTCGTCGCCGTCGCCTTTTTCGTAGCGCGATTTGCGGTACATCGGTGTCTCGTCGATTGAATCCGCGGAGACGATTGGGGATGCGGCATCATAATAATGAAAGCGTTTACCGGTCAGCCGATCGATCGCGCAGAGCAAATCGTCGGACGGCAGTGGACCGCACGCAACGATGACTGGCCGGTCCAGCGGAATCTCACGCACTTCTTCGCGATGCACCGTGATGTGGGGCTCGCCGGCAATGCGCTGCTGTACGGCCCGCCCAAACCGCTCGCGGTCGACGGCAAGCGCACCGCCCGCGGGAACCGCCGCTTCACGCGCGGAGGCGATAATGACGGAATCGAGCAACGCGAGTTCTTCTTTGAGCAGCCCTACGGCGTTTTCGAGTGCCGCACCGCGCAGGGAGTTGCTGCAGACCAGTTCGGCAAGGTTGCCGGTTTTATGCGCGGGACCGCTTTTGTGCGGGCGCATTTCATAGAGATCGACGTCCACGCCGAGCTTCGCCGCCTGCCACGCCGCCTCGCATCCAGCGAGGCCGCCTCCGATGACGGTGAGGGCCGTGCCTTGATACCTCAGCATGACGCGGTTACGGTGTTACGAGTTCAGGTTCTTCGCTCTTTTGGGCGATGCTGCTCACGTCGTGTTCGCGATTGGCGGCGCACTCGAGGGCGACCGTACCGCCGCGCCGAGTCTTGGCGACGACGTGCGATCCGCACACCGGGCATGGTTCGGGAACGACGCGATCCCACGACACGAAGTCGCATTTCGGATAGTTCGCGCAGCCGTAGAACGTGCGGCCCTTGCGCGACTTGCGCTCCACGATCATACCGCCGTCCTTCGGGCATTTCGCGCCGGTATCTTTAAGGATGGGGCGCGTCGTTTTGCACTCCGGATAGCCCGTGCACGAGATGAACCGCCCGAAGCGTCCGGTTTTAATAACCATCGGCCGCTCGCAGTTCGGGCAAATCTCGTCGGTCGGCTCGTCTTTGATCTCCAGGCGCGGCAGTTTTTTCTCGGCCTGCTCGAGTTCGTTCACGAAGGGTCCGTAGAAGCGTCCGAGCAGTTTCACCCAATCCTCGTGACCGTCGGCCACTTTATCCAGGTCGCCTTCCATCTGCGCGGTGAAGCGCAAATCGACGATGTCCGGGAAATGCTCGGCGAGCAAATCGTTTACCGCCTCGCCGATATCGGTGGGCGCGAACCGGCGCTCTTGCTGGATCACGTACCCGCGCGCCTGAATCGTCTCGACAATGGTGCTGTAGGTCGACGGGCGGCCGATGCCGTTTTCTTCGAGCGCCTTCACCAGCGTCGCTTCGGTAAAGCGCGGCGGCGGTTCGGTGAAATGCTGCTTGGGTTCGAGTTTTTGAAGGTCGAGCGGCTGACGCTCTTCCAGGCGCGGAAGGCGCGGCTTCTTGTCCGGGTCTGCCGCAAGATCTTCGTCGCGGCTCTCTTCGTAAATCTTCGTGAAGCCCGGGAACTTCACGACGCTGCCAGTCGCGCGGAACGTATAGTCTTTCGCGCCGATGTCGACGGTCGTCTGATCGAACACCGCCGCGGCCATTTGCGAGGCGACGAAGCGATTCCAGATGAGCGTATACAGACGCAGTTCGTCGCGTTTGAGCACGCCCGCGAGTTTTTCGGGCGTGTTGTGCACCGACGTGGGGCGGATCGCCTCGTGCGCATCCTGCGCGCCTTCGCGCACCTTGTGCGCGCGCCCGCCGTGATAGTCTTGCCCGTAGGTTTGCGTGATATACTCGCGCGCCGCTTCCCGCGCCGCGTCAGAAATACGCGTAGAGTCGGTACGCATGTAGGTGATGAGACCAACGGTGCCTTCTGAACCGAGATCCACGCCTTCATATAAAGACTGTGCGATCTGCATCGCGCGGCGCACGCGAATGCGCAACTTGCGAGAGGCTTCTTGCTGCAGCGTCGACGTGGTGAACGGCGCGGGCGCATTGCGGCGCACCTCGCGCTGTTTGACCGAAGCAACGGAGAACGGCGCGCCGTTCAGATCGCTGAGCACGGCATCGGCTTGCGCCTGATTCTCGACCGCGATTTTCTCGCCACCCTTGGCGATGAGGTCGGCGCCGAATACGATCGAGGCGTCGTTTTTCGCCGAGAGCATGGCGGTGATGGACCAATACTCGCGCGCAACGAACGCGCGGATCTCGCGTTCGCGATCGACGATGAGGCGAACGGCTACCGACTGCACGCGCCCGGCGGAGAGCCCGCCGCGGACCTTGGCCCACAGCAGCGGCGATATTTTGTAACCGACCAAACGATCGAGAATGCGACGCGCTTGCTGTGCGTTGACGCGATCGATGTCGATGGGGTGGGCGTCTTTGAGAGCGGCCAATGCGGCGTCTTTGGTAATTTCGTGCAGCTCGATGCGCTTGGGCTCCTCGAGTTTGAGCAACTCCGCCAGATGCCAGGCGATGGCCTCGCCTTCGCGATCGGGGTCGGTCGCGAGGTAGACGTCGCTCGCGCCTTTGACCGCCGATTTGAGATCCTTGATGATCTCGCCCTTGCCCTTGATCGTCAGGTATTTCGGAGCAAAGCCGTTCTCGACGTCGACGCCCAGCGTGCTCTTCGGCAAATCGCGCACGTGACCGACCGACGCTTTGACGACGTACCGCGCGGGGAGAAACTTCTTTATCGTGCGAGCCTTCGTGGGCGACTCCACGATGATCAGGGGCTTTTTCACGGGCCTTAGTATACCGCCGGGGTCAACCCCGCGGCAAACCGCAGGCCGCTCGCGCACCGCAAATCGTGTGCGCGCGCGTACGCGCGATACCGCATTTCTCGCGCGTTCGTCAAGCGATGATCAGACCAAAATTTGCAATTCTTGCAAAAATTACTTATGATGCGCACAAAGCGCTATTTTGCGCTGTCCACCATCTCAAGTTCGTCCCCGGGGGCGAAGGGAGGAAGAATGGATTCAGATATGATGCAAAACGGCGGAACGATGGGCGAAGAAGCTCCATCGCGCCGTGGCGGACGCCGTAAGGGCGGACGCAAAAAATCCGCGGGCCGCAAGAAAGCTGCGGGCGGACGCAAGAAGACCGCGGGCCGTAAGAAAGCTGCGGGCGGACGCAAGAAGACCGCAGGCCGTAAGAAAGCTGCGGGCGGTCGCAAGAAGACCGGCGGACGCAAGAAGGCCGGCGGACGTAAAAAGACCGCGGGTCGCAAAAAAGCCGGCGGACGCAAAAAGGCCGGCGGTCGCAAAAAGGCCGGCGGACGTAAAAAAGCCGGCGGACGCAAGAAATCGACGGGCGGACGCAAGAAAGGCGGACGCAAGTCGACTCGTAAAGCGGCTGCGGGCCGCAAAGGCGGACGCAAGAGCGGCGGGCGCAAGGGCGGTCGCAAAAAGAAAGCCTAACGCAGGCTGAGTGAACGTGAGCGCGGCATCGCGAAATGCCGCGCTCTTTTCATGTTTGCGGCAATCCGTCTTTGTGCACGGCGCAGTCGCCGGCATCCCAATCCCACAGTTGATCGTCCTGCAGTTTGGCCGCTCCGCAGCCGCAGTTCCATCGCAGCACGTTCATCGTGGTGCCGGGTTCATGAAGATTCGGCCGCACGTTTTCTTCGGCCGGCTCGCCGAGTTTTTCGACGAGATCGTGTTTGGTGAAATGCGCCATCTATCCGCTCCCCATCGCCGCTGCGGCGAACGTAACCGCGATCGCCGCCATGACACCGCCATATACCATGTGCGCGAGCGGGCTGAGCCACGCCCATTTTACCTCGAACAACTCGCGGCCGCCCGGCGTAATTTGCGAGCCCCAGAAATTCACGACCCACAGGGTGAGCGCGTATGCCAGGCCCGTCATCCAGAATTCATGCGTGAGTTCGTCGGCGACGATCGCGAACACGGCGCCGAATCCCGCGGAGAGCGCAACGTGCATTGCCATACCGAATGCAATCACGCCAGCGCCGCCATCCTTGGCGCTCGGTCCCAAGATCACGCTTGCGAGGCGTTTGGCCATGTGCCAAGGCGACGTATGCGAGATGAGGCTCAAAACGATCATCGCCAGCGCCATCGCAACGCCGCCGCACAATCCGGCGATGATGCCTTGTGCGATGCTGATCCGCGCTGATTCGATGAGGACGCCGTGATCCCACATGCGTACTGTTTTCCCCGCGCCGCCGCAGCGAACAACGAATAGCCGCTCGCTTCTTCTCGCGCATGGGTTTTGCGTGGGTACATCGCTCAGCGTGGGGCTGCCGAAAGACGTCTTTCCGATCTATCTGACCACGTTCATGGACATGCTGGGTTACACGCTGCTCATTCCGCTGCTTCCAGCCATGGCCAAACACTACGGTGCTCACGATTGGATGGTCGGAATGCTGCTCAGTATTCCGGCATTTTGCGCGACGGTCGCCGCACCCGCCTGGGGGAAATTCAGCGATCGCGCCGGCCGCAAATCCATCATTCTCATCGCGCAAGGCTTCACGCTCGCCGGCTACACGATTTTGGCACTCTCGCATTCGCTATTCTGGATTTACGTTTCGCGACTCATCTCGGGAACGGGCGCTGGCAGCCTGGGCGCGGCAGAGTCGTACATTGCAGACGTTACGGACAAAAAGCAGCGCGACCGCGCGTACGCGCTGTACGGCGCGGTGTTCGGTTCCGCGTTCATCGTCGGCCCCATTGCCGCAGGTTTTCTGCAGCGCTACGGTCTGCAGTTCCCGTTTTTCATTGCCGCGGCACTGGAGGTCATCAATATCGGCGTGACGTTCTGGCTGCTGCCGTGGCGTACGCGTGAAGAGCGCGAGGAAACGACGGTAAAAGAATCGCTGGAGGCCGCGTGGAATCCGCGCGTTCGCCTCGTCCTGGTTCGCCAGTTTCTGTTCGTCTTCGCCGTCGTGTATTTGCTCGCGGACTTCGCGCTCTATCTCGATCACGCGATACACGAAACGGTTCAGCGCGCGAGTTGGCTGCTGGCGGGCGCCGGCGTCATCGGCGGATTGACGATCGTGGTTGCAGTCACGCCGCTCACCAAACGCTTCGGCGATCGCATCGTCGGGCAGATAGGCTTCGTGCTGCTCTTCGCTTCGTACGCACTGATCTATTTCGTCAAGTCCCTGGCGTGGTTTTTTCCCGTACTGGTACTGTGGGCTGCGGGCGCGGCGATGGCCGAACCCACGCTCATGGCCGCGCTCGCCAAACGCGCGCCGGAATCCGAACGCGGCGCGATCATGGGCGTAAGCGACTCGGTAAATTCGGTGGCACTCATCATCGCGCCGGCGATAGGTACCGCGATCGTCGGCGAACGCCCGCGCCTCATCGGCGTGCTGCCCGCCATCGCCGTCGCGGCGGCGTGGTATTTGGGGCGGCGCCGCGGCACGGCGTCAGCGGAACGAAAAGCGGCGGCTTAGAACCACCCCGGCATGATCGCCTCCCGCTTCGACGCTGCGTCGTACCGCCGCGACGGATACGCCGTACTTCCGGGTTTCAAATCCGCTGATGAAATAACGCGGCTGCGCACGCGAGCGGCCGAAATCGTGCGCGACTTCGACGTCTCGCGCGCCGGCGTGTTCACCACTCACGATCAGCCTCAGAACAGCGACGCGTATTTCCTGGAATCGGGCGATAAGATCCGCTGTTTCCTCGAAGAGGACGGCAAGACGGTCAACAAGATCGGTCATGCCATGCACGATTTGGATCCGGTGTTCGGCGCGTTCTCGCGCGATGCGCGTTTGGCGGAGATCGCGCGCCAGATTGGCATAGCCGAACCGCTGCTGTATCAATCGATGTATATTTTCAAACAGCCGCGCGTGGGCGGCGAAGTACGCTGGCACCAAGACGCGTCGTTCTTCTTTACCGATCCGCCAAGCGTCACGGCGTTTTGGTTCGCACTCGACGATGCGTCGCTCGACAACGGGTGCTTATGGGTGCAGCCGGGCGGCCACCGCTCCCCTCTGCGGCAGCGCTTCACCCTACGCGGCGGTGCCGCGCATTTGGAGACGATCGATCTGATGCCGTGGCCGGATACGGGCGACGCCGTACCGGTCGAAGTGCGCAGCGGAACGCTCGTGGTTTTCGATGGTCTGCTTCCGCATTACAGCGCGACGAACCGCTCCGAAAAATCACGCCACGCGTACACGCTGCACGTGATCGACGGCGCCGCGCGCTACGCACCGGAAAATTGGCTGCAGCGCACGTCCGCGCTGCCCGCGCGCGGCTTTTAGGACGCGTCCGCTACGAACTGCGGATCGGCGCCCGGTTTGAAGACGACGTACGCTCTCTGCCATGGCTGGTCGTCGACGAGCCGCCATTTGTGGCCGCTGCCGACGTGATCGACGGCCAATAACACGTCGCCCGGCCGAATAGTAAACGTCTCGCCGTCTCGCGTCGCGAATTCGAGCGTTCCACGCAGTGTAATGACGTATTGCGGGATTGGATCGTTGTGCCAATCGAATGCAGAATGCGCGGGCGTTTCCTTAAATTCGATCGATTCCGCTTGCACGAGCACGTCGCCCGTAATGCTGCCGCGCTGCACGTGCGAAGCGCCGTCGGGGCCGGTATAGAGCCGGTATGCCGCTATCATTGACCGCGTTTTTTGACGGACGGCGGATTGCCGCCTCGGTTGACAAGCGCCACGGCGCGCACATATAATCGCATAACTATGCGCTAGCAACATTTCCAGCAGATATCGAGCGTCCCGGTAATACGGGGCCGCGAAGCTGAGTGTTGCACGCGCGTGAGAGCATCAAAAAGAGCCCTCGCGTTCGCGAGGGCTCTTTCTTTCGTGGCTCCGGATGCTGGACTCGAACCAGCGACCCGCTGATTAACAGTCAGCTGCTCTACCAACTGAGCTAATCCGGAACGAGGCGACCGCCCATAATTGGCCGTCCCCGGCGCGGCTCCTTTCCTCTGTACCCTGGGAGTGGGAAAAGTGGCATCCATCTCGCTGGCAGCGCGCGGCATCTTCGCCTCGCGCAGCTTCCGGCAATACTACGCGGGCCAGGCGCTCAGTCTGGTCGGCGACGGACTGCGCACGCTTGCCGTGCCGCTGCTCGTCTATCATTTGACCGGATCGGCGCTTTCCACCGGCGTTTCGTACATTTGCGAATTCGTACCGTTCGCGCTGTTCGGCTTGGTAGGCGGTTCTCTTGCGGACCGCGTGGATCGGCGCATGCTGATGATCGGTGCGGATGCCGTGCGCTGCACCATCATGGCCCTTTTTGCGCTGCTGTTTGCGCATCACGTGCTGACGATCGGCATGCTGTACGGCGGTCTCGTCCTGATGGCGGTGTGTGCCGCAGTATTCATGGG
>JBKPMZ010000159.1:0-10919 GCA_046732415.1 Vulcanimicrobiota bacterium
CGCTGCGCGGCGTAAAGACGTTGGTAAAGACCATGCTCGGTCCGCAGAACACTTCATCTTCGAGTTCGACGCCTTCGTACACCGAGACGTTGTTCTGAATCTTCACGCGATTGCCGATGCGCACGCGGGGCCCGAT
The DNA here is from genome assembly GCA_046732415.1 of Vulcanimicrobiota bacterium. GTDB lineage: Bacteria > Vulcanimicrobiota > Vulcanimicrobiia > Vulcanimicrobiales > Vulcanimicrobiaceae > DATGJX01. The sequence continues at coordinate 137 of JBKPMZ010000159.1, forward strand.
GACGACGTTCTGCCCGATGTTGCAATTGCTGCCGATCTCGCAGCCCGGCAGTACGTGCGAGAAGTGCCAGATCTTGGTGCCTTCGCCAATCGACGACGGTTCGTCGACGTACGAAGACTCGTGCACGAAAAACAAACTGGTTGCGGTCAAACAAGTGCCTCCAAAGCAGTGTTGCGGTGGCTGAGCGTCGTGGAGTGCTCGTCGAGCATGGCCAGGGCGCGCACGACTTCCAAGCCTTCGCGGCCGTCGGTGGGGATGTGCTCGCGCGCGCCGCGGATCGCGCGGCAGAACGCTTCAAGTTCCAACCGAAGGGGCTCGCCGCCGGTCAGGTCGACCTGCTCGGTGGCGCCGCGCCACAGTTCCGGCTCCCCGCTCGTATCCAACCGATCGCCGCACGCGGTGAGCGTGAGCGTCGGGCCTTCGCGCGAATCGACGAACGTTAGCGTGCCTTCCGATCCGAACACGTCGATGCGGGAACTCTTGTCCGGGTCGAGCCAGCTCACTTCTATGTGCGCGCTGCGCCCGTCGTCGAACGCGAAGTCGGCATACGCAAAATCTCCCAGGCCAGGCCGCACGTAAGCGCTCAGCCAGCCCGTCGCGCTCGAGGGCGCCGCCTTCATGATCTCGATCATCAGCGCGCAGTCGTGCGGCGCGAAACTCCACCAAACGTTTTCGTGGGCGCGCAGCCGGCCCCAACTCAGTCGACGCGAGCGAAGATGGCGCACGCGGCCGATCCGGCCTTGCTCGATGCACTGCAGCATCGCGCGCACGGCCGGATGATAGAGCAGCACGTGGCCGACGAACAGCGTCATACCGGCTGCTTCCGCGGCCTGCACGACGCGTTCCGCGTCATGTACGCTCAGGGCGAGCGGTTTTTCGACGAAAACGTGCTTGCCGGCGTCGATCGCGGCAAGCGCGAGCGCCGCATGCGCGGGCGCGGGCGCCGCGATCACGACGGCGTCCAGTTTGGCATGATCGAGCATCGCGTGCACGTCGCAAAATAGTCCCGTGCCCGGATAGCGCGAGCGCACCTCGTCAAGCGCGCGCAGCTGCGTATCGCAAACGGCGGCGAGTACGCCGAGTTCGCGGCAGTTGCGGATCAAATTCGCGCCCCAGTACCCGGCGCCGATGACGCCAATGCGCGGCGATCGTCTCATCATGTTACAGCAAAACCACCCTCTCACGGTTGCTGACGGCCTTGGTCGCGTTGCGAGTGTCGACGACCAGTTTGGCGCACGCGCAGATGCGCTCGTAATCCACGTCGGTATGATCGGTCAGAATCAGTACGCAGTCGGCGCGTTCGATGCGCTCCTGCGAAAGCGGAATCGAATGCCACTGTTTGCCGTGTTCGACGAACTTGCCGACGTACGGATCGTGATAATCGATCTTCGCGCCCTCTTGGAGCAGCAGTTCCATTACCTTGATGGCCGGCGACTCTCTCCAGTCCTCGATGTCTTTCTTGTACGCTACGCCGACGACCAAGACGTCCGCACCATTGAGAGCGCGGCTGGATGCGTTGAGCGCGCGAACGACCTTTTCACGCACGTAATACGGCATGCCGTGATTGATCTCGCCCGCGAGTTCGATAAAGCGCGTATGGAAGTCGTACTCGCGCGCCTTCCATGCCAGATAAAAGGGATCGAGCGGAATGCAATGTCCGCCGACGCCCGGACCGGGGTTGAAACGCATGATGCCGAACGGCTTGGTTGCCGCGGCGTCGAGCACTTCCCAAATGCTGATCCCGAGACGATCGCACAGCAGCGCCATCTCATTCACCAGCGCGATGTTCACCGAACGGAACGTGTTCTCGAACACCTTGCACATCTCGGCAACTTTGGGCGAACTGACGGGAAGCACGTCCAGAATCGTCTGCTGATAAAAGCAGCTGCCGACGTCGACGCATGCATCCGTAACGCCGCCGACCACTTTGTTCGTGTTCTTGGTGGTATAGCGCGCATTACCCGGATCCACGCGTTCGGGCGAGAAGCACAGAAAGAAGTCTTCGCCCACCTTCAATCCCGACTGCGAGAGCAGCGGCAGAAGTACTTCTTCCGTCGTGCCGGGATACGTCGTGCTCTCCAGGCATACGAGTTGTCCCGGACGCAGCTGGGCGGCGATCTGTTCGCCGACGGCTTTGATATACGAGATGTCCGGATCGAGATTCGGAGTGAGCGGTGTAGGCACGCAGATGACGATTGCATCGCACCGGCTGAGCGATTCGAAGTCGGTGCTGGCGCGCAAATTTCCTGACTCGACGAGCCGCGCCATCTCCGCGTCATCCACGTCGCGAATGTAGTTCAGGCCTTCATTGACTTGATCGACGCGCACGCTGTTGCGATCGTAGCCAATCACATGGAAGCCGACTTTGGCTTTTTCGACGGCGAGCGGCAAGCCGACGTAGCCGATTCCCGCGACGCCGATGAGCGCGGACCGATCGACAAACTTTTTCTTGAGTTGTTCGCGTAGACTTCCGGGGGCTTCAAGCAGTTCCATGTCGTTCCTATTGAGCGGGTGCTGGTGCGATGTTGGTGCGGGTCAGAATCTCGGTAGTCTCGGTTTTCGAAGCGGATTCGATCTCGTTGCGCTCGACCGGCACGTTCGCCGCGGCCGGCAGCAGATGCGCTCCTGGCGTGTACTCGGGGACGAATTCACGCAAAACGTCGAGCCCCACACGCCAGTCGGACATGCGGATAGCGCGTTGCAGACGCTCCATCGCGACGCCGATGCGTGAGTAGTCGATGCGATCTTGTTTGGCGATGAAGAGGCGCTGATGGCTCGTGCTCGATATGCCTTCGCCTTTCGTGAGAATTTCTTCGAAGAGTTTTTCACCCGGCCGGATCGCCGTCTCCATGATTTGAATGTCGCGATACGGCTCGAAGCCGGACAGTCGAATTACTTGTTCGGCCAGATGCAGAATCTTGATCGGATCGCCCATGTCGAGAACGAACACCTCGCCGTCGTTGCCCATCGACATCGCCTGCAGCACCAGCGAGACGGCTTCGGGAATCGTCATGAAGTATCGCTGCATGTCGCGGTGCGTTATCGTCACCGGGCCGCCGCTGGCGACTTGCTGCTTGAATACCGGCACCACGCTGCCGCGGCTTCCAAGAACGTTGCCGAAGCGCACGACGACGAACTCGGTGCTGCTGCTGCCTGCGAACGACTGACAAATGAGCTCAGCCATGCGCTTGGTCAGTCCCATCACGCTCGTGGGATTGACGGCTTTGTCGGTTGAGAGCAGTACCATCTTCGCGGCTCCCGACGCCGCGGCGGCCAGCGCTACGGTGCGCGTGCCGAGCACATTGTTGCGAACGGCCTCGCAGATGTTGTCTTCAACGATGGGCACGTGCTTGTGCGCTGCGGCGTGAAAGACGATGCGCGGGCGGTACGTCGAGAAGACATTGCGAACCGCAGCCGCATCGGCGACGTCCGCGAGCACCATCTTGGTGCGCGTGAATTTGTATTCGTTGCGCAACTCCTGTTCGATTGCGAACAGGCTGTTCTCGCCGTGCCCGAGCAGCACGAGCAGTTTCGGCTCGAATGTTACGATTTGGCGGCATAGTTCACTGCCGATGGAGCCGCCGGCGCCGGTAACAAGGACGACTTGATCCTGCAGATGCGGACGCAGTGCCGCGGTGTCGACGACCACCGGTTCGCGCGCGAGAATGTCCTCCAGGCGGATGTCGCGGATGCGCGATATCGTCACCTTGTCGTTGAGGATCTCCGCCGCATCCGGGAGCACTTTGACCGTCGGCGGTTCCTGCGCTTTGTTGCACAAGCCCTTGATGCGGTTGATGAGGGGCAGCGGCGCCGCCGGGATAGCCACGATCACCGAATCGATCGCGTGGCGCGCCAGCACTCGCGGCAAATCGTCGATACCGCCGAGTATGCGTACGCCGTCGACGCGCTGGATCGCAACGCCGTCGTCCACGCACCCGATAATGCGCATCGGCAACTCGCGATCTTCCTGGATCGCACGGATGAGATTGACCGCGGGCATGCCGACGCCAACCACTAAAACGCGCTGCGCATGCGGCCGGCGAGTGTAATGAAAGGTGCGCAGCAGTACGAGTGCTATGCGCAAAAGCATGCGCAGAATAAAGCCGAGCATTGCTGCAATGACGACCAAGCGCCCGGACATGTGCTCCAGCGGGCCGGGCAAAAGCCATACCCAAGCAAGCGCCAGACACGTCCCGCCGCCTGCCCCGTACATTAGGCGCAGAACGTCGTGAAAGTCGAACGTGCGCGCGCTCTCGTACCGCCATTGCACATACGCACCTGTCAGAAACAAGAGCGTAGCCAGCATTAGCAGTTGGCCGTCGCCGGCCGAATGGATGTTGCCTACACCGGTCGCCAGGTACACGCTTAGCACGAGCGCGCTGAAATCGGCAAGCATCAATCCGAAGCGCAGCTCGGGACGAATTCCACGAATCCGTGGGTCGACATTGGCGGCTACTCTCATTGCTCAGCGGCAATTGTACAATTTTGGGCACGCTCGACGCTGGCTGCCGACGTACCGCGTACGCGGGCGAATCGCACCGGATTTAGCGCCCGAAAGGCCTAGGCCGCATGGGCGCACCGAGAGAGCGGCTTGATTCGCGGGTACGAGATGACGGCCGCTCGGTACGAGGGGTTCATTCATTCCGTGGGGAGGAACACATCGCGAATATGGAGTTTTTGGAACGCGCTGCTGCTTTGCCGGCGGCCCTGCGAAGAATGCTCGACGAATATCTGCTCGACGAGGTGCAGCGCCGCCGTCTTGGCCATGCGATCTTTGGCCGAAACGTCATTGTGCGCGGCGCCGAGAACATCACGCTGGGACGCAACGTGTTTTTCGATCACCGCTCGTATCTCAATACCAATGGGCCGAATGGGTTCATTTCCATTGGCGACAACGTCGAAATCGGGCCGTACACTGTGCTCTGGGGCGGCGGCGGATTGACGATCGGCAGCGACGTGCACATCGGCACTCACGTCCACGTGACGTCGATGGAAGGCAATCACATTCCAGCCGGCAAGACGGACCCATTCGCACCGATCGAGATCGCGCGGCTTCCCGTTATGATTGAAGATCATGTGCTGATCTATTCGCACGCCGTCATCGTACCGGGTGTTCGGGTGGGTCATCATTCGGCCGTTGCCGCGGGTGCTGTCGTCACAGAAGACGTGCCGCCGTATGCGCTAGTCGGAGGCGTTCCGGCGAAAGTAATCCATTACCAGCACGTCGACACCGCGGCTCTTCGGCACGCATAAACCGGCGGGGGTATAGGGAAAGAGGCCGGCGATACCGGCCTCTTCTTTTGGTTTTCTGATGCTCTCGGTAGATTTTAGTTGGAGATACCGAACGCGATTTGCGGTACACCAGTCGCCGGCGGAGTTCCGTAGATGAGCCAGATTGCGGCATGGTGGGCCAGCAGCACGCTGCCCGGCGCGTCGGTGACGAGCGAATACGACGTTACGAGGTCTTCACCGGTCGACGTACGAGTGCTCGGCGTGCCAACGTAGATTGCGGGCATTCCCGAGCCGCCTGCCAGACCGCTGAGATTCTGTCCCCAGATATCCATGAGCGTTTGCAGGTTGTACTGTGCGGGCGGTTGCGTGTTTGCGAACGTTCCGGTAATGCTCGGATCCTCTACGTGGATCACGCCCGACGCGCTGTGCGTGTGAATGCTGTACGCACACGAGAAGGCCGTAATCGGTTCGCCGCTCGGAGCCGCCATGCCGATGGCATCCGGTACCGCGTATTCGACGCCGTTCACGTAGATGCCGACGAACGCGTGCACGTGATAGTTGTTGCTGGTCATCTGTGACTCGCTGCTCAGTGCACATGCGCTCAGATTGTCCGTTGATTGACCGGAACCGACGTTGTTGACGACATCGCCGTCGCCGGGTTCACCCGGTGCGGTCACGCCGGTCATTTGCCAGTCGTCCGCGCCCGCATTGTGTCCGGCGCCGTCATACGCCGTGTAGACGCTTGAGCTCACCGAGAGGCTTCCACCGCCTGTCGGTGTCGGCGTTGCCGTTGGTGCGGGAGTAGGTGTTGCAGTTGAAACGGGGGACGGCGTCGCAGTTGGCGGAGTGCCGCCGCCGCCGCCACCGGTGGGCGGGGTAACGCCGCCGCCGCCACCGCCGCCGCCGCATGCGGCCAGCAGCGCGAGCGCGCCGACGCTAAGCAGAGATCCCAAAATTCGCGATACGTTCATTATCCTTAATCCTCATGCGAGATGCGGGCGAGTAAGTCCGATATGATGGTAGCGGTCAAGCAGCGCGCCGCGCGTGAAGCGCTCCGGGCAGGCGGCTGGGAATATCGCACGCCCGCGGTTAGGCCGAGCGCACTATGCCGCTAATACTGGATGCGCCACTCCACCTGCGGCAGGCCGCGTGTCCCGTCCGGAAGCGACGGCAACGCACCGATGACGATCCAGATCGTCTGATGAAAACCAAGCGAAATATCCGCTGGTGACGGCGCCAGCGCGTACTTGTCGACCACCGGCGCGCCGTGCGGCCCGACGTCGCTGCCAGGCGTTCCGTAGTAGATCGCGACGGGTCCGGAAAGCGTTGCTTGACCCGGAACGGCCATTCCCGACGAGGTGATCTGCACGCCCCAGACGTCGAGCAATGTTTGCAGCGTGGGCTTGTACGGGAGCGGCGATGTGGTGGACGTGCTCTGCGGATAATTCACGTCCTCAACGTGCACGATGCCGGCGTAATCGTGCGTGTGCAAGTTGTATTCGCACGTCTGCGTTTCGACTTCGTAGTTATCGTTCTGATGCCCCGAGAGAATCGGCTCCGTGGGATTTTTCATGCCGATCGCTTGCGGCAGAGCGTACTCGCTGCCGTTGTCGTAAATGCCGACGAACGCGTGCGTTGAGTACGTCGACGTGGAAGCTGCCGGCTCTTGTGTTTGCGTGCACGACATCCCGTCGACGGGCGCAAAACCCATGCTATCGCTGGCGCCGGCGGACGTATCGCCGTTCTGTCCGGCCGCCCCCGGATTCGGCGTCCACGAAACGGAAACGCCGCTCGAGTACCAATTTTGTATGCCGTTCACAAGTGGTCCGCTTTGCGCGAAGACGGTATAGGCCGTATCAGCGGAAAGCGTCGACGCCGGCGACTGCGTCGGGCTGGGTGTCGGCGTTACGACGGGTGTGGGCGTTGAAGTGGGAATCGGTGTCGCAGTCGGCGGAGGTGTTCCGCCGCCGGAACCACCGGGCGGAGTAACGCCGGTGCCGCCGCCCCCGCCGCAAGCGGCGAGCACGGCAAGCGCGGCGCACGCGGGCAGTGCGAGCGAAGCGCGAAAACGACTCATGGCGCTTACTGTACCGGCGAATGGCGCCATGATGCGAGAAGCCCCACGCACCGTGTGCGTGGGGCAAACGACCTACACTTTAGGGATCACGATCTAGGGAATTGATTCGGACGTAAGGAGTCGATTTTTCACGAGCACGAGGCGCTTGGACACGACGTGTGCTTGGGCACACGAGTGTGCAAGCAACGAAGTGATCGCAAAAATCGAACCTTACGCGGGCATGTCTTTTTGGCGTTCGTTGTAGATCAGCGTCGGCGGTTCTTTTTTCTCGATGACTTCTTTGTTGACGATGCACTTCTTCACGCCGGTAAGCGACGGCAGGTCGTACATCACGTCGAGCATCGTTTCTTCGAGAATGGAACGCAGTCCGCGCGCACCGGTCTTGCGGCCTTGCGCGCGCGCGGCGATGGCGATGAGCGCCTCCTTGGTGAACGTCAGCTCCACGCCGTCCATGCCCATGATCTTTTGGAACTGGCGAACCAGCGCGTTGCGCGGCTCCACCAGAATGCGGCGCAGCGCGAGTTCGTCGAGCGCGTCGAGCGTCACGACGATCGGCAGACGGCCGATGAACTCCGGAATCAAGCCGAATTTCAAGAGATCTTCGGGCATCAGCTGCTGCAGCAGCTTGCCCATGCGCTGATCTTTTCTGCTCTCCGGCTGCGCACGGAAGCCCATGTTGTTGCTTGCCACGCGCGACTCGATGATCCGTTCCAAACCGTCGAACGCGCCGCCGCAGATGAACAGCACGTTCGTCGTGTCGATTTGAATGAACTCTTGATGCGGATGCTTGCGTCCGCCCTGCGGGGGAACGTTTGCGGTCGTGCCTTCGAGAATCTTGAGCAGTGCCTGCTGCACGCCTTCGCCCGACACATCGCGGGTAATCGACGGATTCTCGCTCTTGCGCGCGATCTTGTCGATCTCATCGATGTAGACGATGCCCTTCTCCGCGCGCTTGACGTCGTAATCCGCCGCCTGGATCAGTTTGAGCAGAATGTTCTCGACGTCTTCGCCGACGTAGCCGGCTTCCGTGAGCGAAGTCGCGTCCGCCATCGCGAGTGGCACGTCCAAAATTTTCGCGAGCGTCTGCGCGAGATACGTTTTGCCCGAACCCGTCGGCCCGACGAGCAGAATATTGGATTTCTGCAACTCGACGTCGTCCGCCGTCGCGCCCATGTTCACGCGTTTGTAGTGGTTGTACACCGCAACCGCGAGCGATTTTTTGGCGCGCTCCTGACCGATCACATACTGATTGAGGATGTGATTGATCTCTTTGGGCTTGGGGATGTTGCGAAGGCGCAGATTCTCATCGACGTTTTTATAGAGCTCTTCTTCGATGATCTCGTTGCAGAGCTCGATGCACTCGTCGCAGATGTAGACGCCCGGGCCCGCAATGAGTTTGCGAACCTGCTCCTGCGATTTGCCGCAGAAGCTGCATTTGAGCTGGCCCTTCTCGTCTCCGAATCGAAACATGCGCTTTCGCGTTTTACCTTTCGCTCGTGCCTACGCCGGGGTCGCCAGCGACGACCGGTTTTCGATGATCGAGTCTATGATACCGTATTCCTTGGCTTCCTGCGCGGTCATGTAGAAATCCCGCTCAATGTCCTTAAGAATTTGCTCGATGGGCTTTTTGGTCGTGTCTTCGTAAATGCCCGCCAGCATGCGGCGCGTGGCGATGAGGTCGCGGGCGTGAATCTCGATGTCCGTGGCTTGGCCGCCGACCTGCTGCACCCAGGGCTGATGGATGAGAATCTTCGAATGCGGTAACGCCATGCGTTTGCCCTGCGCGCCGCCCGTGAGCAAAATGGACCCCATCGAGGCCGCCATTCCGGCACAGATGGTCGCCACGTCGGGTTTGATAAAGCGCATCGTGTCGTAAATCGCCAGACCCGCGGTCACGCTGCCGCCGGGGCTGTTCACGTACATGTCGATGTCTTTGTCGGGGTCTTCGCGTTCGAGAAACAACAGCTGCGCGATCACGAGATTGGCGAGGTGATCGTCGATGGGACCGCCCACGAAAACGATGCGATCCTTGAGCAGACGCGAGTAAATGTCGAAAGCCCGCTCACCGCGCGCGCTCTGTTCGACGACCATCGGGACCAAGTGACCCATCTTACAAACGTTTCCTTTTTACGGCAATGCTTCTCTACAGACTACGATTTAGCGCCCGGAGTTGCTTCTTCTGCTTTCGCGTGCTCAACGAGAAACTCCACCGTTTTATTTCGGACGATTCCGTCCATCAGTGAGAGCACGTTGTTTCCCAGCGCTTGGCGGATGCGGTCGACCGGCTGTCCGTATTGCCGTGCGAGCGCTTGCAGCTCTTGTTGAATATCGGCCGGCGTCGCCGTAATATTTTCGGCTTTGGCAATGGCTTCGAGGATCAGCGTACCTTTGACGCGGCGCTGCGCGTCCTCGCGGTACTCCTTGCGCAGGTCGTCCTCGGTCTTGCCAACGGCCTTGAGGTAGTCCTCGAACGACATGCCCATCCGGGCCGCCATACCCGCGCCGTCGCTGACCATGCCGTCGATTTCGCGCTCCACCAGCACCTCGGGCAGCGGAAAATCGTGCGAGGCGACGAGGCGTTCGACCAGGTCGTTGCCCGTTTCGCGCTTGATGCGCGCTTCCGCCGCGGTCTGCAAGCGCTTGCGCACGTCAGCCTGCAGTTCGTCGAGCGTCTGGTGTTGGGAGACGGCCTTGGCAAGTTCGTCGTCGATAGGCGGCAGCTCGAGTTCCTTGACCTCGTGCAGGGTGATGGTGAAGACCGCTGTCTTGCCGGCGAGATCGGTTTGCTGGTAATCGTCGGGGAACGTCGCCTCGACATCCTTCGTTTCACCGGCTTTCATGCCGGCGATGCCGGTGGCGAAGCCGGGAATGAAGCGCTCCTCGCTCAGTTCGGTCTGCTGGCCCTGGGCCGTGCCGCCTTCGAACGCCACGCCGTCGATCTTTCCTTCATAATCCACCGTTACCACGTCGCCCAGCCGTGCTTCGCGCTCCACGGGCACCAGCGTCGCGCGGTCGCGCGCAAGGGTCTTGAGCGCGCGCTCGACGTCCTCGTCGGTTACCGTCACCGGCTCCGCGTTCACGATCAGGCCTTTATAGTCGCCTAGTTCGATTGCCGGACGCACGTCGACCACCGCTTTGATGCGTCGCGGCTGCCCGTCGTCGTCAGGTAGCATTTCCATCTTCGGGCGGTCGACCGGGTCGAGGTCGTGCTCGCGCACGGCCTTCGCATAGACCGTGGGGACGACGTCCTCCATCGCTTCATTCGTAATGGTTTGCGCACCGTACGCTTGCTCGAAGATTTTGCGCGGCACTTTGCCCGGGCGGAAGCCCGGCAGCTTGGCCTTCTTCACGAGGCGGCGGAACGCGCGATCCTCGGCCTCGCGCATCTCCTCGGACGAGATGGGGATGACCAGTTCGACTTGCGTGGGTGCGAGTTTGGTGAGCGTGGAGGTAGACAGGGCGGCTCTCCTACTA
>JBKPMZ010000160.1:0-9674 GCA_046732415.1 Vulcanimicrobiota bacterium
CGCAGGCCAAAGTGCGCTCGGGCGCGCACGGACGCGTCATCGGCGTTGCCCCCGATGTGTCCACGCCGTCGGCGCAAATGCTCAAAGATGCCGGTTTGGTGGACGCATTCGTCCAAGCCGACGCACGCAACGCGCTCGAACTCTCGAACAAAGTCGCGGCAGTCGTGCCGGAGCTCGCCGACCTCGTGATCAACTGCGTCAACGTGCCGGGCACGGAACTGAGTTCGATTTTATGTACCAAACAGGACGGCACGGTGTATTTCTTTTCGATGTCCACGTCGTTTACGGCCGCCGCACTCGGGGCGGAAGGCGTCGGTAAAGACGTGACCATGATCATCGGCAACGGCTATGCCAAGGGCCACGCCGATTGCGCGCTGCAAACGCTGCGCGACCATCCCGAGATCCACCGCTACTTCAACGGCAAGTACGCACGCCGCTGACGCAAGGAAAACAACGCATGAGCGAGATCGTTCACAAAAAACCGCCCGTGGCAACGGAAAGCCTGGAATACAAGAATCTCAAGCAAGGTGAATTCTGGCGTCACGTTCCGGCCTATAAAGACGTCGACGAGGCGACCTTCCTCGATCATCTGTGGCAGCAGAAGCACGCGGTGAAGACGCCCGAAGAGTTGCTCGAAACGATCAAGGACCTGGCGTCGCCGCAATTCATCAAGGATGCGGAAGCCGGATTCCGGATGGCGCCGATGGCGGTGCGCGTGTCGCCGTACGCGATGTCGCTCATCAACTGGAACGATCCCTACAACGACCCGATTCGCCGCCAGTTCATTCCCGTCGGCAGTACGCTGCTGCCCGATCATCCGCGCCTCACGCTGGATTCGCTGCACGAACAAGATGACTCGCCGGTGCCCGGCCTCGTGCACCGCTACGTCGACAAGGCGCTGTTTCTCCCGCTGAACACGTGCCCGGTGTACTGCCGGTTCTGCACGCGCAGCTACGCGATTGGTCCCGACACAGAAAACGTCGACAAAGTCGCGCTCGCGAAGACGCCAAAACAGTGGGAAGACGCGTTCAAGTACATCTCCGAGCGTCCCGAACTCGAGGACATCGTGATCTCCGGCGGCGACACGTACCAGCTTCCGCCGAAGAACATCGAACTGATCGGTAACGCCTTGCTGGACATCCCGCACGTGCGGCGCATGCGTTTCGCGACCAAAGGCCCGGCGATCATGCCGATGAAAATCATCACGCACAAAGAGTGGCTCGATGCCATCACCTCGATCGTCGAGCGCGGGCGCAAACTCGGCAAGGACGTCGTACTGCACACGCATTTCAACACCGCCAACGAGATCACGTGGATCACGCAGAAGGCGATGGCCATGCTCTTCGAGCGCGGTATCTTCACGCGCAACCAGTCCGTGCTCATTCGCGGCGTGAACGATACGCCCGAGGGCATGCAGCTGCTCGTCAAGCGCCTGGGCCACGTGAACGTGCATGCCTACTACGTCTACATGCACGACATGGTGCGCGGCGTCGAGGAACTGCGCACCACGATTCAGACCGCGACGGACATCGAGAAGTTCGTTCGCGGCAGCACCGCGGGTTTCAATTCCCCGACGTTCGTGTGCGACGCACCCGGCGGCGGCGGCAAGCGCGACGTGCACAGCTACGAGTACTACGATCGCGAGAACGGCATCGCCGTGTACGCGGCGCCGAGCGTCAAACCCGGAAAGGCGTTTTTGTACTTCGATCCGGTCGACAAACTATCGGCGGACGCGCAGGCACGCTGGGCCGTCAAGGACATTCAGGAGCTCATGATTAGCGAGGCGCTGCACAAGGCGGGCGCGGGCGACGAGCAGCTCGTTCTGGCCTGACGGCGCCCCCGTAGGCAAATAGGCGAGGGCATGCTAAAAAGCAGCCCTCGCTTTTGTTTGGAAGTCTTATTTATGCGCCTTCATCGGATGTTTCTTACTCTAGGCGTACAGGCTTCGTAACCCGTTAAAAAGCATGCGAAAGTCTTGAGAGCCTTAGGCGAAGGCACGCATCAGAACCGGACCGCGGGGCCGCAGCGTAATGATCGGGTCGGGATCGACGCGCTGCGGCTCCTGTATTTCGAACGTGTAGTGTTGTACCAGATGCGCAAGTTCGATGCGCGCTTCGGTCCATGCAAACTGATCGCCCAGACATTTACGCGCGCCGCCGCCGAACGGAAAGTACGCAAACGGCGGCAGTGGCGGCGGCGGGAGCCAGCGCTCGGGCAAAAAGCGTTCGGGCTCATCGAAGTACAATGCCGATCGGTGCAGCACCAATTGACTCATGAGGATCGTCGCACCCTTGCGGATGCGCCACCCGTTCACGTCAATCTCGCGCAGCGCATCGCGTCCGAGAACCCAAGCCGGCGGATACAAGCGCAGCGTTTCGTTCAGCACGGCATCCAGATACGGCGTTTGCCGATCGGCGGTAAGTTCGTAGCGCAAGCGATCGCGAACCTGTGGATGTTTTGCAAGCAGATACCACGTCCACGTGAGCGCGTTCGCGGTCGTTTCGTGGCCGGCGACGAACAATGTCATCACTTCGTCCCGCACCTGCGCGTCGCTCAGCCCCTCGCCCGTCTCTTCGTCGCGCGCCGCGAGCAGCATGGACAGCGCGTCGCCGCGGTCTTCGCCCGAGCGGCGCCGCTGCGCGATGAGTTCCAATACGATCTCGTCGAGTACGCGCCTTGCTTTGCGAAAGCGCAGCGTCGACGGGAAAGGTAAACGCCGTTTGATTGCGCCGAACGGCCCGAGCACGTCGGGGAAGATCGTCACCACTTCGTGCAGCGCCGCGCCCACGCGCTCCGCTTGCGCGCCCGCATCGACGCCGAAAAGCGTCTTCGATGCGATGCGCAGCGTGAGTTCCATCATCTCCGCGTGCATGTCGAAGACGCCGCCCGGCGCGCGCCACTGCGCCGCGTATTCACGCATGACGTTCGCGTAACCCGCGATGCGTTCGCGGTGAAACGCCGGCTGCACGATGCGCCGCATGCGCCGGTGCAGCGGCTCTTCGCTCGTGACAAGCCCTTCGCCGAGCAGTTCGCGCATCGCACGCGTGCCCTCGGACTTTACGAACGCGTGCTGCTGCGTGACGAGCACTTCCCGGATCGCGGCCGGATCGTTCAAAAAGTAAAATCGCCGCCACGGTACGCGAAACGCGGCGACGTCCCCGTACTCGCGCTGCAACTCGCCCAGAAACGTGGGAAATTCGCGCAGCGGCGTGTTCCGGAGACGCCGGTACGTTTGCCACATGCCCGGCCCCGGCGGTTCGCGCATGACCTTACAAGTCGATGAGCGGAATGCCGATGTCGGGCCGATCGGTGCGCGCAAGCGCGTCCGGAAGCTCCGCGATCAGCAGTTCGAGTGTCGGCCGCACCACTGCGGAGAGCAGGTGTCCGCCGGTCGTACGTCCGTCGCGATGACCCACCACACAGTGTACGTGAATTTTCGGCTTACCTTGATACTGCGTCACGTTGCCGAGCAGGGAGAGGCATTCGACCTGCTCGTTCACCGCAATCGGTTCGTAGCGTTTGCTCTGCATGTCGTAAAATGCCAGTGTGGCGCTGCGGAACCCGCCGATGGCACTGAGCGACGCGCAGAAGATGCGTTCGTGTTCGCAGAGCTGCTGCAAGCGTTCCGGCATCTCGTCGTCCACGTCGAATACCGCCGCAAACAGCCGCCTGCCGGAATCCGATTGCAGCGGTTTATACTTCAAGTCAGCCTCCCGCCTTCTTCACGGTTTTTCCCTGCGCTTGCAAGTGCGCGACGATTTTCTCGCGATGATCGCCTTGAATCTCGACGACGCCGTTCTTGGCCGTGCCGCCGCTGCCGCATAGCCGTTTGAGCGTTTTTGCAACATCGGAAAGTTCGCGCTCGGGCAAGCCGGTGACGATGGTAACGACGCTCGCGCGGCGCCGTTCGCGCATGACGCGCACGATGCCGTCATCCGGCACGCGGTTCTTCACGCACGCGCCTTCGGCAGGCCGCCGGGAGCGCCCCGCCAAACGCGCGCTGCATGGGACGGCGCGTGGGAATATTTTGCGGTGCGCACACCGGTAACGGTTCGCGATACGCCGGCGTGGCCGCGTCCGCGGCGCGGTGCATCGCAGCGCAAGGCTTCGGCATCGTGTACGGCGGCGGACGCGTCGGACTCATGGGCGTCGTTGCAGATGCCGCGCTGGAAGCGGGCGGCGAGGTCATCGGCGTCATTCCGCAAGCGCTCGCTACCAAAGAACTCGCACACGGCGGCCTCACGCGGCTGCACGTGGTTTCAAGCATGCACGAACGCAAAGCGCTGATGGCAGATCTGAGCGACGCGTTCGTCGCGTTGCCCGGCGGATACGGCACCATGGACGAGTTCTGCGAAATCCTCACGTGGGCGCAGCTGCGCATTCATGCAAAGCCCGTGGGTTTGCTCAACGACGGCGGCTATTACGACGAACTGCTCGCGCTCTTCGACAAAATGGTACGCGAGGGATTCGTGACGCCGGTCAACCGCGGGCTCGTGCAATCCGCTCCGGAGATCCACGAGTTGCTGGACATGATGCTCGCGCGCATGCAGGCATAGCGAAAGGCCCTCGCATTCGCGAGAGCCTTTCGTGCTATCCGGAGATACGCGTCAAGCGTTTACAGCTTGATTTGCACGTCGAGATAGGCTTGGAACGGCAGCGCGCCGCTGACGGGGTAGAACGGGTAGTTGAACGCCCGTGCGTACGGTGTCGTGCCGTTTGCCGCGTCGGCACCCGAGGCGCCGTAGAAGAATCCCGCTCCCGGCTGCGTGCCGATGAAACTTCCGGCGTTCGGATAATACGCGCACACCCAACGGTTCGGCTTGAACGCCTTCTGCCACGGCGTGCTCGTGCCGCCGTAACACGTATTCACCAGATTCGTCAGACTCAGGTTCGCGGTAACTTTCGGCGAGACTTGGTACTGAATCAGCGCGCCGAGATTGAACTGCCACGGTTCGTCGAACGCACCGAGACGATCCATCTTGCCCGTGTACGGATTCGGGATGGCGAACTGACCGGTGGTCACGTACGAAGACGCACCGGCGGTCAGGAAGTCGCAGAACCCCGCGTACGGTGAACCGGCGGGGAGAACCGGTGCGCCCGCAGGCGTCGTTGCAGCGGCTTGGTTTTGCCCGCACGCGCGCGGGTCGACGCCCATCGTATCGACCGGCGATCCGTAACCGGCGCCCGAGATCAGCTGGAAGTTCGGCGCGATTGACAAGCGCCCGTGTTTGAACTGCAGCCATCCCGCGATCTGATGCGGCCAAATTGCCGTTACCGGCGGTCCGCCGCCCTGGTCGAACGGCGAATTGGGCGCTTCATTCGGGTACGTCGGATACCAGCCGTTGCGATCGAGCAGCGGCTGCGCACTCATGTTGAAGTACGGGTTTTGGATGATCTGCGGATTCGTACTGAAGTCCGCGGGACATGCAACGCCCGTAGCCGCACCAGTGCCTGCGGCAACCGGAGTCACGTCATAGCAGGGCGATCCGCCGCCGGCTTGCGTGAGGCCGTTGAACGCGTTGATGTAGTCGTTCAGGTTGTCGATCGCGTTCTTGCCGTTGGGCAGCGTGCCGTATTGCACTTGCGCATTCGTGTACGTGTACGAGATGCCGCCGGACCAGCCGTCGCGCGTCGGATCGCCTTTTTGCAAGCCGACTTCGACGCCGAAGCTGCGCTGGTGGCCGACGTTCACGCCGCCCACGAATCCGGGACCGAGCACGACCGTTTCGATCTGGTTGTGCGTATCGCGATAGAAGGGCGAGACCTTCATCGTAACGTCGGTGTTCCGGAAATGGTGTTCGAGCGAAAAGTCGTAGTTGTTCGAGTACTGCACCGGATTGTCGTGCGCTGGCGTGGTAAATCCCAAGCCCCAGAATTGCGCGAAATCGAACGCAGCGGCGCGTTTACCCGATTGATCGAGGTATTGCTCGAACGCCGTTTCGGTCGGTTGCGTGTACTTGCCGAACGAGAACCGCAGCACGTCGTCCGGACCCATCGTATACGTACCGCCGATGCGCGGCGAGAACATGTTGTGCTGGAAGCTGCCGGGGCTGTTTGCCGAGTATGCGAGCGATCCGCAATACGCAGGATTGACTCCGGCTGCGGTGCACGGTCCGGTTCCACCGGTGGGGTGCACGGCTTGCTGTCCGGACGGAGACGGTACGCCGCCCACGGTCGGATCGTTGCAGTTCCCGAGCGGCGTCGTCTGAACCGGCGCCGGCGGAACCGGCTGACCAGGCAGCAGCGGCGTGAGCAGCGGCTGACCGGTACCCGGATCGTAGCAGTTCACCTGCGCCGCAGCATTGAACCAGAAGTTGAACTCCGGGTTGTTGGTGCTCGTCAGGTTGTACTTGTACGTTTCGAACCGCACGCCCAGATTTAAGTCCCAGCGATCGTTCGGCTTGAACTCATCTTCCAGCGCGAAGCTCGTAAATATCGGTTTGACCGTATTGTACGTGCCTTGCCCGCTGGGGGTGGTCACGATCCATTTCGCGCCGTTCAGACATGCGGCCGAGCCGGCCGGAACTTCGCCCGACGCACATGGATCGAACTGTTGTCCTTGCGTCGGCGAACCGAAATTGCCCGACGTGGCGCCCGCGAAGCACGAAGCTTGTGCTCCCGTTGACGGATCGAAGCACATCGGATTGTTCGGATCGCCGTTGGTGAGATTGGTGACGATGGTGCGGCTGCCGGAATATCCGGCCAGCAGCGTGGAGCTGTTGTTCCACCGCGTCACGCCCGCCGTCGTGTAGTTGGCGGTGAAGCGCAGCAGGTTTTGCGCGTTGATCTGATCGGCAAGTTGCAGTTCGGCGCCGCGCGTGTGCGTTGCAAGCTCGTAGTTCGGCGTGCATTGTCCCCAAATACTGGAGTACAAGCCGCCGCCCAGGAAGCAGTCCGGCGTACCCGACGGGCTGCTGATGAGCCAATCCGAATAGAAAGTGTAGCCGAACAGCCGCGCGTACGCGTTGCTGCCGATGTTCTTGGTGTACTGCGCTTTCACGATACCGACGTCATTGAAGGTACCGTCGCGCAGCGTGGTTGGGATGCCGCTGGGCGTCGTGCCCGCGAATGGATCGTTGAGTTGCCGGTTCGTCGGCGAATTCGGGAAGTAATAGGGGATCACGGTTGCCGTCGTCGCGTCCTGCCCGAACTGCGTGCCCGGTGCGAAGATGAACGTGTCGACGTACGGGATCGGGCTGTTGGATTGCGCGCAGCCGAAGCCGACGAACGCATTCTCATACCCGCACAAACCCGCAGCCGGCGTTCCGGCCCAAATGCCGTTGGCCGCCGGAGCGAATTGCGCCAGATAGCCCCCCATGAACGGCAGACCGCCGATGTCGTTGATGCTGTTGCCGTACGTCTGATACTGCATCGAGTTGTCGTACAGCAACTGCACGTCGTCGCGGCCCGGATCGTTCTTGTGCGGAATGCCGAAGTGGAAGTTGACCACCGTGTCGCGCTCTTGCTGCATCGTCAGATATGACGCGCCCCAAGGTCCATATCCGACGCACGCGCCGTTGAACGGGCCCGGATTCGCCGCGGTATAACCGGCAGCGATACCGCCGTTCGAACCGAGCGCGGGATCGTTTTGGCATTCCGGCCACGGCCCGTTGCTCCACTGGAACGGATACGCGCCCGCGTCGGGCGGCGCACCGTAAATGCCGAGCAGCGGCGACCACACCGTCGCCATTTCGGCTTGACCGTATGTTCCCAGCGCTTGCAGGCCGTTCGGTCCAAGACCGTTTTGCTCGACGCTCGCGCCGTTGTTCCACGTCAAATTCGGATAGGTTTGATTGAAACCCATCAGTCCGACGTAGTACGAGAAGTTGCGGTTCGGAGATGCGCCTCCGGCTTCAGCGGTCAGTGCGTGATAGAAGCCGGGCGCACCGATTCCGCCTTTGAGGGCGCCAAAACCGGGATACGTTCCGGTTTTGATCACTTGATTGATGAAACCACCGAGCGTCGCGGACGAAGCACCGGACGGAGAACCGCCGGTATAGACCTGCAGCTCTTGCTGTCCGAGATTCGAGAGCGAGTTGGCTTGATAGTTGTCGAACGCGCGGTTGACCGGAACGCCGTCGAACTCGTACCCGATTTGGTTGTACGACGAGCCCCGGATGTAAAACACCTGTCCCCAGCCGGCGTTGCCGATGTACGACGTTACGCCGGGCTGCGAATAGACAGCCGAATACGCGCTGTTCAAATTGAAACCACCGCCGCTTCCCGAGACAACTTGCTGGGTTGCGGCATTGACGGAATACACGTCGGACGTGGTGCCGGGTTTGACGAGATTTCCGGCAGCACGCGACGTGACCGCCGCGATGGTTTTGAGTTCCGGATGGGTTTGCATGGAAAGCGTAAGACTTTGATCGGCAAAGATCGTTACGCCGGCTATTGAAACGGGGGCATACCCCTGCTTATCCGCCGATACGGTATACGTATCCGGCGCTAAACCGAGAAATGTAAAATGCCCCCCGGCATCGGTCGTGGTCGTTGCGGATTGCGATGGTGAAACAGCGCTGATCTTTGCGTCGGCAACTGCTTTACCCGTCGACGTATCCGTCAGCGTACCGGTCAGATTTCCCGTGGTGCCTGCCAGTGCCCATGTTCCCTGGCAAAGCATTGAGAGAACGACCAGTACGGACACGAACGCATGCCGAAGGTATCGTCTAGGCATGGTTCCTCCTACTGCCGCGATGCGGCAAGTATCATCGTAAGGCCAAGCCCGGCGTTAGTCCTCAACGACTCCAATTCAGAGCCGTTCAGAATTCAGCGGCAGACGAGCGCTTGAAATTCGCGATCGTTGCGGAATTCTTCGAACAGCGGATCGTACGCGAGGAACGGAAACCACGGATCGCGCTCGTCGCGCGCGCGTTCCAGCGCGGTCACGAGCGCGCGCTTTTCACCCAGGCCCGCGCGTGCGAGCACGAGCGCGATCGGCGAACCGGGCGTGCTGCGCTGCACGTCGCGCGCAAGCGCGCGCGCATCGTCCAGCGATCCGTTGCGTGCGGCGATGTAAGCAAGCGCCGCCGTTGCGCGGACGCGGAATTTTTCATAAGCGGGAACCGCGGCAATTCGTCCGGCAAGCAACTGATGAAATAAATTCTCGGCGGCGGCGTAGTCCGCTTGCGCCAGCCGCGTGAGGCCCAGCAAATACGTCGCGAATGCCGCGCCTCCCGAAAATATGCGCAGATGATTCAGCGCCGTGACTGCCGCACGAAAATCGCCCGACAGATACGCGGCGAATGCCGCGTACGTCGCGACCATTCCTGATGCTGTGTACGTACCGGTGGCCTCGAGCGCCGCTGCGCGAGCGTCGTCCAATCGCCCCTGCGCCGCAAAGACCAGAATGCGCATGACGCTCGCTTCAGGCAATTGCGGCGAGGTTGCCGTCGCTGCATCCAAATGATGGTGCGCCTGCGCGGGCGATCGATCGTCGAACAGCGCGACGGCGGCCATTGCGACGTGCGCACGCCCGCAGCGGGCATCCAATTCGAGTGCCTGCTCTGCATGGCGGCGCGCGAGCACGAACGCTTCACGCGGCCTGGCGAAATACGAAGCGGCGCGCAAGATTTCGGCGGCTGCGATTGCCGCATGCGCTTCAGCGCAACCGGGCTCCACTTCCAACGCTTGACGGCAGAGCAATGCAGCGGAATCGAGCGCGGCCGGCGTCC
>JBKPMZ010000161.1:0-4466 GCA_046732415.1 Vulcanimicrobiota bacterium
GCCTCTCCCGTCGAATCATTCACCGTAACGGTTGCGCGCCCGGTCTGCTGCGATGCCGTGACGGTAAGCGTTCGCGCATTTTGATCGACGGTCGCCGTGATTAGCGGCGTATCGACGCTCGTCGTGAACGGCCCCGTGCCGTTTTGAATCGTCAGCGTCTTACTTTCGCCGGGATGCAGGTTCACCGGCGCTCCCGATATGGTCATGGGCGGCGCGGGCGAAGCGGATGGCGATGCCGCCGGCGATACCGATGGCGAGGCGGACGGCGTGGCCGATGGCGAGGGCTGCGGCGTAACGAGCAACGGCGGCGGAGGCGGCGGGGTCACCTGCATGACCAAGACGAGAACGAGCAGTACGAACGGCACGCCTCATCATACGCGCGCAGACGCTTGCGAGCCTTCGCACGCATCCGTACACTAGAAGTGTGATTGCCGGTTCCCCGACACAGGACGAAGCGGGCGACTTTCTCGCTCAAATCGTTTCGCTCTACAACGCGGGCGTGCGAACGCGCGACTTTGCGCCGTTTCTCGCGCTGCTCGCGGACGATGCCGTGTTGGATTTCGAAGGCGTTTCGGAACGTGGCCCGCTCGAAGGCAAAGACGCGATCGAGCAGCACCTTCGCTACGATCCGCCCGACGACGCGATCCGCATCAAACGCTGGAAGTACACCGGCGAAACGATCGTCGCGGAATTTTGCTGGACGGATATACCGGAAGGCGGCGGTTGCTTGTTCGTGGAGCGCAGCGACGGACGCGTCGCGCGCCTGACCATCGCGCTGGGAGGGCCTCGCCGGCTGTTTCGCTAGCGCGATGCGCGGAAACGTACTGCACATGAGTACGTGGCACGTGTGGGGCGACTACGTGCAAACGCGCCCCGAACGCATCGGCAATGCGCGCGTAGTCGCCGGCGAAGACCGCGCGGCCGAACAAACCGCCAAAGCGCGCGGCTTCGACTTCGACTACCGGCTGCGAAACGGGTTCATGCCGTGGGCGGCAACGTTCCGCAGCGAAAAAGACGACGAGCAAGAGTTTGCGTTCGCCGCGTATCCTATCGTGCGCGGCTGGCAACGCATGTCATCTTAACAGCGAATCCGCCTCTTTCTCGAGTGCCTTGGCTCGCGTTTCCAAAACGCGGAGCACCGCGTACTCCGAGGCGGTCGGCGCGGCGTCGGCGCTTTGCGCAGCCGACCCGAGATAACTGATCTTGCCGTACACTTGCTGCGGGTAGCGCAGCGCATCTTCGCCTTGTGTAACTTCCGGCTCGTAGATTTTGTGCAGCAGCGCGTCGATGCGCGCGGCATTGCTGCCGCCTTTGGCCTTCGCGGCGTTCAACCGATCGATCGTGCGTGAAAGCGTCGATAGATCGCCGCGAATGCGCTGCAGAAACGCCAGTTGCGCGCGCAGCACCGCCATCGTTGCATGCGAGCGCGGGTCTAATCGCACGTCCACGTGTCCGCTCGCGCTCCGCGCACCGTCGCTCACGCGCACGGTATACCGCCCGGGCAGCACGGTTGGACCGTTAAAACCACCGGCGCCCCACGGTACGTAGTTTTTCACCGGATGCAGCGATTCGTACGCGAGGTCCCACCACACGCGGTTAATGCCGGCTTTCGGTTTGTCGACGGTCAGCGTACGTACGACGTGCGTGCCGTCGAGAATTTGCACCGTCACTTTCGTTTTCGCGGACGGCTCGCTCTTGAGATAGAAGTTGATATCGGCGCCGTACTGCGGGTTTTGGCCGGAGCCGGGCGCGCCGCTGAACTGATTGATCTGATACCGATAAGCGGGGCGAACGGTGAACAGGTGCAGCGGCTGCGCCGTAACCGCATCGGTAAGTTCTTGCAGCGGATGCAGATCGTCCAGGATCCAAATCGCTCGTCCGTGCGTGCCGACGACCAGATCGTCGAAACCCTTTTGTACGGTAAAGTCGTACACCGGAACCGTCGGCAGATTGTTCTGCAGGGCGATCCAATGCGCGCCGTTGTCGTATGAAAGCCAAAGACCCGTTTCCGTGCCCGCATAAAGCATGCCGCGCCGCAGCGGATCGGCCTTGATCATGCGTGCGTAGCTGTCTTGCGGCAAATCGCCCGCAATCGCCGTCCAGGTGCGTCCGTAGTCGTGCGTTTTGTAGAGATGCGGTGCACGGCCGCCCGATTTGTGATAATCCGCAACCATATACGCGGTGGCCGGATCGAAGGGCGACGGATCGACGTAATCGATTCGCGCCCACGCGCCGGCCGGATCGTTTTTGATCGCTGCCGGCGTCACGTTGCTCCAGTGCTTGCCTCCATCGCGCGTAAGCCACACGAGCCCGTCGTCCGTTCCCACCCAGATTTCGCCGTCGCGCAACGTGGATTCCGCGATGGTGAATATCGTGTCGTAGTATTCCACGCTGGTATTGTCCCGCGTGAGGCCGCCTGAAAACTGTTGGAAGCGCTTGTCGTTGCGCGTCAGATCTCCGCTGATCGCGCGCCAGTGCACGCCGCCGTCGTCCGTGGCAAACAGTTCGTTGCCGCCCATATACAGCCGGTGCGGGTGCTTAGGCGACATCGCCAGCGGCGACGTCCACTGAAAGCGGTATTTTAACTGCGCCGCCGGCCAGCCCATTGCGTCTTCGGGCCATACGTCTATCTCGCGCACTTGATCGGCACTGCGGTTGTATTGCGTGAGCGCGCCTTGATAGCCATCGCCGTAGATCAGATTCGGACTGGCTTGATCGAACACGATCCAGCCGCTTTCGCCGCCGCCGGCGCTAAAGAAATCCGTTGGCGCGATGCCGCCGTACGCCAAACTGTTGCTTGGACCGCACGCACTGCCCGAGTCCTGCGTTTCAGCGCATACGGTGTACGGATTGCGGTCATCCGTATCGACGTGGTAGGCTTGCGCGATTTGTATCGGTGCGTTCAGCCACGACTTCGCACCGTCGTTCGACACTTCGGCGCCGCCGTCGTCGCCTGCGGCCATGCGCAGCGGATTTTGCGGATCGATCCACATCGAATGATAGTCGCCGCCGCGCGTGCCGCGCAGCACTTTTGCGGTCGCGCCGCCGTCGGTCGACTGCCACATCTGCACCGACATGAAAAAGAGGTGATTCTGATCTTTCGGATCGACCGCCATCGAAGTGAAATAAAACGGCCGCTGATTGATGCCGTGGCTCTTGTTGACGAGTTTCCAGGTCTTGCCGCCGTCGTCGCTGCGCCACAGCGAGCCTTCGCTCGACTCGATGAGCGCGTACACGCGAAGCGGATTGCTCGGAGCAAAGGCAATCGCAATGCGTCCCGTGGTACCGCTGGGCAAACCGTTCGCGCGCAGACGCGTCCAATGATCGCCGCCGTCGGCGGATTCATAGACGCCGTCGGACGGTCCACCGCTATTCAAATGGTACGGCGTGCGCCAGCCTTCCCACATGCCCGCCAGCAGATGCCGCGGATTCGACGGATCGATCGCGATGCTCGACCCGCCCGTGCGATCGTCGGTATATAGCACGCGCTGCCACGTCTTGCCGCCGTCGCTGGTGCGATAGATGCCGCGTTCGCTGCTGGCCTTGTACACGTCCCCGAGCACCGCCACGTAGACGCGATTGGAATCTTTTTCGTCGACGGCGATGCGCGCGATCGCACCGCTCCCGTTCAGACCGAGGTGCTGCCACGTCTTGCCCGCGTCCGTCGACCTCCACATGCCGTCGCCGAACGCGACGTCGTTGCGCAAATTCGGTTCGCCGGTTCCTACGTACACCACGTTTGCGTCCGACGGCGCAACCGCAACGGCGCCTATCGAACTCACCGGCTGGTGATTAAACACCGACTGCCAGGTCACGCCGCCGTCAGCGGATTTGAACAGTCCGCCCAAGCCGCCGGCATAGAACGTGCGGCCGTCGCCGGGAACGCCGGTGACCGCGTCAATGCGGCCCGAAAGCGGACCGATGTTGCGAAACTCCATATTGCTGAACAGCGCGGGCGAAATCGCCATGAGGAAAACGGCAAGAATCGGCATACGCGGATACTTCACCGTCCGTAGGCCTCCCGCTCTAGGTCAACTACATGTCATTCGAGCAGCCATCCGCCGAATCTGGATGCGATCCCGGCGTGTGAGCTACGCGGCGGATGCCGCGCGTGAAATCGCCTGAATCGCGCCCATGGGATCTTCCGCACGCAGCGCTTGAAGAAACCGCATTACAACCGCTTTTTGCGCGCTGCGCACACGCTGCGCATTCGTGCGCCCAAGCACCGAGCGCGCGCGGTGAACGAGTTGCCGGCACGCGGCATTGCTTTTCTTGAGCGTCAGTGCTACGTCTTCGTACGGCCAATCGAATATGTCGCGCAAAATCAAGGCCGCGCGTTGTTCAGCGTTGAGCGAGTGCATCGCAAGCGATACGGCATCTACGACGTCGCACCACTGTTCCAAAGCCTGGCCGGGCGCCGCATCGTCCTGCGCGGCGCGCGGTCGCAAATTTCATGTCGTCAGGGC